>NZ_KK073874.1:6248403-6575913 GCF_000585375.1 Cryptosporangium arvum DSM 44712
GAGCGCCCCGGCCAGCAAGCCGATGACAACCGGTGAGCCCCAGCCCTCGGCGGGTGCATGGTTCATCGCCAGCAGCAGACACACCAGCCAAGCGGAGAGCAGGACCGCGGGCAGCCAGCTCACCGTTCCGCCGCGACGTTCCGGTGAGGGCGGCACCAGGAAGCGCGCGGCTACGGCGGCCACCAGCGTCACGATCATGGGCAACCAGAACAGCCAGCGGTAGCCCAGGTGGTCGACGATGGGACCGGCCAGGACGATGCCGAGACCCCCTCCGACCGCGCTCAACGAGGCGATCAACCCAACGGCACCGGCGACCTTTTCCCTTGGGAACTCGTCACGGACGATGCCGAAGGACAGCGGGAGAGCGCCACCGCCGAGGCCTTGGACGACCCGGGCGATGATCATCACCGTCATGTTCGTGGCCACCGCCGCCAGCAGGGACCCCACGGACAGGGCCAGAAGGACGAAGACCAGAACACCTCGCCGGCCCAGCAGGTCGCCGATCCGGCCCATGATCGGCGTGCAGATCGAGGCCGCCAGCAGGTAGGCGGTCAGAACCCAGGTGACGGTGGCCTGACTGGTGTGCAGGACCGTCACCATCGTCGCGAGGACGGGCGTCAGCAAGGACTGCATCAAGGTGAAAGCGACGACCGACGACGCCAGGACGGCGAAGGTCGCGTTGAGCGGGATACGGCGGGTCTGGGAGTCCACGGGGACCTCGAGCTTCCAACGGCGCGTTCGGTGTGCGCCGTCGACTGTACATGAATCGGAAACGGACGTCCGCTTCCGTTTTGACGCTGTCGCGGGTACCTTCACCGACCAGGACCCCTCCGACGAGAAAGAGATCCGGAATTCCATCGCCAATCGCAGCAAGGGTGAAGCTGGGCGCATCACGCTTCGCACCCCTGGCCGGCGCCTCGGGCCGACGCGGCAACTTCACCGATCGGCTGAGGGCCGGATGCGGATGAAGATCAGGTGGAGCACTCGCGAGCTGGCCGAGGTGGCCGGCACCACGGTGAAGACCGTCCGTCACTACCACCGGACCGGGCTGCTGCCCGAGCCGCACCGGGCCGACAACGGGTACAGACAGTACGAGACCACGCACTTGATCCGGTTGCTGCGGATTCGCCGCCTCGTAGAACTCGGAGTGTCACTGCCGGAGATCACGGTCATCGAGGGCTCGGGCGAGGGCGCCGAACAGACCTTCCGCGCCTTGGACGCCGAGCTGGCGGCGAGCATCGAACACCAGCAACGGGTCCGGGCAGAACTGGCGCTGATCATGGGTGACGTCAGCCTGGCCGGCCTACCGTCCGGTTTCGACGGTCACGTCGGTAGCCGGTCGCGGGCCACCCACGCGTTCGTGCTTGTCGCCGTCCGGCTGCTGGACCCGTCGGTCGTCGAAACCCTGCGCGAGCTGATGTCCACGCCGCGAAGTGATACGGCGACAGAGTTCGACACCCTGCCCGGCGATGCGAACGAGCAGACACGGCAGAGTCTCGCGGAGCGGTACGCGCCCGAGGTCATCCGCACTGTCCACAGCCACCCTCGGCTGAAGGACGTGGCGGAACGGGCCGCGACCGGCCTCGACATGGGCCCGTGGTCCGTGGTGATCGAGGGAATCCTCGAGCTGCACAACACGGCCCAGATCGACGTCATCAAGCGCATGTACGCCGCCCTTCACCCGCCCGGGACGGGCACAGCGCCTGACGCAACTCGTGACGGTGCCCCACGGGGGCGTGATCGGCCGACGCGCACGAGGCGCGGCTGGAGCACACGAGAACTGGCCGAGATCGCCGGCCTCACCGTGAAAACGGTGAGGCACTACCACGCGATCGGTCTGCTGGCGGAGCCGGAGCGGCTGGCCAACGGCTACAAGCAGTACCGGCTGCCCCACCTCGTCCGGCTCCTGGAGATCCGCCGGCTCACTGATCTCGGCATGAGGCTGTCCGACATCGCGGCCACGCAGCATCGGGTTGAGGACGCGGAGCAGTTGTTCAGCGCGCTCGACTCCGCGACGGCCGCTGACATCGAACGCAAGGAGCGCACCCGCGCCGAGTTGGCGGAGATCCGGAAGCAGCAGCACCTGACCGAGCTGCCGCCCGGATTCGGCGGAGTCGCCGATGACCTTACGGGCAGCGATCGAACGATCGCCATGCTCGGCTCACGAGTCTTCGAACCCTGGGTCATGCAGGAGCTGAAGGCGCTGATGTCGCACCCGCGCACCGCCTGCGCGCGCGAGTTCGACTCGCTGCCCGCCGACGCCGACGAGAAGACCCGGCAACTTCTGGCCGAACGGTACGCGCCCGAGGTTCACCAGCACCAACAGCGGCACCCGGACCTGATGGCCGTGGCCGAGGACGGCAAAGCGGGCCGCGGGCCGCGTCACTGGGCGATCATCGGCCAAGCAATCACCGAGCTGTACAACCCCGCCCAGCTCGACGTCCTGCACCGCATGAAAGTCATCATCGCCGGCCAGGTCGAAAGCCGCTCTTGACGTTGCCCCACGGGCACGGCATCGAGAGCGATCCCTCCAACAGCGACAGTCCACGCCTCGTGGTGATGACCGGTGCCGTCGATCCTGGTCGGGGCCCGTGGCGTTGGGCGTGACGTGCCCGCTGGTGTCTCAACCCTCCAGCTGGATCTCGCCTCTCTCGGCAAGGTCCGGGAATTCGCGGAAGCGTACGTTTCCCTGGTGAAGGGCGAGGTCACCTACCCCGATCCGGCCGTTCGCCCGCGACGAACTGCAGATCCTTACCCCGGAGCCAGGTTCGCACGGTCTGGACCAGTTCCTCCTTGCGCTCCAGCGGCAACCAGTGCCCGGCAGGCAGACTCGTCTCGGTCAGGTCCGCGCAGGCCGAGCGCATCGGGTCACCCTGGTGATTGCCCGTCACGGTGCAGATCGCGTCCCAGTCGCCGTTGACGAACAGCACCGGCAGGGTCAGGCGGCCACCGTCGGGCGCCTCGCGGGCATAGGCGATGTTGGCGGCGTCGTTGGTGTACCACGCGCAGGACGGGCCGAAGCCCTGCGCCTTGAACGCCCGGACCAGCACGTCGAAGTCCTCGGCGGGCCAGAGAGCCGGGTCGGCCGCGGTCGGCGGGGCGTGGTGCTCGCCGCCGAAGCGGCCACCGTCCCGGGTGACCGTCGCGGTCGGTGCGACCTGGCCGAGCGCGTCGGGGTCACCCGGCCGATAGATCGACGCCAGAGTGGCGGCCGGGTCCGCATCGAGGTCCGCGACCGCGGCGTCGAAGTGGGTGGTGTAGTGGCGGTAGTAGTCCCACTGGCCGTCCGGGTAGCGGTCGGCTGGATAGATCGTCCGATCGACCAGCGGCACGAGCGTGGCCAGGCTGTTCGAGTCCGGGAAGTACGCCCACGAGGTCAGTACGACGCCGCGGCAGCGCTCGGGCGCATGGGCGGCAACCGCGCCGGCCACGATGGAGCCCCAGTCGTGCCCGACCCAGACCGCCGGTCCTCCCCCGAGCTGGTCGTGCAGCTCCCCCAGGTCGGCCACGACCTCCCTGATGGCGTAGTCCTCGTTGGCCGCCGGGGCGGCGGACGCACCGAAGCCGCGGAGGTCGGGGGCGACGCAGTGCCAGCCGTCGGCGGCGAACGCCTCCAGCTGGGCGCGCCACATCAACCCGATGGCCGGCCAGCCGTGCAAGAAGATCATCAGCGGTCCGTCGGCCGGGCCGGACTCGACGTAGTGCGTCGCCTGACGAGCCGTGCGGAAGGTGCGGAAACTCAACGACGGGGCCCGAGCCGGCCGAGGCTCGGAGCCACCGGCCCGACGGCCGTGCATGATTCCGGCGACGGCGGCCAGGACGACCAGGACGATTTCCAAGGCCCCGTACGCGACGGCGGTGGGCTGGAGACCGAACCGCTCGACGGCGAGACCGGCCGCGAGCGCCGGCACACTGAAGGCGAGGTAACTGGCGATGTACATGGTCGCGAACACCTGGCCGCGCCGGGCCTCCGGCGCGGCCACGCTCAGCGCTCCCAGGGCGAACCGGAACGACGCACCGAAGCCGCATCCCGCGAACACCGAGCCGACCACGTAGAGCGTCAACGTACCGGTCAGCATGGCGACGACCGTGATCAGGACGCCGACGGCGAGAGTCCCGTAGCCGAACCCCTCCCGCAGCCGGGGCGGCGTCACCGTCGATGCCAGCGTGCCCGCGATCCCGGCGGCGAAGAACGCCCCGAGCACGATGCCGACGACAAAATGACTGCGTACGCCGAGCACGGTGCCGAGCACCGACGACCCTAGGGACAGATACAGTCCGGCGAGCGCCCATGTCGCCGCGATGGACGGCAGCAGGGACAGGAACACCGGCCGCGTCTCGAGCGGCAGTCCGGCGCTGGGTCGCAGCGACCGCCAGATCGATTCGCGCGGTGCCACATCGGAACGGGCCCGCTCGGGAGTCAGCCAGACGAGCGCGGCCAGCACCAGATAGACGATGCCGAGGATCCAGAAGACGAGTTGGCGCGGCAGCGGCGCGAACTCCACCAGCGCACCGGCGAGGACCGCCCCGATCGCGATGCCCAGCGCGGGGACCGAGCTGCTGACGATCGAAGCGGATCGCGGGTTCGGTGCGGAGTCCGTGATCATCGCCGTGGTGGTGCCCGTGGCGGCGCCGACCGCGAATCCCTGCACGATGCGCGCGAGGGTCAGGTCACCGGTGCCTCCGGCGATCGCGAAGAGCAGCATGCCCAGCGCGAGGAGCACCAGGGCTCCGGAGGCGACCGGCCGGCGTCCGATCCGGTCGGAGAGCGATCCGACGGTCAGCAGCGCGGCGAGCAGCGCGAAGACGTACACGGCGAAGATGAACGTCAACGTGAAGGCCGAGAAGCCCCAGAGCTGCTGGTAGACGGGGTAGAGCGGGGACGGCGCCGAGGCCGCCGTCAGCGTCGCGGCACCGGCGGCCCCGGCGACGACGTAGGAGACTGGACGAGTGAGCACGCGACCTCCGTCAAAAGCAATAATCTTTGCTTTAACCGTCGTTCGGGCCGGTCAAACGTGCTCACGTATGATCGTGGGGTGTCTGACCGAGGAGCCGCACGTCGCCCCGGCGGACGAAGTGACCGGGTGCTCACCGCGATCTACACCGCGGTCGGCGAGCTGGTCGGGACGGGAGCCGACCGGATCAGCTTCCCGGTGATCGCCGAGCGGGCCGGGATCAACCCGACGACGCTGTACCGCCGCTGGCCGGACGTCAACGCGCTGCTCGAGGAGGTCGCGGTCGCCGCCCTCACCCGGGACGGCGACGCGCTGCCCGACACCGGGTCGTTCGAGCAGGACCTGACGGCGTGGGCGAGCGTCATCGCGCGCGACGTCACCCGCCCCGAACGGGTCCGCTACATGCGTGCGATGGTCGCCGCCCGCGTCGACCTCGTGGTGCACTGCGCGGTCACCGAGAAGCGGGGTGAACAGGCGGCGGAGATGGTCCGCCGGGCCCACGAGCGTGGCGAGCAGACGCCGACGGTCCCGCAGATCCTCGACCACGTCATCGCGCCGCTGTACCACCACGTCGTCTTCGCCCTGCCCGCGGACGAGCAGTACGCGCGACGGCTGGTCCGCGACGTCCTGTCGATGGCCTGAACCAACGCCGAGTGGCCTGAGCTCGGATCCGCCCACGGCGGGCGCTGTGTCCAGGACCGGGCCGGCAGAAGCCGCCGCGGAGCTCCGGCTGCAGCAAGGTGACGGCGCGGGAGCCACTCCCCCGATGCGCACTCCGCCTTCGGAGTGCGACCCGAAGAGTGCGGCCGGGCGTACCCATCGCCGTCGGCGACTCAACGACGACCCATCCGACCCAGAAGGGCTCGGCCCGCGACTCGTGGTTCGTGTCGCGCGCGGTGGGGCTCGCTCATGTGCTGCGTGATGCCGTTGGGCCGCAGCGCCTTCCGCTCGGCTCGGCTCCGCTCGGCTCGGCTCGGCCAACGACAATGCCGGAAGCTGAGCCCTCGGCTGCCTCGCCCGGGCCCGCAAGTACCGGGACAGCGCCCGTGTTTGCCGATCTCCGACAGCCACTCGCCGGTCGACCGGTTCAGCGTCGACGTCGGACCAGCTGTCAGGGCGTCAGACTCAGCGAAGTCATCGATTCGAAAACGAGGAGTCCGTACTCCGTCAGCGGCAGAACCCTCGTGGCTCAGGCTCAGGGCCAGCCGCAACCCCACGGCCGTGCGAGCGGGACGAGCGAATCAAACGCTACGAGGCACCAAGGCAGGTACTCGCCCTCGCGGTGCGCTTGGCGACGCCGGCCGCTCGACGCGCCGTCATTCATCACGAAAGGACTCTCCGCGAGCAACGCCCGATCCATACCGCTCTGCTGGTCTTCAGCACCGCACCGGATGCGTCCAGCTGAGTGGCTCCTGCTCACCGCGAACTCGTTTAAATTAGACCAACGCGGCCGCTGGGCAACGGTGTGTCGCCCAGCGACCGCATCAGCCTGACCGCTCAGACTTGCTCGCCGATACCCAGTCGCTGTTGGGCGCGTTCGGCCGACGCGCTCGCCCCGTAGTGCCGCGGCATATCCGAGCAGCACTATCAGGTCGCCCGTATCGCCGCCGTCGAGCTGAACTCGTGCGCGAAGCTGATTAACCCTGCCGGGTAGCAGTCTTGCGAACTTCTGAGCGTGCCGACCGAAACCGGATGCCCGGGTCGGCGGGACGAGCGGGCAGGCCCGGCCTCCGGCTTTGAGCGCGAGGCCGAAGGCGCCGCGCTCGCCGATCGCCGCCGGAGGTTCAGAGTTGAGTGCCGCCGGAGGCATCGATGACCTGGCCGGTGATCCAGCGGCCCTGGTCGGAGGCGAGGAATGCGACGATGTCGGCGATGTCCTCCGGCTCGCCGAGGCGTCCGAGGGCGACGCGGGCCGTGGCCTGTGCGGCGGCCGGCTCATTGGTAAGCAGGTGGGCGTTGTTGTCGGTAAGCGTGACGCCGGGCGACACCGCGTTGACGGTAATCCTCCGGGGTCCGAGCTGCTGGGCGAGGGTGTGCGTGAATGCGTCCAGGGCACCCTTGGCCGCGGCGTAGGCGATCAGCTCCGGGCTGGCGACCGTGGCCGCGATGCTGGAGATGTTGATGATCCGGCCGCCGTCGCGCAAGCGCGGCAGCGCGAGCTTGGTGACGAAGAACGGCGCTTTCACGCTCGTCGCGAACACCCGGTCGAATTCGTCCTCGGCGAGCCCTTCCAGCCGGGTGAAGCTGCCCTTGGCGGCGTTGTGGACGAGGATGTCGAGCCCGCCGCCGGGCGCCAGGTCTCCGGCCGCCTCGTCGAACGCCGCCCACAGGTGGCCCGCGTCGCCCGGGGTACCCAAGTCGGTGTGCAGGGCGAACGCCCGGCCACCGTCCCGGACGATCCGCTCGACGGTGTCCCGGGCGGCCGCCTCGTTGCGGGACCAGACGATGCCGACGATCGCGCCGTCGCGGGCGAACCGTTCGGCGATCGCCCGGCCGATTCCGCGGCTACCGCCGGTGATGAGCGCGACCTTGTTCTCCAACATCGGTGCCTCCGAAAAATTATGTGGCCAGACAAAATTTGTCTAGACACATATATGCCGGGTCGGGCGCGTCCTGCAAGATGGCAGACATCACTGAGGAGGCCGGCCGATGAACCCACCGACCCTGGTCGAGCACGCGCCGCTGAGCTTCGGGCTGTTCGCGATGTGCCGGACCATGTTCGGCTATGGCACCGAGTTGCTCCTCCGGCTCGGCCTCTATCCGGGCCAGGAGCTCATCCTCATGCGCCTGTACGACGCCGATGGCCAGACCCAGTCCGACCTGCAGGCCTCCCTCGGCTCCGACCACTCCACGATCTCGCGCAGCATCCGCCGTATGGAAGAGGCCGGGCTGGTCACCCGCAGCCCCGCCGACCACGACCGGCGGGCGATGGTCGTCTCGCTCACCGACGCCGGACGCGCCCTGCGACCCGGGCTCACCGAAATGTGGGGCACGATGGAGGCCGCTCTGAGCGGTGCGCTGACCGAGCAGGAGCGCACCGACCTGCCGCGTACCGTCTGTTCCTTGCACCGGGCCTTGGCCTCGGCCCGCGCCGCCGGCTGACGGGCGAGAGGCCCCGGTACATGCCCGCAGTCAACCTTTCAACATCGTGACGACGTAGTCACGTCCACGCGGGATTCCGAACCCTCAGTCCCCAACGGCCAAGCCGACACGGGCCATGCGCTCTTCTCGGACGGTGAAGGCCGCCGTCGAGCCAGGGCGGCCCGACGACGGCCGACGCGCGGCCAGAACGCTTCGCCGATACCGAGACGGGCCTGCGTCCGCTGGGCGCGCTCCGTAGTGGCGCGGCATGCCCGCCGACGCCCCGCCGAGCAGCACCATCAAATCCCCGGTGTCGCCGCCGGCGAGCTTCCACTCGTGCGCGAAGCCGTGCCGCCATCGGTGCGCGTGCACGTGCGCCACCCCGGCGGTCTCGCCGAGGCGCCGCAGCCGGATCTTGATCCCGTTGGGCCGCAACGCCCGACCGTCCCGCGCCAGCCACAGTTCCGGCGACTGCGACCCGGGATGCGTGGCTCACGCCCGCAGATACCGGCTCAATGCCTGCCGGTCTTCGGCCCGAACCGCACCCGCCGGTCCTTCGCGCCTTCCCGTGCAGATGCACCGAGTCGTTGCCTATCTCCGACAACCGCGTCCCCGTCGACCGGTAGAGCCGGATCAGCGCCGTGTCCCGCACCGCGAGGAAGCTCTTCCCGCGGCAAGCCGCCAACAGCTTCGCGGTGTCTCGTCCCCGAGCACCGCCACCAGCTTCACCGGCGTCCGCGGCTCCCGAATCCGGCGCATCGGCGACCGGTCGATCACTTCCTCGTCCAGTTGCAGCCAGCCGAAGAACTGCTTGAGGCACTTGCGCTTGTTCAACGCCGTCCCTGCCGAGCGGGTCTCGACCATCCACGCCTGGAAGGCCTCGACGTGCGCCCGCGTCACCGCAGCGGGGTTCACCGCCGCCTCGTCGGCGTCCGGATCCGGCGACTGCTCCTCCAGATACCGCGCGAGCCGCGCGGCGGCCAGCAGGTAGTTGTAGCGGGTCGTCTCCGGGTGGTTGGCGGTCCGCAGCGACCGATCCCAGTAAAGGAGTCCAGCAGCGGCGTGCTCGACCTCGACGAACGTTCCTGAACACGAAAAAGGGTTCCCTCAGGTCATCTGACCTGCGGAAACCCTTGCCGTTGTCGGGCTGACAGGATTTGAACCTGCGACCCCTTGACCCCCAGTCAAGTGCGCTACCAAGCTGCGCTACAGCCCGAATGTCGTCGCGCCGCTGGCGCGCTGACGGGATAACCCTACCGCACGGTCGCGCGGAGGTTCTCACCCCGGTTGCCACCCCAGGTGCAATTTAGTTGCGAACTCACCCAAATCGTGGCTGAGGGCGCGAACTGGCCGGAGAGTGGGGAACACGACCCCCACGAGGAGCTTTCGATGACCATCCCCCTGCCCGCCGGCACCCAGCTGATCCTCACCGGCCCTGCTCAGGCCGTCGAGTTATTGACGCTGGCTGCGGCCGAGGTCGGCGACCAGGAGCAGATCTCGGTGCTGGTGATGGGCTCGGACGCCCCGCCGCAGCGCGGGATGATCAGCATCCCGACCCCGTTCGGCGTCATGCGGACGATCGCCGCGCTCGACGTGGACGAAGGCACGGTCACGCTCAAGATGTCGAAGATCCCGCCCGCGTGGCAGCGCCGGGACGCGCACCGCATGCCGCTCGTCGTCCCGATCCGTGGCACCACGGTCTCGCTGCCCGCGCTCGCCGGCGCCGGTGCGCCCGGTCCGCAGCGGCCGGTGCGGTTCAACGGCACGACGCTCGACATCTCGCCCGGCGGCCTCTCGGCCCGGCTCACGGTGGAGTCCGACGCGCTGCGGCTCCCGGCCGGCGTCCGCGACGTGTTCCTGGAGATCGACCCGTTCAGCTCGCACCCGGTGGCCGCCACGCTGCGGGTGGTCGACGTGCGTTCCGACCGGCTGCGCGGCGAGTTCGAGTACCTCTCCCCCAGCGACTGGCTCCACCTGGCCCAGCTCGCGCGCGACGCGTCCGATCTCCCGCCGTTCGACGGACCGGGGCTGCCCTAGCCGATCTCGCGGTTGAGCGCGTCGATCACCCGCTGCACCAGACCGCTGTCGGCCGCCTCCAGCGGCCCGTGCATCTCCACCGACGACCAGGGCGAGGCCACCCCGACGCTGCCTCGCAACTGGTCGTCCCAGGCCGGGCCCTCGCACAACGACCACCAGTGGAAGTCCTCGAGGGTGCCCAGCGTCTCCGACCGCTGCTTGGCCGCTTCGTCGCTGCGCACCCAGATGTCGCCGAACCTGTCCCGCCACGCGGTGTTGTTCGCCGGCTCGCTCACTGTCCGTCTCCTTCTGCCGCCCGTTACCAGGATCAGGCATGGCGACGCCGATCCGCGCGCCCTTCCCGGCGGCTCATCCGTCCCGGCCACCACAGGACTCGATCGTCGCCAGTTCCTTCGCGTACCAGGCGGCCTGGTCGGGGTCGGGCCGGTCGAGCACGTCGAACACCTCGTCCAGGTTCGCCCGGTCGGTCAGGACCGGCTCGACCGATTCGTCGGCCGACCACCGGGGCGTGCCGCTGGTGAACAGCAACCAGGCGGTGACGTGGTCGACGGCGGCGACGAGCGGCCGGTCGTGCTCCGGCGGCAGCGGCTCCCGGTAACACCCGTCCGGCGTCGGGACCAGGTTCAGCGCGAGCGTGTACCGCACCAGGTCCGCGTCGTGCTCCGGGCCCCACTGGAAGCGCACCCGGCCCGGCCCGCCGGCTTCGCTGATCGTGCCGGGCATCCGCACCCCGTAGGGCGCCCAGCCCCGCTCCAGTTCGGACACCGCGACCCCGACCTCGGCCAACGCGTCCACGTGCTCGGGGCGCAGGCAGATGCGCACGTCGCCGTCGAAACATCGCGTGTCGTCGGGGCGGGGGCGGGCGGTCGCGCTGCGCGTCGCGTCGGGAAGAAGCAGTGCGGTGACGGAGGCGACCACGACGGGAACCGTGACCGCGAGCGCGACCGACCGGGCGGTGTGCGCGGCCTGGTGGACGGCGGCCAGCACGCCGGCGAGCAGGCCGACCGCGACGACGGCGGAGGCCACCGCGGCCGGGCGGTACCAGGTCTCGTCGCCGGCGCAGCAGCCGGCGAACTGCCCGTTGAGCTGGGTGACCACCGGGAGGCCGAGCCAGCCCGGGAGCAGCAGCCACACCACCCAGATACCCACGAGCGCGAAGGTAGCGGGACCCCCCGACAGAATCAGGCCGAGCCAGGCCGCGAGCACGACCTGCGCGATCAGCGCGACGACACTCACCGCGAGCAGGCCCACCGCGATCCCGGCCCCGTGGTACAGCGCGACGCCGCCGACGGCCGCCAGCTGGGCGACGACCGCGAACGCGAGCAGCGGCCAGATCGCGCCGAGCAGGGCCGTGACCGGCCGCCGGACGGCCGCCCCGCCGCTGGAGAGCGCCGACCCGCGCAGCGCGGCCGCGATCCCGATCAGGACCGAGAGGTACACCGGCTTCGCGGTCTCCGCGGTGAGCGAGACCGCGTAGTCCGAGTCCTCCGGCGCGAGGACGTAGACCACCAGGAACACCACATAGACCGGCAGGACCACGGCGAGCACCCTGAGCTGCGCGCTCCGGACCGGCGCCGGTCCGTCGGCGACGCGCGTGCCCGACATGTAGTTGTGCCCTCCCCGGTCGGCGGAGGACCGAGGTTAGCTGGCCACCGCACCCGCGCGTTGCGCCGCCTCGTAGGCCACTTCCATGCCCTGGTGCTTGGCGGTCGCGATGGCCGCGGCGAGCTGGGCCGCGGTCAGGCTGACGACCTGGTCGGGGTCCTGCTGCCACTGCGCGCGGCTGGTGTCGATGAGCGCGCCGCCGATGCCGGCGTCGAGCCCGCCGGCGTTCATGCTCAGCTGGTGCTCGGAGATCTCCTCGCGGATCGCGTAGAGAATCTCCTGGTTCGGCGTGTTCACGGCCCCTCCTTCGCCCGGTACTGACGGCTGGGGCATTCCCCGCCGGACCCCGCTCGACACCGAACCCCCTCGACAGTGAAACTACGAAATCGTATAGTCCGATCTCGTGACTTGGTCGCCGCTCCTCGCGCTGCAGCGCGCCACCCACGCCACCCTCCAGGTCCTCGCGGCCGAACTCGTCGATCTGGACCTGACCGCCTCCGAGATCAACGCACTCGCGAACCTCGCCGACGGGCGCCCGCGCACGGTCTCGGAGCTCGGCGCCGACGTCGGCTCCCGCCCCACCACCCTGACCAGCGTCCTCGACCGTCTGGAACGGCGCGGCCACATCACCCGCGGGGTCCGCCCCGGTGACCGCCGCGTCGTGCTGATCGAACTCACCCCTTCCGGGCGGGCCACGGCCGCTGTCGTCACCGACGCGATCCGCGACCTCGAACAACGCGCGCTCGGTGCGCTGCCACCCGACGAACTCGCCGGCCTGCGGGCCGGACTCGACGCACTCACGGAGGTTTCCCGATGAGTTTCGACGCCCTGCTGGACGACGTGATGACCGACGCCGAGCGCTTCGGCCATCGCGAACACCTGCACCTGACCTGGCTGGCCGTCCGCAGGTACGGCGTGCCCGGGGCCACCGAGCTGATCAGCGACGGGATCCGGCGCGTCGGCGGGGCGAGGTACCACGCGACCGTCACCCGGGCCTGGGTGGAGCTGGTCGGCTCCGACTTCGACACGTTCCTGCGCGGCCACCCCGCGCTGCTCGACCAGGATCTGCTGCTCCGCTACTACTCGCCGGAAGCGCTGGCCACGGGCCGCGACCGCTGGGTCGCGCCGGACAAGGCGCCGCTGCCGTGAAGGCCGTCCTGTTCTCACGGTTCGGTGGCCCGCTCTCCGTCGCCGACGTGCCCGACCCGTCGCCCGCGCCGCACGGCGTCGTCGTCGCGGTCGACGCGACCGGGGTGTGCCGCAGCGACTGGCACGGCTGGCAGGGGCACGACGACGACATCACGCTCCCGCACGTACCGGGGCACGAACTGGCCGGCACGGTGGTCGCGGTCGGCGCTTCGGTGCGGCGCTGGCGAGTCGGCGACGTGGTCACGACGCCGTTCGTCACCGCGTGCGGCTCCTGCGAGGAGTGCGCCACCGGCAACCAGCAGGTGTGCCGCGAGCAGACCCAGCCGGGCTTCACCGGGTGGGGCTCGTTCGCGGAGTTCGTCGCGCTGGACCACGCCGACGTCAACCTGGTGCGTGTCACCGGTTCCCCGGTGCACGCGGCCGCACTCGGCTGCCGGGTCGCGACCGCGTTCCGCGCGGTCACCGACGTCGCGCGGGTGCGCGCCGGCGAGTTCGTCGCCGTGCACGGCTGCGGTGGCGTCGGCCTGTCGGCCGTCGCGATCGCGGTGGCCGCGGGTGCCCGGGTGGTCGCCACTGATCCCTCCGCGGACGCCCGGCAGCTCGCGTCGTCGTTCGGCGCCGCGCACGTGCTGGATCCCTCGTCGGCCGACGAGATCCTCGAGCTGACCGGCGGCGGCGCCCACGTGTCGCTGGACGCGGTGGGCCACCCGGCGGCGTGCGAGGCCTCGATCCGGTGCCTTCGCCGGCGCGGACGGCACGTGCAGGTGGGTTTGTTGCCGCCGGTCGCCGGGCGCGCGGTCGTGCCGATGGAGCGGGTGATCGCGTACGAGCTCCAGGTGCTGGGCAGCCACGGCATGGCCGCCCACGACTACCCACGGCTGTTCCGGCTGGGGCTCCCGCTCGACCGCCTGGTGACGAGGGAGCTCCCGCTGACCGCCGGGCCGTCCGCCCTGGCCGAGGTGGCCGCCGCCGCCACGCCCGGCATCACGGTGCTCCGACCGTGACTCAGTTGCGCCTGCCCAGACCGGGCAGGCCGCCGCGGTAGGCCCGTACGGAGACCTCGCTCTCCAGATCAGGGTCGTAGTTCGGCGTCAGGTCGGCCAGCTCCCGCGGACGGCTCCCGCGAGCGACGCGGTCGGTGGGAGGTGTGGAGAGACGCCGGGGTGTCCGGCCCACGCGCTGCCGCGTCCGACCGAAGGCACGCGCGCAGTCGCGGCACACCGTCACATCGTCGGGCGGTAACGCGCCGCCGGTCGCCGACGTCGGAATGGTGAAGCCACACATGGTCTGCGTGGGAATCTCGATACTCACTCGGTGCGCCGTGCTCGCCCCGCGTGAGGTCCCACTGCGCCAGGAGGGATTCCAGACCGCCCAATCGGGCGTCCAGGGCACCGGACAACTCCCGTTCGCTGCGACCGCAGGCTCGTCGATGAGGTCGCGACCGTCGTGGATGGCGCTTCGCCTCGCCCGGCCCAACGCGGCCGCACAGTTGCCGCAGCTGGACATTCCGAACGGATGGTGATCGTCCAGGGCAGCGGCGCTCGGAACCTCCAGCCCGCACAGGGTCCGCACGGACTTCTTCCTACTCATTCGGTGGGCCGTACCTGCGCCGCTCAGGCCACGGGTCCGCTTCGACGCTCCCCAGCTCACCCAGGCCGGATCCCAACGCTCCGCACCCGGGCTGGACCGGTGCTCGACGTCCGATCGGGAGGGGGATGCGATCTCCGGCGTCATCGGCGGCCGAGGGTCCGAGTTGAGGCCCCTCGTGGTCGCGCTGGGTCATCCCTCGCGCAGGTGGTCGACCACCAGTTCCGGGGTGGTGGGGTCGTCGGAGGGCCAGCCGGGGAAGTCGAAGACCGCGATCATGTGCTGCATCGGGTAGTCGGGCGGGTCCGGGCACTCCCGGACGGGCTCGCCGTCGACGAGGAACGTCGCTCGGGTGGGGGTCCAGTCGACGGCGTAGGTGTGGAACTCGGAGACGTCGATCGGGAGGCGGGGGGCGGCGAAGTCCTCGCGGGTGTGCGGGTCGCGGAACGCGTGCAGCCCCATGCCGACCTCGGCCGAGACGCCGGGCTCGACCGCCTTGCCGAACACCTCGGCGACGCAGATCTCGGCGCAGTGCGCGGGGTCGTCCTCGAAACCCACCATCCACCACGCCGCCATCGAGCGGGGGGTGAGCACCATCCGGGCCCGCATCTCCAGGTAGCCGTGGTGCGGCAAACTTCCCCGGAACAGCGGCTGCGCCTCGCGGACGCGGAGCCCGGGGCGGTAGGGCTGCTGGCCGACGGTGCTCCCGGCCGGTCCGGAGAAGTTGCCCGACTGCACCGCGGACACCCGGAGCGGGGGCTCGTGGTCGCCGTCGCACCACACTGCCTGCTCCGGCGGCACGGACAGCCGCAGACACGAGTCACGCACCTCGTACGTGGCGCGGGTGGCCGCTCGGGAGCTCCAGGCCGGCAGGTAGTGCGGCAGCCAGGTGCCGGTGTCGAGCGTGGTGCCGTCGAACTCGTCAGACACCGGAGGCCTCCCGGAGAGTCCGCAGGTGGTGCTCGGCCTGCGGGTCTCCGGCGTCGACCGCCCGCTGGTACCAGCGTTCGGCCTCGGCGCGTTCGCCGCGCTCCGAGTGGAGCACCGCGAGGTTG
The DNA here is from genome assembly GCF_000585375.1 of Cryptosporangium arvum DSM 44712. NCBI lineage: Bacteria > Bacillati > Actinomycetota > Actinomycetes > Cryptosporangiales > Cryptosporangiaceae > Cryptosporangium > Cryptosporangium arvum. The sequence continues at coordinate 6,263,873 of NZ_KK073874.1, forward strand.
TTCATCGCGCCCGAGAACCCGGCGCGGGCCGCTCGGCGCAGCCACCTCTCGCCGGCCCGCTCGTCGCCCGCGGCCAGCGCGAGCTGGGCCAGCGACCCCATCGCGTACGCGTTGTCGTGCCGGGCCGCCTGCTCCAGCCAGTGGAGGCCCTCCGGGTCGCGCTCGTCGTGGAGGAGCAGGCCGAGCAGGTACATCGACTCGGCGTGCCCGGCCTCGGCGGCCCGCCGCCACCACGGCCGGGCGTCGCCGGGACGACCGGCGTCGTCGAGCAGGGCACCGAGCCCGCACCAGGCGTCCGGGGTGGCGGACGCGTCGGCGCGGGCCTCGGCCGCGGTGACGACCGCGTCGGCCTGCTCGGTGTCGCCCCGGTCGCGGTACAGGCGGCGCAGCGCGAGCGCCGCGGTCAGGTCACCGGCCTCGGCGGCCGCGCGCAGCCCGGGCTCGGCCCGCGCCCGGAGCTCGGTCGCCTTCGCGAGCTGCCCCCGCCTGGTGTGCACGGCGGCGAGGTTCAGCGCCGCCTCGGGCACGCCGGCGTCGGCGGCCCGACGCAGCCACTGGAGGCCTTCGATGGTCTTCCCGGCGCGGATCCGCTGCTTGCCGAGCTCGTTGCAGGCGGGGCCGTGACCGGCCACGGCGGCCTGCTCGAACAGCGACACCGACGGCAGCTCGTGCCCGAGCAGATCGAGCCGCCGCCCCTCCCGGTACAGCTCGTCCGGACTCCGACGCCGCCAGCGAAACATGCGCCAAGTATGCCGTCGGCTACTCGAGGCCGGGGTAGGACGCGTGTACGTCGCCGCCGAAGAGCTGCCAGTAGAACGCGTTCATCGTCGCGGCGGCGGGCGCGCGCCGGGCGAGGATCGAGGCGACGACCGGAGGCAGGTCGCCGGGAAGGTGCCCGGCCGCGCACCGCCGCACGGTGACCGTCCAGATGGAGCAGTTCGCGGTCGCGCAGGAACGCCGCGGTTTCGATCAACTGCCGCTCGACGACCTCCGCCTTCCCGACCGGGTCCTCGCGGAGCCATTCGGACAACGCCATCGGGAGGTGCTCGAAGAACAGGACGAGGCTCCACGAGGCGTCCGCGAGGGCCTCCAGACGAGTGCGCGCGGCCGGCGAGCCGCCGAGGCGGGCCACCGCCGCGTCCACGTCCGCGAACTCCGGCGCCACCGGCGCGCGGCCCGGCAGGACCCGCCAGCCGTGGAGCACCGGGAAGGCGCGGGTCCGGCCGGTGCGGACCGCGTCGGTGACGACCTGGTTCGCCGCCAGCTCGCGCCACGCACCGAACCCGGGGCTGCCGATGCCGTACTGGCAGAACGTCGGGAGGCCGAACAGGTTCCCGGTGTCGCCGGGGCGCGCCCGCTCCCGGTCGGTCAACGGGATCCGTTTGGCGAACACCCGGACGCCGTCGAGCCGGAGCGTCGTCGAGGAGAGCGACGAGTTCCGCATCGCTGTACCCGATCTCCACGGAGCCGAGCATGGTAAGACGCTTCGCCGCCGCTGTCCACCCGAGCCCGACCGCCGTTCAGGGGCACCGGCCGACGCACACTGTCCCGGGGGAACACGTGGGGAAACGGAGGGGGATCCCGTGCTGGGGGAACGGTGTGCGGAGACGGTGCTGATCGGACGGGACCGGGAGCTGGGGGCGCTCCGGTCGCTGCTGGAGCGCACGGCGGCCGGTCGGCTGACGCTGGCGGTCGTGGAGGGCGCGCCGGGCGCCGGCAAGACACGGCTGCTGCAGGAGTTCGTCCGGATCGCGCGGCGGCGTGGGGCGTCGACCGCGCGGGAGACCGACTGGATCGACGGCAGCGGCATGTGGCGGATCGTCGCGTCCGGACGCGGCGACGGGCCGTCCGGACCGGGGGTGGGGACCGGGCCGCGGCTGCTCACCTGTGAGCATCCGCAGTGGATCCACCCGCGGGTCTGGCCCGAGCTGGAGGCGATCGCGCGTACGGTCCCGCTCCTGGTGGTGCTGACGCGACGCACCGGGGCGAGCGGGCCCGAGCTCGCCGACCCGCACCGGCTGGTGCTCGGGCCGCTGTCGGGGCCGGCGGTGAGCGCGTTGCTCGGGACGCTCGTCGGCGCGGTTCCGGACGCCGAGTTGCGTTCGCTCGCGGAGGTGGCCGGCGGCAACCCGCAGGCGCTCGAGGACCTGGTGACCGGCCTCCGCGAGGAAGCTCTGCTGGGGCTGCCCGCCCCGGCCCGGCTGCCCGCCAGGACCCGCGCACGGCTCGACGCGACGCTCGCGGGTCTGTCGCCGACGGCACGGCACCTGGTGCAGGTGGCGTCGACCCTCGGAGTGCGGTTCGACGTGCGCGAGCTGGCCGGTCGGCTGCACCGCAGCGCCGCGTCGCTGGTGCCTGCCGTGCACGAGGCGATCACGTCGGGGCTGGTGGTGGGCGTCGAGGACGCGCTGCGGTTCCGGCACGAACTGGTGCGGGCGGCGGCCGAGGAGTCGCTGCCCCGCCCGGTGCGCCGCGCCCTCCGGGACGAACGCGCACCGGCTCGCCGGGCCGACCCGGCGACGGGTCGAGGCTGGGACGGACTGAGCGAACCCGAGCGGCGGGTCGCGGCGCTCGCGGGCTGCGGGCTGACGAATCAGCAGATCGCGCGGCGGATCGAGCGGTCCCCGCACACCGTGAACTTCCACCTGCGCCAGGTCTTCCGGAAGCTCGGCGTCGCCTCGCGGACCGAACTCGCCCACACCTACGCCGCCAGCGCGCTCAGCACCTGATCGGTGGTCGGCGTCACCGCGCAGCGGCGGGCGGCGTACCACAGCGCCCATCGGTGTTCCTCGGCGCTGAAGTCGGCGACGGCGTCGGCCACGAGGAACGGCTGGACGTCGTACGCGTAGGCGTCGGCCGCGGTGAGCAGGCAACCGATGTGGGCGAACACGCCGCAGACGATCAGCTGGTCACGCCCGGCGGCGGCCAGGTCGGCCGCGAGCGTCGTCCGGTGGAACGCACTGTAGCGGTGCTTGATCAGCACCGCGTCGCCCGGCGCGGGCGCCACGGTCGGCTCGATCGCGCGGTCCCCGGCGTCGTCGGCCATGCCTGCGCCCCACACGTCGTGCAGCAGCCCGCGGTCGGTGCGGGACATGCGGCCGGGCTGGGCGCTGTGCACGACCGGTATCCCGCGGGCGGCCGCGGCGTCCTTGAGCCGCCGGACGTTCGCCAGCAGCTCGACCGTCGGCGAGCGGCCGGGTGGGAGGAACCCGAGGAAGTAGCCCTGCATGTCGTGCACGAGCAGCACCGCTCGCGCCGGGTCGGGCCGCCAGCCGGCCGGGCCGGCGCTCAGCTCGGCCGCGGTCGGCATCGGGTACGGATCGATCGCCGGGATCGGCACGGGACCTCCTAGGCGCGGAGCGCGGCTCCGCCGTCGACGTACAGGTCGTGCATCGTGATGTGGCGGGCCCGGTCGGAGGCGAGAAAGACCACCGCGTCGGCGACGTCCGACGCCTCCGCGAGCCGTCCGAGCGGAATGCCGACGCGGTGCCGGTCCGGCGCGCCGCGCAGCGTGGCCTCGCGGTCGGCCGGGCCGGTCCACATGTCACGCAGCATCGGTGTGTCGGTCGAGCCCGGGGCCACCACGTTGCACCGGATCCCGAACTCGGCGAGCTCGAGCCCGAGGCAGCGCGTGAAGTGGGCCGCAGCCGCTTTGGAGGCCGCGTAGGCCGCCATCCCGCTGCGGGGCACGCCGGCGGCGTTGGAGGCGACGGTGACGATCGCGCCGCGGCGGCGGGGCACCATCCGCCGGGCGACGGCCCGGCTGACCCGGAACACTCCCCCGGCGTTGACGTCGAACACCCGGGCCCACTCGTCGTCGCCCAGGTCCACCGCCGGGCCGGTCGCGAGCACGCCGGCCACGTTCACCAGCACGTCGATCGCCCCGACCCGCGCCTCGATCCGGTCCACCGCCCGGTCGACGGCGGCGGGGTCCCGGACGTCGAGGGTCACCGCCGCCGGGGCCTGCAGGTCGGCCGGTACGACCCGGCACCCTTCGGCGGTCAACGCGGTCACCACCGCCGCCCCGATCCCGCCCGCGGCCCCGGTGACCAGCGCCACCGTGCCCTCCAGCCCGGTGCTCACCGGTCACCCCCGGCGGCCAGCCGCTGGTCCCGGGCGCGCTGCTCCGGACCGTCCGGGAGGTGGTTGTCGATGCCCGCACGCCGCACCGCCTCGGCCAGGGCGGTCGCGCGAGGAGTGCGCTCCGCGTCGTAGCGGGCCAGCGCGGCGTCGATCGACGGTGCCGCCGCCAGGCACGAGGCCAGCGCGTCGGCGTCGAGCAGCGCCTGGGACGCGCCCTGGGCCAGGTAGGGCAGCATCGGGTGGGCGGCGTCCCCGACCAGCGCCACCCGTCCCGCGACCCGGCGGGGCAGCGGCGCCCGGTCGCACAGCTCGTGCCGCACCGGCGCCCGGCCCCGGGCCAGCAGTTCCCGGACGTCGGCGTGCCAGGCGTCGAACGAGGACCCGACGGCCACGACGTTGAGCACGCCGGGCGCGATCGGGTAGCTGACGCAGTGCTGACCGGGCCCCAGCCAGACGCGGACCCGCGGCGGATCGGGCCACGGGGCCCGCACCAGCACGCGCCGGGCGAACACGCCGGACGTCCGTACCTCGTCCGCCGCCACCGCCCGACGCACCACCGACCGCAACCCGTCGGCCCCGACGACCAGGTCGGCCGGGACGCTGCGGCCACTCGACAGGTGGACCGCGTCGGACACCCCCACGCAGCGCGCGCGGCGCACCGGGACACCGGCTCCCAGCGCGCGATGCAGATCCGCGCGGCGCATCGCGGCGTACGGTGCCTCGAGCGGCGTCCGGGCGATCAGCGCGCCGGAGTCCCAGCGGCGCAGCTCCCGGAACGCCGGCCGCACCGCGAACGACAGGTCGACGCCCCACCGCTCCAGCAGCCGCACCGCGGCCGGCCCGAGCTGGAGGCCGTACCCGGACGGCGGGGAGCCCTGCTCCAGCACGACGCACGGCACGCCGAGCGCGCGGGCCGTGGCCAGCCCGGCGATTCCTCCACCCACCACGACGATCCTCATCAGTAGTACCGCAGGGCGGTGTCCCAGTCCTCGCCCGGACCGAACAGCGACCGTGGTTTCAGCACGTCCGACCACGCGGTCAGCCGGGCGACCGGCACCAGGCCGCCCGGCGGGACCGCGGTCACCCGGACGTCGCCGATCGCGGCGGTCAGGTCCGCGCAGGCGGCCGCCCGGTACCGGTCGGCGACCTCGATCTGCAGTTCCAGCCGCTCCCCGGTCCGCGCGCGCCAGAACAGCACGCCGTACTCGGCCGGCAGCGAGAACACGTGGTCGTCCAGCTCGGCTTCGGTCAGTGCGCCGGAACGACCGAGCACCCGGACGTCGGGCAGCCACCAGCCGCACGCGCAGTCGCGGTAGGACACCTCGACCTCGTCCTCGATCGCGTAGCGCAGCAACGGCATCGCCTCCCGGTAGAGCGGCGTGACGACGAGCCGACCCCGCCCGGCCGGGGTGATCTCCCCGGTGACCGGGTCGTGGACCTCGCACACCACCCGGTCGGCCCACAGGTGCAGCCGTCCTTCCGGGCAGGCCCCGGCCAGGCTCCCGGCTTCGGTCGCGCCGTACTCCTCGACGACCGGCACCCCCCACAGCTCCTCGATCCGGGCCCGGCGGGCCCGGCCGAGCCGGTCACCGCCGACGAACAACGCACGCAGCGCGGGGAAATCGTGGGCCGGCGAGTACCCGGCCAGCCGCGCGGCCGCCGCCCAGAGCAGCGTCTCGGTCGCCAGCGACCAGGTGACCGTCACGTCGAGGTCGTGCAGCACCCGCACCAGCCGGGCGTAGGGCATCGCCAGCGACCGGTTGTCGGCCGGCACCACGGTCGCGCCGGCGCGGCGGGCGGCCGCGTGCGCCAGGTGCCCGGTGATCATCAGCGCGTACGGCGTCCGCACCAGGAACGTGTCGTCGGCGCGGAGGCCCACGTGCTTGCGCGCGTAGCGGCTCGCGAGGTCGTCCCAGTCGGCGTCGGTGTAGTACGACGCGGTGGGCGAACCGGTGCTGCCGCTGGACTCGTGATAGGTCGCCAGTGCGGCGCGCTCGACCGCCAGCAGGCCGAACGGGTAGGCGTCGCGGAGGTCGGCTTTGGTCGTGAGCGGCGCGTCGGCGAGCGTCGGCGGCACGCCCCGGGCGGCGTAGAACGGCGACTTCGACGCGGACGTGAGCACCGCGTCCAGCCGCGGGCGCTGGAGCCGGGCCAGCTCCTCGAACGAGGACCAGTCCCCGAGTGCGGGCAGGGTCATGACTCCCCCAGTAAGCGGCGGGCGTTGGTGTCGGTGACCGCGCGGTAGGTCGGGCGGTCGAGGTCGAGGGCCGCGAGTTTGACCAGCTCGACGCGGGGATCCTGGAGCGGGTACTCGGTACCGAACAGCACCCGGCCGGGCCCGAGGCGGGCCAGCGCCAGGCGCGCGACGGCGGTGAACGCGCCGGAGAGTTCGGCGGCGACGTTCGGGTGCGGCGCGAGGACCGCGAGGCCGCGCGCGTCGAGGCCGGTGGAGCCGCAGTGGCCGAACACGAAGTCGACGCGCGGGAAGGCGCGGGCCAGTGCGGCCAGGTCCGCCGCCCGGGTACCGGGGCGGCCCAGGCACACCGTGTAGACGGGGTGCCGGTGGGTCGCGGCCGTCGCCACCAGGTCGCGCACGCGCGGGTCGTCGTAGCGGAAGCCGTGGACCGCCGGGGAGATCTCCAGGCCGCGGTACCGGTCCGCCGCCGTCGCGTAGGCCTCGGCGTCGGCGAACGGGTCGGCGAAGAAGAACGGCAGCAGCGCGCCGCCACTGCCCCGCGCGGCGGCCAGCACCGCGGTGTTGTCCGCCGCCGGCCCCGGCTCGGCCCGGTCGGCGGTGATCCGCTCGGAGAGCTCGTCCAGCGTGACGAGGCCACCCGCGCAGACCGCGGCGCGGGCGATGCCGGCCGCGCCCATCGCGTCGCGCAGCCCTGCGTCGAGCCGGGCGTGGAAGTCGATCACTGCTCGTGACACAGTTCGTCGATCGGGTACCCCACGTGCCGGGCCCGCTCGGGCAGGTGGCCCAGCAGCGAGTCCCCCGGCCGCAGCGCGGTGGAGTTCAGCACCCGCGCCCCCGGCCCCAGCAGCCGCACGTGCCAGTCGTCCTGCACGATCAGGTTCACCGGTTCACCCGACCCGGCCACCGCGGAGATCGAGAGCAGCGGCCGCGTCTCGATCTTCACCCGCCCCACCGTCACCGGCCGGGTCCGGCCGTCGGCGCCCACCGCGAGCACGGTGCTGCCCGCACGCACCTCGCTCAGGTACCGGGTCCGGGCGTCGTCGGCCAGCGTGTACGACATGATCGCGCCGGCGTTCACCCGGAACGGCCGGGTCGGCATGTACGGCAGCGGATGCGTCTCGCTCACGCACAGCACCAGCGCCCTGGCTCGCGACCCGACCAGGATCCCCTCGTCCTGCGCCAGGTAGGTGCACGTGTCGACGCAGGCCCGCTCGCCCGTCCCGGCGTGCGCGACGCCGGTCACGGTCAGCGTCTCCAGCGGCAGGGCCGGGGTGCGGCGCCGCAGCGCCGCGGCCAGCCGGGTGCAGTCCCCCGGCCGCGCCGCGGCCAGCATCACCGCCCCCGGACCGTGTTCGAGCACCCCGGCGTGCACCGCCGCCTCGTCCACGTCGTCCACCACGGTGACGACCAGCCCGTCGGCGTCGGCCGCCGCGGCCAGCACGATCTCCAGCGGGATGTTCGTGGGATCGGTGAACCGCAGCACCGTGCACGGGTCGCGGCGCGCGCTCGCGCAGGCCTCGGCCAGGCTGTCGGCGTCGTCGACCGTGAGACACCGCGCGACGAGGTCGGCGACCCCGGTCCCGGCCGGGAGCTCGGGCCCCTTCGGGGCCAGCACCCGTTTCACCGTCGGCGGCACCGCCGCCAGGTCGTCCGCCCCGTCGGCCACGATCGCGTCGAAACCGCAGTGCAGTGCTTCTTCGCGGACGACGTCGGTCAGGTCGCCGAGCCCGCGGGTGTCGAGCCAGAGCCCGGTCATCGCGCCACCGCCGCCGGCCGCCCGTGCACCAGCGCGGAGAGCCGCCGCACCCGCTCGCCGGGATCGTCGGCGGTGAACACGAACCGCCCGGCCGCCACCCCGCCCGCCCCGCCGTGCACCGCGCTCAGCAACTGCTCGAACGTCTCCTCCGGGTCGGCCGACGCCCCACCGGCCGCGATCACCGGGATCGGGCAGGCCGCGGTGATCGCGGTGACCTCGCCCGACGACGACGGCAGCGCGGTCTTCACCAGGTCCGCGCCGAGCTCGGCCGCGATCGTCACGGCGTGCGCGACGACGTCCGGGGCGTGCGGATCGGGCACCGCCGGGCCGCGGGCGTAGACCATCGCCAGCAACGGAAGACCCCAGCGGTCGCAGGCGTCGGCGACCGCGGCCAGGTCGGCGATCTGGCGCTCCTCGGTGGCCGAGCCCACGTTCACGTGGACGCTCACCCCGTGGGCGCCGAGACGCAGGGCCTCCTCGACCCCGCAGACCAGGTACTTGGCGTCCGGATCGCCGGCCAGGCCGGTGCTGGCCGACAGGTGCACCAGCAGCGACAGCTCGCGGAACCGGTGCGGCCGCAGCCGGCGCACCGCGCCCTTGTGCAGGACGACGGCGTCCGCACCGGCGTCGGCGATCGTGCCGACCAGCCGATCCAGATGTCCACTGTGCGCGGCCGGACCCACGCTGATCGGATGGTCCAGCGGCACGATCAGCAACCGGCCGGAATCGCGGCGGTAGAGGTGCTGGAGCCGAACGCTCCGGGCGAAATTGATCACGCCGCCGACGCTAGGCAATTCGACGCGCGGCGCCCACTACTGATCCGGGTAGCACTACTCGATCGAGTAGTTGCGGCTCGGCCACCGCATTCGGCACAACAGAGGAATGGAGGAAGAGAACACCGCGTTCGCCGTCATCAGCCGAAGTGATCGGGTGGAGGTGCTGACCGGTGCGGTGAGCGTCGTACCCCGGATCGCCGACCTGCCGCTGCCGGCACCGGGCGAGCCCGGCGTCCTCGCGATCGTGCCGTACCGGCAGATCACCGAGCGCGGGCTGGACGCCGTCGACGACCGCGAGCCGCTGGTGGCGATGACCGTCGCGACCGCCACGACGGTGCCGCTCGATTCCCTGCCCACGAGTGCGGGAACGCCGCTGACCGGCGGTTTCGACCTCTCCGACGACGAGTACGCGGCGGCGGTGCGGCGCGTGGTCACCGACGCCATCGGGCAGGGCACCGGCTCGAACTTCGTGCTGCGGCGCTCGTTCCGGGCCGAGGTGCCGGGATGGTCGCGGCGGGTCGCGCTCGGTGTCTTCCGGCGGCTGGCCGAGCAGGAGCGCGGCGCCTACTGGACGTTCCTCGTGCACTGGAACGGACGGACGTTGATCGGCGCCACCCCCGAGCGGCAGGTGCGCTATGCCGGTGGAATCGCGACGATGAGCCCGATCAGCGGCACCTACCGGCATCCGGAGAACGGACCCGACGACCGCGGACTCCTCGCTTTTCTCGACGACCGGAAAGAGACCGAGGAATTGTTCATGGTCGTCGACGAGGAATTGAAGATGATGGCGCGGATCTGTGACCGGCCACCCCGGCTGCGGGGACCGTGGCTGCGTCCGATGTCGAAGGTCACGCACACCGAGTACGCGGTCGAGGGCCCGGCGTCGCGGGATCCGCGTGACGTACTGGCACGGACGCTCCCGGCGCCGACGGTGACCGGGAGTCCGCTGGCGGCGGCGTGCTCGGTGGTCGCGGAGCACGAGCGGGGCGGCCGCGGCTACTACGGTGGTGCGCTGGCGTGGTTCGGGTGGCGGGACGGGCGGCGCGTGCTGGACTCGGCGCTGCTCATCCGCACCGCCGACGTGCGTGCGGACGGCACGCTGACGCTGGGCGTCGGCTCGACGCTCGTCCGCCGCTCCGACCCGGCCGCCGAGGCCGCCGAGACCCGGGCCAAGGCCGAGGCCCTCCTGGCCGCGTTCGCACCGGCCGGCGTCGGCCCCGCACCGCTGCCTCCGGTCGCCGCGGGCGTGCCGGCCGCGCTGCGGCGTCGCAACCGGGGGCTCTCGCGGTACTGGCGCGGCGCCCGGCGCAGCCCGCCCCCGGAGCCGCCCGCGCGACGGATGGTGCTCGTCGACGCGGGCGACGACTTCACCGCGATGCTCGCCGCGATCGCCGGCTCGCTCGGCGTCGACGTGGCCGTCCGCCCGGCCGGCGCACCGGACGACGCCCTCACCGCGGGGCTCGCGCCGGACGACCCGGTGCTGATCGGACCGGGCCCGGGCGACCCCCGCGACCTGACCGTGCCGCGCATCGCCCGCCTGCACACGATCACCCGCGCGGCGCTGACCGACCGGCGCCCCGTCCTCGCCGTCTGCCTGGGTCACCAGGTGCTCTGCCACACGCTCGGCCTGCCGATCCGGCGTCTGCCGGTGCCGGCGCAGGGCCTGCGTCGTCGTGTCGACTGGTGGGGCGACCCGGAGTGGCTGGGCTTCTACCACACGTTCGCCGCCGTCCACGGCAGCGACCGGTGGCGCTGCCCGGCGACCGGCGCCCCGGTCCGCCTCCTGCGCGACGCCCGGACCGGCGCCGTCCACGCGCTGGCCGCACCGCGGGTGCGATCGGTCCAGTTCCACGTCGAATCGGTGCTCACCGAACACGGACCGGCGATCCTGCGGCGGCTGCTGCGCGCGGTCACCGCCGAGGCGGCCCTCGCGCGGTGCCCGCAAACGGTGGCTAGCGGGAACCGTGGCAGCCGGTAACCTTTCCCGCGTGCCCGCGCCAGGCCCTCCCCCGCCGGTCGGCCGCGCCCGTGAACTCGACGTGCTGCGACGCGCCCTCCGCGACACCGCCGACGGCGCCGGCGGCTGCGCCGTCCTGACCGGACCGGCCGGGATCGGCAAGTCCCGGCTGCTCCAGGCCACCGTCGACGCGGCTCTCCGGATGCCGCTGCCGGTCGCGTTCCGGCGCGCGTTCGAACTCGACCGGGCCGTCGGGCTGATGACGCTCGGCTCGACGCTCCGCGGGTGCGTACCGCCCACCGACGCGTTCGCCTGGCTGGCGGGCGGGGCCGGCCGGTCGTTCGGCACGGTGGAGCGGCTCGGCGCGACCCTGGAGGCGCTGGCCGCCCGGCGCCCGCTGCTCGTCGTGATCGACGACGCCCACTGGACGGACGAGTTCAGCGCGGCCGCCCTCCGCCAGCTGATCCCGGCGCTGGCCTCGTCGCCGGTGCGGTGGCTGTTCGCCCGCCGCCCCGAACCGCTCGACACCCCCGGGCGGCGGCTGCTCGACTGGCTGGTCCAGGACGGCGCGGTCGAGCTGGCGCTGGGCCGGCTGGCCGACGAGGCGGTCGGCGAGCTCTGCGCCCAGGTGCTCGGGGCCGCGGTCGACGACACCGTGCTGGCCCTGGCCCGCGGTCTCGACGGCATCCCGCTGCAGATCACCCAACTCATGTCGTCGCTGCGGGTCACCGACCAGCTCGTGGTCGCCGACGGGGTCGCTTCGGTCGTGGGCACCGACCTGCCGTCGAGCTTCGTCGCGATGATCCGGCAGGTCCTCGACCAGCTGCCCGAGCCGACCCGCCGGCTGGTCCGGGCCGCCTCGGTGTTCGACCGGCCGGTCGGCGTCGACGAACTGGGCCGCCTGCTCGACCGGCGGCCGGCCGACCTGATCGGTCTGGTCGAGCAGGCCACCGCGGCCAGCGTGCTGACCGAGGAGGGCCGCGACCTCACGTTCGTCCACGACCAGGTGCGCCGAGCGGTCTACCACACGCTCAGCCCGTCGATCGCCGCCGTTCTCCACCAGGAGGCGGCCGCGATCGCCCGCGCCGACGGGCGCCGGCCGATGGAGATCGCCCGCCACCTCGTCGCCGGGGGCGCCGGCGGTCGCCGGGACACCGTCGACCTGTTGCGTGCCGCCGCCCGGGACGTCGCCGACGTCGCCCCGAGCACCGCCGCGGACTTCGTCCGGCACGCCCTGGAGACGCTCGGCGAACACGACCCCGGCCGCGATCCGCTGGTCGCGGAGGCGGTCGGCTACCTCGCCGCGGCCGGGCGGCTGACCGAGGCCCAGCAGCTGGGGCGCACCGTGCTGCGTGCCGGGCTCGACCGGGGCACCGAGGCCCTGCTGCTGCTCGGGCTGGCCGAGGCGTGCAAACACGCGGGCCGGAACGAGACCGCTGTCGACTACGCCGACCAGGGCCTGGAACACGTGTCCGGCACCGATCCGGTGGCCGCCCGGCTCCACGCGATCCGGGCCCACGCGCTCGTCTACGCCGGGCCGCTCGCCGAAGCCGACCGCGCGGGTGAGCGCGCCGACACGATCGGGGAAGCGACCGGCAACCCGGGCGCGTCGGTGTTCGGTCGCACCGCGCGCAGCCTCGTCGCGCTGACCACCGGCGACCTGGTGGCCGCGCACCGGCACGCGGCCGGAGCCGTCGAGCTCGCCGACGCCGCCGGTGGGGAGGCGCTCCAGCGGCACCCCCGGATCTGGCTGGCCGGCGCGCTGACCGCGCTCGACCGGTTCGCCGAGGCCGGGCGGGTGCTCGAGCGGGGCCGGGCGGAGTCCGAACGGCTGGGCACCGGCTGGTCGGCGCCGCTCTGGCACTACTACACCGCCGGGCTGCTCGCCGCCCGCGGCCAGCTCGACGAGGCGCTGGCCGAGGCCGACGCCGGGGTGGCGGTCGCCGAGCAGCTGGGCTCCCACCAGCTCGCGGTGCCGCTGCTCGCGACGCTGACCCGGCTGGCCGTCGACCGCGACGAACCGGCCGCCGCCGAGGACTACCTGGGCCGCATGCACCGGCTCGTCCGCACCGGCATCACCGCCGCGCCCGAGGACGTCGACTGGGCCGAAGGCGTGCTCGTCGACGCCACCGCCGGACCGGCCGCCGCGATGCCGACGCTGGCCCCGCTCTACGACGTGCTGCCCGAGCGGCCGATGCTGGTCGCCCACGACCCCGGCACCGCGGCCACCCTGGTGCGGATCGCGCTGGCCGCCGACGACCCCGGCCGCGCCCGGACCGCCGCCGACGCCACCCGCGAGCTCGCCCGCCGCCATCCGGAGCTGCCCGCCCCGGCCGGGGCAGCGGCCCACGCCGACGGGCTGCGGCGCCGCGACCTGACGGCGCTGCGTGCCGCGATCGAGCACTTCCGGCGGACGCCGCGCCGCCTCGCGCTCGCCGCCGCGCTGGAGGACGCCGCCGCACTCGCCGACGAACCCCACGTCGCCCGGGGCTGGCGGCGCGAGGCGTTGACGCTCGCGGTCGCCTGCGGAGCCCAGCGGGCCCGCCGGCGTCTCGAGCAACTCCTCGGCGTGGCCTCGGAGTCCGGGCTCGGCCGGCTCTCCCCGGCCGAGCGCCGGGTCGCGCTGCTCGTCGCCGACGGGCTGACCAACCACCAGGTCGCCCAGCAGCTGCACCTGTCCCGGCACACCGTCGACAGCCACCTGCGCAAGATCTTCGCCAAGTGGGACATCCAGAGCCGGGTCGCGCTGGCGATGATGGTGGCCACCGAGAATCACGGAAAGACGTGATGGCGTCCGGACGGTCGCCCACCCCAGCATGACTCCCACACGGGGGATTCACGGGGAGGTCCGGTGGCCGCAGACGCATCGGAAGCGCAGGTACTGATCGTCGGAGCGGGCTCCGTGGGGTCGATCCTGGCGTTGGAGCTGGCGCACCACGGGGTGCCGAGCGTCGTCGTGGACCGGGCCGTGAACCCGCCCCAGTCCTCCGACGTGGACTACCTGGACAGCCGCAGCATGGAGTTGATGCGGCGGCTGCGGCTGGCCGCGACGATCCGCGCGCAGGGCGTCGGGCCGGAGAACTCCGGCGGCGTGGAGTGGCGGAGCCAGGGCCTCGACGAGCCACCGGTGCTCGTGCTCACGGTTCCGTCCCTCGACGAACTACGCGGCCGGTACGCGCAGGTCGAGGACGGCAGCGCACCGGTGGAGCTGCCGCAGCGGGTGTCCGGCGTCCGGCTCGCTACCGGGTTGCGGGCCGCCGTCGAGCACCACCCGCTGATCGACCTGCGCCTCGGCTGGACGTTCACCGGCCTGCGGGTCGACGGCGAGCGGGTCGTCGCGACCGCGATCGACCGGGGCGCGGGGGCGGCCCGCCGCACCATCACGACCCGGTTCGTCGCCGGGTGCGACGGCGCCCGCAGCACGGTCCGCCAGTGCCTGGACATCCCGATGGCCGAGCTCACCGACCCGGTGCAGCACTGCTCGGTGTACTTCCGCAGCCCCGACCTGACCCGGCGGTTCACCGAACGGCGACCGTCGACGGTCATCGTCGGCACGCTGACGCTGGAGGCCCGCGCCGACGGGAGCGACACCTGGGTCGGTCACCTGCGGGTCGCGCCGGGCGATCCGGTCACCGCCGACCCGGAGGCGCTGCTGCGTGCCGGGCTGGGCCGCGCCGGGCTGGGCAACCGCCTGGAGACCGCCGAGATCCTCGACGTGACCCAGTGGGACGACGCCCTCGCGGTGGCCGACCGCTACCGCGCCGGGCCGGTGTTCCTGGTCGGGGAATCCGCGCACCGCTTCTACCCGGTCGGCGCCAACGCGGCGACGAGCGTCGGTGACGCGGTGGACCTCGGGTGGAAGCTGGCCGGTGTGCTCAACGGCTGGGGCGGCTCCGGGCTGCTCGACAGCTACGAGGCCGAGCGTCGCCCGCGGGCCCTGATGGACCGGGAGCTCGTCGCGCGCGGGCTGGAGACCCGGCGTCGCGTCGAGCGGCTGGCCGCCGCCGGGGCGTCGCGCGAGTTCCTCGCCGGCGTGCTGCGCCAGGAGATCGCACCCGACGACACCGGGCTCCCCGAGGGGCGGGCCCCGGCGGTGCGCCTCGACGACGGCACCCAGCTCTTCGACCGTCTCGGCCCGCAGTTCACGCTCGTCGACCTGACCGAGGACGAGGCCGGTCGCGCGCTGGTGCTCGTCGCGCGCCGGCGCGGGATCCCGATGGCCCACCTCGTCGTCACCGACCGGGCGGTGCGGACCCGGTGGGACCGCCGGCTGGTGCTGGTCCGGCCCGACCAGCGCATCGCGTGGCGCGCCGACCACGCCCCGGCCGACTGGGACACGGTGCTCGACCGGATCAGTGGCCACCTCGGTCCCGAAACCCCGTGATCACGTCATGTCCGGCGGCGGCCGGGCACGGCACCCTCGAAGCGTCGCCGGCCGCGGACGGAGGCAGCGTCGGAGGGGTGCGCTGTCTTCGGTCCCGGACCCGTCACGAGGTTCGAGTGAGCAGCTCGACCAGTCGCGGGGCGAACGGGGCGTCGAGGGAGAGCACCACCCGGCACCGGGCTCCGGGCCGCTGCGGGTGGCCGACCCGCTCGCCGCGCAGGTCGCAGATCGTCTGGCCGCGTCCGGGGCCGTCGGTCGCGTCCACCACGACCGGCACCGTCGGGGCCATTACGGGGGTGGCCCCGGCGGCGGCCACAGCCGCGGCCAGCGGGTCGTGCAGCGGGGCGCAGCGCCGGCCGAAGCCCTCGACGTAGAACGTGAAGTACACGTCGAGCATCCGGCCCAGTGCGCGCGGGAGGGGCCGGTCGGCGTCCAGCAGCGCGGCGCGACCGGCCTCTTCCAGCACGTGCTCCATCGTGACGTCGAGCGTCACCAGCGTGACCGGCCAGTCGGTCGAGAGCACGCGGTCGGCGGCCTCCGGGTCGTTGTAGATGTTCGCCTCCGCCACCGGCGTCACGTTCCCCGGCGCCTTCGCCGCCCCGCCCATCACGACGACGCTCTCCACCAGACGCGGGAGGTCCGGGTCGGCGTCGAGCGCGCGGGCGAGGTTGGTGAGCGGGCCGATCGCGAGCACCCGCAGCCGCCCCCGGTGCTCGCGGGCGAGGCGGAGCAGGAGCTCCACCGCGGTGGACTCCGGGTCGCGCGGGCTGCGCGGCAGCTCGACGTCGCCGACGCCGTTCGCGCCGTGGATGTGTGCCGGGCCACCGGGCCAGCTCCCGGCGAGCGGCCGCTCGGCGCCGACCGCCACCGGGACGTGGTCGTGGCCGCCGAGCGCGAGCAGGTCCAGCGTGTTGCGTGCGGCCCGGTGCGCGTCGATGTTGCCGAACACAGTGCCGACGCCGACCAGATCGACGTCGGGGTGGGCCATCAGGTACGCGATCGCGAGCGAGTCGTCGATGCCGGTGTCGCAGTCGAGGTAGATCGGGTGCCCCATGGCGTCATTGTCTCCGGATGCGGTCCGGTGCCCGGTGGGTGAGGCTGGGCCCATGGGGCAGCGGTTGCGGTTCGACGGGTGGATCGGCGGCGTGGGGACGACGAGCGGCACCCGGTTGGTGCTCGGGCACTGGCCGGAGTCGCCGTTCGGGCCGGTCAGCGACGTGATGGTCGAGGACGCCACGGGGCGGCGGACGCTCGTCGCGACGTCGGACGAGCTGGCCGGGTTCGTCGCGGCCACGTACCGGTTCGACGAGGTGCTGGTGGAGCCGGTGCGCGTGCGGCCGGGCCCGGAGTGGGTCGTGGAGGCCGGTCCGCTCCGGTGCACGTTCACCCCCGGCGGCCGGCGTCCGCTGGGGTGGCTGCTGCGTGCGGTGCCGTCGCGGCTGGCCGGTACACCCGCCTGGGTGCGGCTGATCGACCTGCCGGCACGGGTCGTGCTGCCGGGGGTACGCACGCACGGGAGCGCGGGCAACGGGCGGTACGAGTGGTACGGCGCCCGGGACGTGCGGCCGATCGTCGCCGCGTCGGCCTCGTGGGAGTCCGCGGACCTGGGGACGCTGACGCCGATCGACCCGCCGGTGCGCTTCGGGTTCGGCTCGACGCCCCGCGACCCGTCGCTGGTGCGGATCACCACCACGGTGGCGGTGCCCTGACGTGAAGAACCGGCCCGGAGGAGGCGGGTCCCCGGGCCGGTTCGTGCGGGACGATCAGCCGACGCGCTCGATCAGCGCGCGGCGGATCAGGAACTTACCGGGCTCGCGGACCTGCTCGAACGCGGCGTTGTTCAGCAGCGCGCAGCTGCCGGACGCGCCGGTCACCTGGACGGTGATCGACTTGTTGTTGTCCAGGTTGGTCACGCGCAGCGTGGTGCCGACCGGGAATTGGTTGCTGGAGGCCGCCGGGGCGCCGTCCTCACCGGAGAGCGTGATCGTGCTGCCGTTGCAGACCTGCTGCGCGTTGCCGTTGTTCGCCGGCGGGGCCGGTGCCTCCGCGGCCGGGTCGGCGGCCGGAGGCTGCGCCGCGGGCGGCTGAGCGGCCGGGGGCTGGGCGGCGGGCGGCTGGGCGGCGGCGCCGTCGGCGACGACGTTCGCGGTGCATTCGGCGACCACGCGCCGCTGCTGGATCAGGTCGACGACGGCCTGCCGGTTGGCGATCCGCGCGTCGGACAGCGCGTCGGGGTTGGCCTGCTGCTGCGCGATGAAGTTCAGGTTGTTCTTCAGCGCGGTGTCCAGGCCGCCGCAGTCCTCCTTCGGCGCCTGGGGCGCGGCGGCGTTCTCGCCGGCCGAACTCACGCCGATGCCCACCGCGGTCGCACCGCCGAAGACCACGAGCATGCCCACCCCGACTGCTGCCTTACGCCGCCATCCCAGGTTCCGATTCGCCACGACACACCCTTCGACCGATCATCATTGACACCGTGCAGGCCCCTGCACTTTCGATACCGAGGTACGGATGTCGTGGTGGGGTCGGTTCGAATAATGGGATCTCTTAAGGTTTTTGACTCAACCCGTCCGATTCGCGGCGGCCGCGAACAGCAGCGCGGGTCTCTTGTCGACAGTCGAAACGTGCACGTGGTCGTAGTGCCCGCCGGTGACGTCGGCCGGGTCGTACACCCCCGCGCCCCGATAGGGACGCCAGCCCTCCCCGTCGTGCTCCCAGGACCAGATCCGGCCCTGGAAGATCACGTAGTGGACGCGCAGCGCGATGGCGTGGGTGCGCAGCCAGCGCGCGAGCTCCCAGCCGCCCCGGACACCGGCACGATCGGGGAACGCGCCGATCCGGCCGATCGTGTAGTCGCACGCGCGTCCGTGGGGATGGTCGCTGCGCGGGTTCCACGCGTGCTCGTCCCAGCACGAGACCGGGAGGTCCCCGAAGCGGTGGCGCACCTGGAACGTCAGCCACGCGATCGGCGCGGTGACGCAGCCGTCGGTGTCCGACGGGTCCGGGATCACGCAGCCCCGCGGCCCGCCGACGTACGGCAGCGGCGCGGGCGGCGGTGCTCCCGCCGCCACCGGGACGGCGGGTGGGTGCGGGCCGCCCACCCCGAGCAGAACGCCGAGCACCCCCGCGACCCCCGGAATCCCCATCCGAGCACGGTAGAGCGCCCGGACCGGGGTGGCGGCAGGCGCGCCGGTCAGTCGTCGGCGAGGAGTTCGCGGACCCGGGGGATCACCTTGGTGCCGTAGAGCTCGACCGCGGTCGCCATGTGCTCGTGCGGGATCGGCCCGTTCGTGTACTTCAGATCGAACCGCTGGATGCCCAGCGCACGCACCGTCCGGGCGATCTTCCGCGCGACGGTCTCCGGTGACCCGAGGTGCAGCGCCCCGTGGTTGACGTCGGACTCGAACCGGCCCCGGGTGTACTTCGGCCAGCCGCGTTCGGCGCCGATGCGGTTGTGCATCGTGCGTGCGTGCGGCCAGACGATCTCCGCGGCCTCCTCGTCGGTCGCCGCGACGAACCCCGGCGAGTGCACCGAGACCGGCAGCGGCTCGCGTCCGAACTCGGCGAGGGCCCGGTGGTAGAGCTCGACGAACGGCGCGAACCGGGCCGGGTCCCCGCCGATGATCGCCAGCGCCAGCGGCAACCCGTACCGCGCCGCGCGCACCACCGACTCCGGGCTCCCCCCGACGCCGATCGACGCGCTCAGCCGCCCCGACTCGACCTTCGGGAACACCTCCTGGTCGACCAGCGGCGGGCGCACGGTGCCGCTCCAGGACACCGGCCCACCCTCGAGCAGCGCCACCACCAGGTCGAGCTTCTCGCTGAACAACGTCTCGTAGTCGCTCAGGTCGTACCCGAACAGCGGGAACGACTCGGTGAACGACCCCCGGCCGAGCGTCATCTCGGCGCGGCCGCGCGCGATCGCGTCGAGCGTCGCGAACCGCTCGTACACCCGCACCGGGTCGTCGGAGCTGAGCACGGTGACCGCGGTACGCAGCCGGATCCGTGAGGTCCGCGCGGCGATCGCCGCGAGCACGATCTCCGGCGCCGAGATCGCGAAGTCGTCGCGATGGTGCTCCCCGACCCCGAAGCTGTCGACCCCGACCTGCTCGGCGAGCACGCCCTCGTCGACGACGTTCCGAATCACCTGCGCGTACGGGATCGGGTTCCCGTCCAGGTCCGTGCTCCGATCACCGAACGTGTCGAGCCCGAACTCCAAGTCCGTCATCTGTAACCTCCGCGGGGTCGAGTATCACCCGGAACAACCCGCGCGGATCCTGCAGGGTCGCCGGTGGCCGCACCGCCGAGCGGGCCACCACGTGCGTGAACCGCGCCGGGCGGCGGTGCGGCAGCGGCTGCCCCGCTGCCCAGCGGTAGTCGCCGGCGACCTCACCCAGCAGCAGCGCGGCCCCCTCCTCCACCGGGACACCGACCAGGTCGCCCGGCCTCATCTCGTCGAGGAAGGACGACAGCTGGCGGAGCGCCTTCGCCGGCCGTCGCCCGGAGAGCTCCTTCGCCAGGTCACGGAGCTCGGCCTGCTCCAGACCGGTCGCGTCGACGTCGACACCGGACTCGGTGCCGAGGCCGACCACGCCCAGGGACAACGCGGTGCCCAGGGCCGGCGCGTCCGACGGACGCACGATCCAGACCGGCACCCCGGACGGGGCCGGGGCCGGGGGGACGTCGTCCGCCGGGGGCCACACGTACGGCAGGTCGTCGGGGGTGTCGGGGAACAGCGGGCCGTAGAACGCGGGATCTTTGGCGCGCAGGTTCGACCGGTGCGAGCGGTGCACCGCCTCGTCCCCGACCCAGCTCGGCAGCAGCCCGGCCGCCGCGGCCTCACCCGGGGTGAGACCGGCGGCGTCGGGTGCGAACTCGGCGATCGGGGCCGCGGTGCTGTCGGCGAACCCGCGCGACCGCCAGCCCCGGACCATCGCCAGGCCGTACACGACCAGGCCGGCCGTGCGTCCGCGCCACATCGTCACGACCGGGTGGGTCGCCCAGCCGTAGTCGGGTAGCTCGAGCGCGCGCAGCACCTGGAGCGTCTCGACCCGTTGTTTGCCGAGGCGGGCGGAGTCGAGCAGCGCGGCGGAGCGGTCGAAGTCGGCGACCGGCAGGAAGGTTTGCAGTCAGACCACCAGATCGAGGAGGAGGACGCCGATCAGACCGCACACCGAGATGAGGCACTCCATCACGGTCCAGGTCTTGAGCGTCTGGCCGACGGTGGTACCGAGGTACTCCTTGATCAGCCAGAACCCGGCGTCGTTGACGTGGGACAGGAACAGCGAGCCGGCGCCGATCGCCAGCACCATCAGCGAGATCTCCGGGCTGGACAGATCGGCGGCCACCGGGGCCAGGATCCCGGAGGCGGTCACCGTGGCGACGGTGGCCGAACCGGTGGCGACGCGGATCAGCACGGCGACGATCCAGGCCAGCAGCAGCACCGGGAGCGCGCTGCCCTCGACCGTGTCGGCGATGATCTGCGCGAGGCCGGTGTCGATGAGCACCTGCTTCAGGCCACCACCGGCGCCGACGATGAGCAGGATGCCGGCGATCGGCGGGAGCGAGTCGCCGAGCGTGGAGGCGATCGCGCCGCGGTCCATGCCGGCGCCCAGCCCGAGCCCGACGATGCCGACGAGCACCGCGATCGTGAGCGCGATCAGCGGCGTGCCGACGAAGTCGACCGCGTCCTTGACCGGGCTCTCGCTGTCCGGCGCGACGACGTCGGCGATGGCCTTGGCCAGCATGAGCACGACCGGCAGCAGGATGCAGGCGAGCGTGGTGCCGAAGCTCGGCCGCTTACGTGACGTGACCAGCGACCCGGTGTCGCCGCGGCCCCGGTAGTCGTCGGTGCCGGAGGAGGCGTCGGCCGCGTCCTCGACGTCGGTCCCGCCGGTCCCGGCGGTCCGCGTCGCTCCGTCGGTGCGTGCCGCCGACGAGTCCTGGTCGGTCTGGAAGAGCGCGGGCACCGGGACGTCGACCCAGCGGGCGGCCCAGCGGCTGAAGAGCGGACCCGAGATCAGCACGGTCGGGACCGCCACCAGCAGGCCCAGCGCGAGCGTCAGCCCGAGGTTGGCGTTCAACGCGCTCACCGCCACCAGCGGGCCGGGGTGCGGCGGCACCAGGCCGTGCATCACCGAGAGGCCGGCGAGCGTCGGGATCGCGATCCGGAACAGCGGCAGGCCCGACCGGCGGGCCACCAGGATGATCACCGGGATCAGCAGCACGACCCCGATCTCGAAGAACATCGGCAGCCCGATGATCGCCCCGACCAGCGCCATCAACCACGGCAGCGCGCCCGGGCGGGCCCGCCCGACGATCGTGTCGACGATCTGGTCGGCGCCGCCGGAGTCGGCGAGCAGCTTGCCGAACATCGCGCCGAGGCCGATCAGCAGACCGACCGACGCCATCGTGTCGCCGAACCCGCCGCTGAAGCTCTCCGCGACGTCACCGGCCGGCAGCCCGGCGCCCAGCCCGAGCCCGATCGCGCCCACCGTCAGCGCGATGAACGGGTGCATCTTCACCCAGGTGATCAGCACGACGACGACCGCGATCCCGATCAGCGCGGCGACGATCAGCCGCGGATCGGAGCTCGCGGGCGCGGGTGCGTCGGCGGCGAGAACTCTCGTGACATCCATACGGGCTCCCGGTGTGTCCCCGGCGGACCTCGGCGCCCGCCGAGAGGCGCTTACCCCGACTTCAGCTCCGGTAGTCGGGTCGTACCGTCATGCCCCCGGCGCGGCGGCCCGGCGCTCGGCGGGCGCGATCCCGAGCAGCAGGGTGCTCCGTGGGACGTGCAGCGCACGGAACTCCTGGCGGAGTACGCGAGACACGGACCCTTACCGTCCGGTAAACCGGAGGGCGATCGGGACCGAGGGAGGCGCTGTGGCCGACAGTGACGTGCTGAGCACGCAGAAGCGTGGACGCCGGATCGCGTTGTCGAAGGAGGAGCTCGACGCGTTCCTCACCGAGAGCCGGACCTGCCGGGTCGCCACGCTCACGTCGTCGGGCGCGCCGCACGTCTCACCGCTCTGGTACGTCTGGGACGGCACGTCGCTCTGGCTCTACTCGATCGTGAAGAGCCAGCGCTGGGCCGACATCCTGCGTGATCCGCGGGTGGCGGTCGTCGTCGACGCCGGCCACGACTTCTTCGAGCTGCACGGCGTCGAGCTGCGGGGAACGCTGGAGCAGGTCGGGGAGGCGCCGCGCACCGGCGCCGAGTCGATCGCCGAGCTGGAGGCGGCCGAGCGCCTGTTCGCCGCGAAGTACTTCGACGGCGAGCAGAACATGTACCACGACGGCAGGCACGGCTGGGTGCGTCTCACGCCGAGCAAGATCGCCTCCTGGGACCACCGCAAGATCGCCGGTCTCAACGGCGCGTAGTCAGACGACGAAGCCGCCGGTGGCGCGCAGGTTCTGGCCGGTGATCCAGCCGGAGTCCGGGCCGGCCAGGAACGCCACCACGGCCGCGATGTCCGCCGGGCGGCCGAGGCGGCCCAGCGCGGTCAGGGCGGTGGCCGTCGCCACCGCCTCGGGCGGGTTGGTCCGGTGTAACAGCTCGGTCCCGGTCGCACCCGGTGAGACCGCGTTGACGGTGATGCCGCGCGGCCCGAGCTCGCGGGCCGCGACGGCGGTGAGCTGCTCCAGCGCGCCTTTGCTGGCGCAGTAGAGGCTGTGGCCGGGCGCGGGCACGACCGTGTTCAGCGTGGAGACGTTGACGATGCGGCCGTGGTCGCGCAGCAGCGTCGCCGCCCGCTGCATCGCGAACAACGGGAACTTCGTGTTGACGGTGAGCACGCGCTCGAACTCGGCCGGGGTGAGCGCGGCGATCGGTGCCGCCGGGTTGATCGCGGCGTTGTTGACGAGGATGTCGAACCCGTCGGCGACCGGGGCGAACAGCGCGTCGAGGGTGGCGAGGTCGGCCTGGTCGGCGCGCACGGCGGTCGTGCCGTCGACGGGAGCGCCGGGTGCCTCGCGATAGCTGAACACGACCCGGGCGCCCCGCCGGGCCAGCTCGTGCACGATCGCCCGGCCGATGCCCCGCGAACCGCCGGTGACCACCGCGACCTTCCCGGTCAGCTCCATACCCGCGGACGCTAGTGAGCCGGACGCACCGCGTCTTGGACGAATGCGAACAGTTCGCCCGGCGTCGATCCGAGCAGCGCGCGGGTCTCCCGGCTCAGGTGCGACTGGTCGGCGAACCCGACCGCGGCGGCGTCGCCGAGCGTGGCGGCGGGCGCGGTCAACACCCCGACCGCGCGCTGCAGGCGGGCCACCCGGGCGACGGTCTGCGGGGACAGCCCGATCCGGCGCCGGAACTCCAGCTCCAGGTAGCGGCGGCTGACGCCGAGTTCGGCCGCGAGCGCCCCGACCCGCACCCCGGCCGGGTCCTGCAGGCGCCACCAGGCCCGGTCGACGGTCCGCTGCACCCGGCGGCCCCGGAGACGCCCGGTGAGGATCGTGTCGAGCGCGGCGACGCGCGAGGGCCAGTCGGGTAGCTCGGCCAGCCGATCCGCCAGGCGGCCGAGGCCGGCGTCCAGGACGACCGTGGCCCCGGCCACCGCCGCGGCCTCGGCGCCGAGCAGGGCGCGGACACCGGCCGGGGTCAGGCCGACCGACACCCCCGAGCGCCAGGGACGGCCGTCGTGCACCGCGCCGGTGCGGCGGGCGCCGGTGACCAGCCGCGCGCCCTCGTCGGCGTCGAGCAGCAGCGTCGTGAGCGTGATCGGGAACATCCGGCGGCGGACCGGCGGGCCGCCGAGCGCGCGGTACCCGCCGTACCCCACCACGTACGGCCGGAGCCACGGCGCGGCGGCCGCCACCGCGCTCGAACAGCGCCCGGCAGCCGGCTCCGCGAGCGCGGAGTGGAGTTGGGCCAGCACGCGCCCCAGTATGGCTGTGACGCGAACCTCTCTAGAACGTTCTAGGGATCCGGGTATAGCGTTACCAGCGGTTGGCCCGCGATCCGCGCACCGGTGCGCATCGGAACCGTACCGGAGGCTTCGGTGGAGGCTGTGTCACGCGCGCGTCGCAACGCCGCGCTGCTCTCGCTCGCGCTGGGTGGGTTCGCGGTCGGCCTGACCGAGTTCGTCGCGATGGGGTTGCTCCCCGAGATGGCGCGCGGGCTGCTCCCCGCGGAGTACGCCCGCTCGACGTCGGACGCCGTGGCCGAGACCGGCTGGACGATCACGGTCTACGCGCTCGGCGTCGTCGTCGGGGCGCCCACGATCGCCGCGCTGACCGCCCGGATGCCGCGCAAGCAGCTCGTCGTCGGCCTGCTCGCGCTGTTCGCGGCCGGTACCGTCGCCTCCGCGCTCGCGCCGACGTTCCCACTGGTCCTGCTGGCGCGGTTCGTCGCGGCGCTGCCGCACGGTGCGTACTTCGGCGCCGCCGGCATGGTCGCGGCCGCGTTGATCGGCCCCGGCAGCCAGGCGAAGGGCTTCGCCGCGGTGCTGACCGGCCTGACCGCGGCGAACGTCTTCGGCGTCCCGCTGATCACGAGCCTCGGGCAGGCGACGAGCTGGCGGGTCGCGTACGCGGCGATCGCCGGGATGTTCGTGCTGACGCTGGTCGCGGTGCTGGCCACCGTGCCGGCGATCGCGGCCGCGCCGGGCGGGTCACCGCGGGCCGAGCTGAGCGCGTTCCGCTCGCCGCAGATGTGGCTCGCCGCGGCGATCGGCGCGATCGGCTTCGCCGGGTTCTTCGCGGTGTACAGCTACATCTCCCCGGTGACGACGAACACCACCGGCCTGTCGCCGGGCGCGGTGCCGTGGGTGCTGGCCACGATCGGGCTCGGGATGACGGTCGGGAACCTGCTCGGGGGCGTGGTCGGGGACCGGAACGTGCGGCGCAGCATCGTGCTCGGGCTCGGCTCGGTGGTGCTGGCCGCGTCGGCGTTCGCGCTGTCTGCCGGGCACCCGGCCGGGCTGTTCGTCGCCGCGTTCCTGGTGGGGGCGGCCTGCCTGGTGACCGCGCCCGCGCTCCAGGCCCGGCTGATCGAGGTGGCGCCCGGCGCCCAGCTGATGGGCGCGGCGATCAACCAGTCCGCGACGAACATCGGCAACAGCCTCGGCGCCGCGCTCGGCGGCCTGGTGATCGCCCGCGGTCTCGGGTACACCGCCCCGGCCTGGGTGGGGGCCGTGCTCGCCGCCGCCGGCGTGGTCGTCGCGGTGATCAGCTTCCGCCTCGACCGCCGGCCCGCCGGCCCGCCGGTAGTCCCGGACCCGGATGCGCGGGCCGCGGTCGCGCACCGCTGACGTCCGCCCGCGCGGGGACGGGACCGCTCAGTACGCTACGGCGATGACCGCGCGGCGTCCCACCTTGGCCGACGTCGCGGCCGAGGCCGGGGTGTCGACCGCGCTGGTGTCGATCGTCATGCGCGACGCGCCCGGCGCGAGCGCGGCCACCCGGCAGCGGGTGCTGGAGGTCGCCGACCGGATCGGGTACCGCCCCGACCGGCGCGCCCGGCTGCTGCGCAGTGGACGCAGCCGGCTGCTCGGTGTCGTCTTCAACGTGCAGCACGCGTTCCACGGCGATCTGCTCACCGGCCTCTACGACGCGGCCGCGCGGCTGGACTACGAGCTGACGCTCAGCGCGGTGACCCCGCACCGCGACGAGCACACCGCGATCGCCGGTCTGCTCCAGGACCGCTGCGAGGCGCTGCTGGTGATCGGACCGTCGTCCCCGACCTCGGCGCTCGCCGGGATCGCGGCGCGGATGCCCGTCGTCGCGCTCGGCCGCGACGTGCGCCACCACGCCGTCGACGTCGTCCGGAACGCGGACTGCCAGGGCCTGCACCAGGCCGTGGACCACCTGGTCTCGCTGGGGCACCGCCGGATCGTCCACCTCGACGGCGGGCGCACGCCGGGCACCGCCGAGCGGCGACGCGGCTACCGCGACCAGATGCGCAGGCACGGACTCGACGCCGAGATCCGGATCGTGCCGGGCGGACCGACCGGGGAGGACGGAGCGGCCGCCGTGGCCGCGCTGCTGGACGACCCGCCGACGGCGATCACGGTGTTCAACGACCTCGCCGCGACCGGCGTGCTCGACACGCTGCGCCGGGTCGGCCTGCGCGTACCGGACGACGTCAGCGTCGTGGGCTACGACGACAGCCGGCTCGCCCGGCTGACCTACCTCGACCTCACCACGATCGCGCAGGACACCACCGCGATGACGACGCACGCGGTCGAACGTGCGATCGCCCGCATCGAAGGCACCCCGGTGCTCCAGCGCGAGGTCGTCACTCCCCCGCACCTGGTGCCGCGGGGGACGACCGCAGCAGCCACTCCACCGCGGCGGCCCTGAACGGCGCCAGACCCTTGTAGGACGCCATGTCCTCGGGAAGTTCGGCGAGCACGCGCCCGAACCGCCGGCGCCACGCGGGCACGGTCGCGATCCGCGCGAGCGAGGCCAGGTACGTCCGGATCAGGAACAGAATCGCCCCCGAGTGGCCCAACCGGATCAGATGCTGCACCTCGACCCGCAGGTACAGCCGGCGCGCCAGCTCGTCCCCGGCTAGCGACCCGGCCGCCGACCGGACCGGCCCCCACACCGGGTAGGCCTCGGTCGACTGGTCGAGCCGCCCGTCGAGCGTCGCCGACCAGTTCGTGCGCCGGTACTCGTCGCCGGGTTGCAGGCGCATCAGGAACCGTTCGGCCCGCGCCACCACCCCGTCCTCGTGCACCCGGGGCACCGGCCCGTGGATCTCGGTGAACGTCATCCCGACGTCGAACGCCACCGACCACCCGGCCGCGAACGTGACCAGCCCGGCTTCCATCCACAGCGCGCCGTCGCGCTGGTCGAGCAGCACGATGTCGTCCTGGATCTGGCTGCCGAGGAACCCCAGCGGGCCACCCGGCAGCTCGTCGCCCTCCCGGAAGGCGACGTCGACCCCGAGGAGGTCGTTGCGCCACCGGTACCGCTCGCCCGCGACGTCCAGCCGCATCGCGTCGGGACGGGAGTCCGAGAGCTCGCGCAGGACCGTGACCAACGCGTCCCAGCACGCCGGTCCGGCCGACGGCCGGACGACGAGCCGGCCCGGATCCGACGCCAGGATCCGGGCCCGCTCGGCCAACTCGGCGCAGTACGCCGAGTCGACGTCGATCACGGACGAGCCCCACGAGCCCGCCTCCGTGCGCACCGGCACACGGGCACGCTCGACGTTCGTGCCGTACCGGAAGGTGTCGGCCCGGAACGGGAACGGGAACCGGGAGATCACCCCGTGATGGCCGCGACCTCGGCCGGCGAGAGCCGCAGCGACGCCGCCGCGATGTTGTCCTCGAGGTGCTCGATCGAGCCGGTGCCGGGGATCGGCAGGATCTGCGGTGAACGCGCCAGCAGCCATGCCAGCACGACCTGCCGCGGCGAGACCCCGTGGTCGACCGCGGCGTCCTTCACCGCGGCGATGTCGCCGCTGATCGGCGCCCAGGGCAGGAACACGAACTGCGACTGCTCGGCGAGGTCGACGACCGTCTCCGAGGACCGGTCCTCGACGTTGTAGCGGTTCTGCACCGAGACGACCGGCGTGAGGCCCTGGGCGATCGCGATCTGGGTCTCGTCGAAGTTCGAGACCCCGAGGTGCCGGATCTTGCCGGCGTTCTTGGCCTCGATCAGGACGCCGAGGGACTCCTCGATCGGTACGTTCGGGTCGGGACGGTGGAACTGGTACAGCGGGATCTGCTCCAGCTTCAACCGCTTGAGGCTGCCGTCGAGCGCCTTGACCAGGTGCTCCGGCGTGCCGTTGACCGGCCACTGGCCCGGCCCGGTGCGGGTCAGGCCGCCCTTGGTGGCGATGACCAGGTCGTCGGCGTAGGGGTACAGGGCCTCGGCGATCAGCTCCTCGCTGACGTTCGGGCCGTACGAGTCGGCGGTGTCGATGAAGTTGACGCCGAGCTCGACGGCCCGGCGCAGGACGGCTTTGGCGACCTCACGGTCCGGCGGGTCGCCCCAGACACCGGTCCCGGTGATGCGCATCGCGCCGAACCCGAGACGGTTGACGGTGAGGTCCCCACCGACGTCGATGGTGCCGGCCGCTCCGGCGTTGAGAGTCATGCTCCGAACCTACGCCGCTCACCAGGGAACTGCCCCGTGCCGATCCTGGAAGGTTCCGGTGGGGCCGTCGGAGCCGATCGTGGCCAGCGCGACGATCGCGTCGGTGCCCTCGCTGATCGTCTGCGGGCCGCTGTGGCCGTTGAAGTCGGTGGCGGTGTAACCCGGGTCGACGACGTTGATCCGCATCTGCGGGAGCGCCTTCGCGTACTGCGTGGTCAGCATCGAGAGGGCGGCCTTGGACGCGTCGTACAGCGGCATCGCGAACGTCGACTCGAAGCGCTCCGGGTCATGGGTGACACCGAACGAGCCCAGGCCACTGCCGACGTTGACGATCACCGGCGCGCCGGACCTGCTCAGCAGCGGCAGGAACGCGTGGGTCACCCGCACGACGCCGACGACGTTCGTCTCGAAGACCGCGCGGGCGTCGTCGCCGGTGATCTCGGCCGGCGGCGGGTTGACGCCGGGGACACCCGCGTTGTTGATCAGGACGTCGACGTGGCCCTCGTGGGCGGCGACGTCGGCGGCGGCCGCGGCGACGGAGGCGTCGTCGGTCACGTCGATCTGGACGAAACGGGCGTTGAGTTCCGCGGCGGCGGCTCGGCCGCGCTCGGGGTCGCGGGCGCCGACGATCACGGTGTGGCCGGCCTCGATCAGGCGGCGGGCGGACTCGAAGCCGAGGCTCTTGTTGGCCCCGGTGATGAACGTGGTGGTCATGGCGTCGACGATCCGCCCGGTCGCCGGGGGCTACCAGTGCCTCCCACGACGGTAGGACTGGCAGTACCAGGCCGGACGGGTCTTCCCGAGGGATGATCGGAGCATGCAGACGCTCGGTGAGACGCTCCGGATCTGGCGTGATCGGCTGTCGCCGGTCGACGTCGGGATCCCGTCCGCGGGCGGGCGGCGGGCGCTCGGGCTCCGCCGGGAGGAGCTGGCGAGCCTGGCCGGGCTCTCGGTCGACTACGTCGTGCGGCTCGAGCAGGGCCGGGCCACCACCCCGTCGCCGCAGGTCGTGGCCGCGCTGGCGCGCGCGCTCCAGCTCGGGACGTGCGAGCGCGATCATCTGTACCGGCTGGCCGGGCTGGCCCCGCCGTCGCCGGGCCTGGTCTCCGACTTCGTCTCGCCCGGCGTGCAGCGGCTGCTGACCCGGCTCGGCGAGATCCCGCTCGGGGTCTTCCGCGCGGACTGGACGCTGATCCGGTGGAGCCCGCTGTGGGCGGCGCTGATCGGGGATCCCGCGGAGTTCCCCGCCGACCGCAACCTGATCCGGGGGGTGTTCGGGCTGACCGGCGCGCGGGCGCTCGCGCACTGGCCGGTGGTGTCGGAGTACGGGCCGGACGTGCTGGACGCGGCGCTGGTCTCGGACCTGCGCGCGGCCGCGGCGACCTACCCGGACGACCCGGAGCTCGCGGCGTTGATCGCGGACGCCCGGGCCGGGAGCAGCCGGTTCGCCGAGCTCTGGGCCACCGGGGCGGTCGGGGTGCACATCGCCGACCGGAAGACGGTCCAGCACCCGGTGGTGGGCCCGATCACGCTGGACTGCGACGTGCTGACGGTTCCGTGCGCGGATCTGCGGATCGTGACGTACACGGCACCGGCCGGCTCGGAGGACGCGGGGAAGCTGGACTTCCTGCGGGTGGTACCGGCCGCGCTGCCGTGACCACCCGGAGGGTCCGGCCGGTCCCAGTAGGGTGAGCTGATGCGGATCGCGTCGACGCTCGCGGTCCTCGTGGTCACCGCGATGGACGTCTGGTGGAACCCGCCCGGCACCCCGGAACCCGACGCGATCAGCTACACCCTGATCGTCCTCTCCGGACTCGCGCTGTTCGTCCGGCACCGCGCTCCGCTGCCCGCCCTGCTGCTGTGTGCCGGCGTCTACACGGCCTGGACGATCCAGGGCCAGCGCGGCGAGCTGCTCCTGCTGCCGGCCGCGGTGGCCCTCTACACGGTCGCGGTACGCAGCGGACGCCGCCGCACGCTTGTCGTCGGCGCCGCCGCGGTGCTCTGGTCGTCCACGCTCGAATGGTTTGTCGTCGACCGGTCCAGCGCCCCCGGCGCCGCGTTCGCCTGGCCGGTCGTCGCGCTGCTGCTCGGCGAGGTGGTCCGGGCCCGGCGCGAGTTGCAGACCCGGGCCGCGGCGGAGCGGGAGCGCGACATCGCCCGTGAACGCGTACGCATCGCCCGTGACGTCCACGACGTGGTCGCGCACGTGCTGGCCGGGGTGACCGTGCAGATGGGCGTCGCGGTCGCCGCCGTCGACCGCGATCCGGCCGCCGCTCGCGCGGCCCTCCAGCAGGCCCGGACGGCGAGTCGCGGCGCGCTGGCCGAACTCCGCACGTCGGTCGCGCTGCTCCGCCACGGCGGGCCGACGGCCGACGGCGAACCGCTCCCCGGCCTGGCCGACCTCCCCGCGCTCGTCGACGGCGTGCGCCCGGCCGGCCTCGACGTACGGCTCGACGTGGACGCCGGTGAGCTACCCGCCGTGCTCGGGCTGACCGTGTACCGCATCGTCCAGGAAGCGCTGACGAACGTGGTCCGGCACGCCCGGGCCACGTCCGCCGTGGTGACCGTCGCCCGAGGTCCGGACGCCGTGCGGGTGGACGTCGTCGACGACGGCACCGGCGGCAGCGGCGGTCCGCCCGGGTTCGGGATCCTGGGCATGACCGAGCGGGCGGCCGGCGTCGGCGGGCGGCTGGACGCGGGGCCGGGGCCGGAGCGGGGCTTCCGGGTCCGGGCGGTGCTCCCCCTGCCTCCCGGGGAGGAGCCGTGACGATCCGGCTGGTGCTCGCCGACGACCAGACGATCGTCCGCGCCGGATTCCGCGCCCTCTTCGACCTCACCGACGACCTGCAGGTGGTGGGTGAGGCCGCGGACGGCCCGAGCGCGGTCACCGTGACCCGGCGCACCCGGCCGGACGTCGTCCTGATGGACATCCGGATGCCGGGCCACGACGGGCTGGAGGCCGCCCGCCGGATCCTCGCCGACCCCGGCCCGCACCCCACCCGGGTCCTCGTCCTCACGACGTTCGGCCTGGACGAGTACGTGTTCGACGCGCTCAGCGCGGGCGCGAGCGGCTTCCTGCTCAAGGACGTCGACCCCGACGACCTGTACGCGGCGGTGCGGGCGGTCGCGGCCGGCGGCAGCCTGCTCGACCCGGCCGTGACCAGGGCGGTGGTCGACGAGCTGACCCGGCTGCGCGGGGCGCTCACCGGCGTCGAGCGGCTGGACGTGCTCACCGACCGCGAGCGGGACGTGGTGGCACTCGTCGCGCGCGGGCTGACCAACGAGCAGATCGGCGCCCGGCTGGCGATCAGCCCGCTCACCGCGAAGACCCACGTGAGCCGGGCGTTGATCAAGCTCGGCCTGCGTGACCGCGTCCAACTCGTGGTGCTGGCCTACGAGACCGGGCTGGTGCGGGCCGGCGACCCGCCCCGCCCACCGCGGTGACGGCCCGGCTCCTACTCCGGCCGGAGTAGGAGCCGACTCCGGCGGGCGGATTCGCCGGCCCCGGAGTCTTCGTACGGTCCCGGCATGATCCGGACCGAACACCTCACCAAACGCTACGGGCGGACGCTCGCCGTCGACGACCTCACGTTCGACGTCCGGCCCGGGCTGGTCACCGGGTTCCTCGGGCCCAACGGAGCGGGCAAGTCGACCACGATGCGGCTCATCCTCGGCCTGGACCCGCCGTCCGCGGGCTCGGTGCTGGTCGGCGGGCGCGCCTACCGGGAGCTGCGGACGCCGCTGCACGAGGTCGGCGCCCTGCTCGACGGGCGGGCGTTCCACCCCGGGCGCAGCGCCCGCGACCACCTGCGCTGGCTGGCCGAGAGCAACGGCATTCCGCGCCGCCGGGTCGACGCGGTGCTCGGGCAGGTCGGCCTGACCGACGTCGCCCGGCAGCGGACGAGGACGTACTCGCTGGGCATGGGCCAGCGGCTCGGCGTCGCGGCCGCGCTGCTCGGCGACCCTGCGGTGCTGATCCTCGACGAGCCGGTCAACGGGCTCGACACCGACGGGATCCGCTGGCTGCGCACGCTGCTGCGCGATCTGGCCGACGAGGGGCGGACCGTGCTGCTCTCCAGCCACCTGATGAGCGAGATCGAGCTGATCGCCGACCGCCTGCTGGTGATCGGCGGCGGGCGGTTGCTCGCCGACGCCGGGACAGCCGGCTTCCTCGCGTCGGCATCGGCGTCGTACACCGTGGTGGGCACACCGGAAGCCGCGCGGTTACGGGACGCGCTGGTCGGCGCGGGAGCGACGGCCGAGGCGGACCGGCCGGACCGGCTGCGGGTGGCCGGGATCGACACGCGGCAGATCGGGGAGATCGCCGCCGCGCAGCGGATCGTCCTGCACGAGCTCACCCCGCACCGGGACTCCCTGGAGGACGCCTACACCCGCCTGGTGGCGGGCACCGGCTCCCATCGCGCGACGGAGATCACGGCATGAACGTGCTGACCGCGGAGTGGACGAAGGCGCGGACGATCCGGTCGACGGTCGGGACGCTGCTGGTGACGGCCGCGCTGACCGTGGGCACCGCGCTGCTGGTCGCGCTGACCGGAAGCCTGCACCCGGGCGAGCCGGTCCTGGCCGCGGCGCTGGGCAACAGTGTGCTGGGGCTGGTGGGGGCGGGTGCGTTCGGGGTGCTGATGGTCTCGACCGAGTACTCGGGAGGCACGATCCGGGCGACGGTGGCGGCGGTCCCGCGCCGGTCGGCGGTGCTGCTCGCCAAGGCCGCGGTGACCGGAGCGGCGGTCTTCGTGGTCGCGCTGGTCGCGTCGGCGGTGGCGTTCGGAGGGAGCGCGCTGCTCCTCGACCGGGCCGACCATCCGCTGGGGAATCCGCTGTCGGGGCTGCTCGGGGCGGCGCTGTGTCACGTGACCGCCGCGCTGCTCGGGCTCGCGTTCGGCTCGGTGCTGCGCAGCGCGGCCGGGGGCATCTGCGCGGTCGCCGGGCTGCTGCTCGTCCCGACGCTGTTCGGCTCCCTGCTCGGGCCGGCCGAGCCCTGGGTGACCGGGGGGACCCCGGTCGCCGCGCTGCAGAAGTTCGCCGGGGCGACCGAGGCGCCGGGCTCGGTGGCGGCCTGGCCGACGGTCGCGCTGGTGGCCGGATACACCGGCGCGGTGCTGGCCGGCAGCGTGGCGCTGTTCCGCCGCCGGGACGTCTAGGCGCGCCGTTAGCCGTACGTCACGAACGGCGCGCCGGCCGGGAACGGGCGCTTGAGTTCGGCGCGGTCGGTGATCACGGAGAGTTGCTCGGCGCAGAGAGCGGGCCGGTCGGCGGCCCAGGTGAGGAGGTCGTCGCCGGTAGCGGCGGCCAGCCGCTTCTGGACGGCGGCGAGGGCTTCGTCGACGGACGCGACCGTGAGCCGGTCGTCGGCGGCGGTGGTCAGGGCGTCGTGGAGCCAGGACGTGAGGACGGCGGTGGTGAGGCCGTCCACCGCGGTGGCACTGGCGACCACGGCCAGGGCGCCGGCCTCCAGGAGGGTCCGGACGAGGACGGCCGGTACGCCGCCGTCGCCGGGGCCGAGGACGACGATCGTGCCGGCCCAGGGCAGCGCGGCCAGGCCGGCGACGTCGGCGGCGGCGTCCGGGCCGCCCTCGGGGCCGGTCAGGAGGAGCGCGGTGCGCTCCGGGCGCCGTTCGTCGACCACGACCCGGCCGGCCAGGTGCACGACCGAGCCGGGGGTCAGCACCGCGCCGAGCGCCTCCGCGGTGACCGGCCGCACCTCGGTGTCCCAGCGGGCGGCGGCGTGCGCACCGGCGATGCCGGCGAACGAGTCGTTCCCGGCCGGGTCGACGAGCACGGCACCCCGCCGCCCCGGGAGCGCGGTCGGCGGGTGCGGGGGGCGCGCTGACGCGGTGGGGAGCAGCGACACACCGGGGCGGGTGGAGCCGTCGGCGGTGCGGTGCACCGCCGAGCCGTAGAGCGCGCCGAGCGCACTGACGACGACGGGCGCGGACCCCGGTCCGGCCAGTGCGGCCGCGGCGTCGACGACCGCGGCGCACCGGGCCGGGGACGGGCCGCCGGGCGCGGACGACACGACCTCGCCGATCACCGGCCGACCGGGAACGGCGGTCAACGCGTACACCCCGCACGCACCGGGCACGAACACCACCCGCACCGCGCCCGCGGGCACGGGCGTCGCGAGCGACGCGGACGCGGGCGACGGGGGTGCGGCCTCGCACAGGGTCAGGGCCTCGGCGAACCGGCCCAGCCGGATCGCCGCCTCGGCCGCGGTCAGGTACGGCGGCTCCACGTGCGGGTCCGGCCCGGCCGGGTGGGCCCGGAGCGCGTCGTACGCCGCGCAGGCGTCGCGCAGCCGCTCCCAGGTCGCGTCGGTCCACTCGCCCGCGGCCACCGCGATCCGCCCCACCGCACCACCGGCCGCCGCCCGGACCAGCGGATCCGCGCTCCCGTCGGCCATCGACGCCAGCCGTTCCCGCAGCGCCGCGACCTCCTCGGCCCGGCCCACCCCGCGCCGGGTCAGGATCGTCACCAGCCCGGCCAGCGCGCTGGCCCGCGGCCCCTCCGGGCCACCCCCGGCGGCCGCGCGGCGGAGGTAGTGCTCGGCCAGGTCGAACGCGTTGTAGCGCACGCACAGCGCGGCCGCCGCCGCGTCCGCGGTCTCGGGTGGCTCGCCCCGCTCGGCGAGGAACTCGGCCAGCGCGGACGCGTGCGCCACCACGTCGAGCAGACGCAGGTCCTCGGGGAGTTCCCCACCCGGCGGACGCGGCTGGGCCGTCTCGACCACCGACTCCGCGAGCGCGGTCAGCGCGGCGAGTTCGGTGCGGGCGTCCCCCAGCGCGGCGGCCTGGACCCGGGCCCGGTCGAGCAGCGGGCGCGCCGCACCGGCCTCGCCCCGGGACGCGGCCAGCCGGGCCTGCGCCACCCACACCCGGGGCAGCACGTGGGCGGCGCCCAGCGCCGACCACATCACCTCGGCCATCCGGAGTTTCGCGTCGGCGTCGGCGAAGCGGCCCGCGGCGGTCAGCGCGACACCCTCCTCCAGCGACCGCTGCCCGATCATCGCGGGCGCACCGATGATCACCGAGCGCACGCCGTCCGGCCCGAGCCCCTGCGAGGCGGCCAGCACCGCGGGCGGCGCCACCGCGGGCAGCTCACCGGTGGCGGCGCGGCGTTCGGTCTCGGCCTCCACCTGACGCACCCGCGCGGCGAACCCGTCGGTGTAGTGCCGGACGTCGATCGGCGGCAGCGTGGCGCGGGCCAGGTCGTGGGCCCGCGCGAACGCGTCCGCGGCGACCGCGGGGTCGGTCGGGCGGGCCAGCCCGGCCAGCGTCACCAGCGCCGCGTACGTCTCGGAGTCCACGCCGGCCTCGGCGAACAGCGCCGCCCCGCTGCGCAGCCGCTCGGTGCCGGCGGCGACCCGCCCGCGCCGGTGCAGCTCACGCCCGAGCGAGACGAGCATCGCCGCCCGGCTCGCGGCGTCGAGCCCCGGCTGGTCGAGGGCCTCCTGGTAGAACGTGGCCGCCCGCGGGTCGTCGACCCGGACGAGCAGGTCGGCGTAGTTACGCAGCACCGCGACCCGGCCCGGCCCCGGCGCCAACGTGCGGACCAGCTGCACGGCCTGCCGGAAGTACTCGTCGGCGCGGCCCAGATCGTCGGCGGCGAGCTCGACGAACGCCATGCCGCTGACCGCCGCACCGGCCAGGTCGGGATCGCCGAGCGCCTCGGCGACGTCGAGCG
Organism: Cryptosporangium arvum DSM 44712; assembly: GCF_000585375.1. NCBI lineage: Bacteria > Bacillati > Actinomycetota > Actinomycetes > Cryptosporangiales > Cryptosporangiaceae > Cryptosporangium > Cryptosporangium arvum. Next base: position 6,299,777 of record NZ_KK073874.1, read on the forward strand.
CGCGGCTGTAGTAGGCGCGGGCGGTGTCGAGCCGCCCGGTGGTGCGTGCGCACTGCCCGAGCAGGCGCAGCGTCAGGAACGAGTTGGCGTGCGGGCCGATGGCGTTGAGCAGCGGCAACGCCTCGATGAGCGTCTGCTCGGCCTCGGCCGTGCGCCCCTCGGCCAGCAGGGTGTGACCGGCGACGACCCGGTCGCGCAAAAGGGTGTCAGGGGACAGTTCGGCCGGTCGACGCTCCCGTCGCCGCCTGCCGAACATGCGTACCTCGGCTCGACTAGAACTGATGATTACCGCCCCTACGACGCGCCGGCACTTCGCCGGCGCGTGCCAACCGCACCCGGTTGGCCAGCGCCAGCGCTCTGCTCCGGAAGCGTAACGACGGAGGACAAGCCGGGTTGAGGTTGACCCCGTGGGGTAGCAACGAATGATGGAGACCGACGCCAGCTATCCGGTGCGTCCGGACCTGCGGACCTTTACTCACGCCGGCGCCACGGTCACGCTCGTGGACGCCGAACGGATCCTGGTTCTCGACGACGGCCAGCGCGTCGAGCTGCTCGGCGGGGTCGCGTTCCCGCCACCGGTGCGCGCGGTGTCGGTCACGGTGACGCGCGACGAGCTCGACGCGTACCTCGACGCCAGCATCCGCACCGGCACCGAGCCCTCGGACCGGGCCGGGCTCACGGTGCTCGGCAACGACCCGATCGGCGTGTTCCTGTCCAAGCGGGTCGAGTCCGGCGATCCCTGGGCCACCCGCATCGTCGACGGCGTCGGCGGTTTCCTCGCCAACGTCTCCCGCCGCCTGGAACCCGAACGCCCCGCTCCCGGGGCCGAGCCCGCCGACGTCACGATCATCGACGTCGAGTCCGAGGTCCGGGACTCCTCGAGCGGTCTGGTCGCCACCGCGAAGACCACCGAGCGGACGATCGCGCTGCGCTCGACGGTGCCGGCGGCCGAGCTGAGCGTCGAGCACCTGGAGGGCTTCTGCCGTCTGGTGCTCGACGCGGTCGCCGAGGCCACCTCGCCGGACGCGCTGACCGGCCAGGTCGTCACGGTCTCGGCCACCTCCGGGAGCCCGGAGCGGGTGACGCTCGACCAGGTCGGCGGCCTGGACGACATCGTGCAGGAACTGCGTGAGATCGCGGCCTCGTTCCGGCACCCGCAGGCGCTGGCCCGGTGGGGGGCGAAGCGTCCGCAGGGCGCGCTGTTCTACGGGCCGCCCGGTACCGGCAAGACGATGCTCGCGCGCGCTCTCGCGAACGAGATCGGGGCGCGGTTCCGCGAGATCCGCACCACCGAGATCCTCGACAAGTGGCTCGGTGCGTCCGAGCGCAACATCAAGCAGATCTTCCGCGACGCCCGGCGCTACACCGAGCCGACCGTGATGCTGTTCGACGAGTTCGACACGATCATCGGGTACGCGAGCGAGGGCGGCGACGCCGCGAGCCAGGCGATCAACTCGGTCGCGGGCATCTTCAAGCAGGAGATGAACACGTTGATCGACGCCAACCCGAACGTGTTCGTGGTGGCGACGACGAACTTCCCGGAGCGGATCGACCCGTCGCTCGTGCGGTCGGGGCGGTTCGACATCAAGCTCGCGGTGCCCGCCCCCGATCCGGCCGGGCGCGCGCAGATCCTCGCGAAGATGATCCGCCAGCAGATCGTCGAGCACGAGGTTCCGGGGTTCCGGATGTTCGCCGACGACGTCGACATCGTCGCGTGCGCGACGCTCAGCCAGGGGCTGACCGGCGCGGACCTCAAGGAGGTGCTGCGCAGGGCGCAGCTGTCCAAGGCGATGCGCGAGGCGCGCACCGGCACGCCCGCGACCGCGATCAGCCAGGACGACCTGCGCCGGCAGATCGAGGCCGTCCGGGCCGCCGCCACCCCGGCCCGCCCGGCCCCCAACTTCCCCGCCCTGGGCCGCCTCTTCCCGGCCCCCCGCCCCGCTCCGCCGGCACCCGATTCGACGCCGCCGCGGCCCGGCTCGACGCCGCCGGCACCCGAGCCGACGCCGCCGGGGCCCGGCTCGGCCCCGGCCGGGGAGAGCCCGGTGGCGCCGACGCCCGGCGCCGACCGCGCGGACCCCGGCCCCGGCGCCGGCGCGTCCTAGTCGGTGCGCGCGAGGATTCGCCGGAGCGCGCCCTCCAACGCGCTCCTCGGATCCTCGGGCAGGGACGGCACGCGGTACCCGACGTAGTTGTCGGGGCGGGTCAGCACCGCGCCGGTGTCGCCGACACCGCGCGCGGCGGCCCAGTCGCCGTAGAGGTCCTCGTAGTCCGCGCCCGGACCGATCCGCACCACCGCGATCTCGACGCCGAGCGCCGCGCCGACCCCCTCGGCCGCTGCGGTCCAGGCCTCGCCGCCGATGCCGGTGAGCAGCGTGAACCGGCCCTGACCACCGAGATCCAGGGTGGACAGCCGGGTCGCGCCCCGCCCCACCCACGCGTGCGGGACCTTGGCGCCGGGCGTCGTCGTGGCGTGGTGGAACAACTCGTCGTCACGCGGGTTCTCGGCCGCGCCCCCGTCCGGCACCACCGCGGACGAGGTGTACCGCTGGTTCAACTCGACGCCGTGCGTGTTGAACTCGTAGTCCTTGAACGCGACCGCCTCACGCAGCGCCTGCCGCTGCTTCTCCGCCTCGGCGCCCGGGTCCTTGCGCGCGGCCATGTTGGCCCGCATCTGCTCGGGGTCGGAGGTCGAGAGCAACCCGAGCGCGTCGAAGATCCGGCGCGTGTCCCCGATGCTCTGGTTCGCCCGGTCGACGATCTGCTTGCCGATCGGCGCGCGCTCGGTGCTGTAGGTCTCCAGCAGCTCCGGCCCGGCCGCCCCCGACAGCACCAGCTTCAGTTTCCAGGCCAGGTTGTAGGCGTCCTGGATGGAGGTGTTCGATCCGAGCCCGTTCGAGGGCGGGTGCCGGTGCACGGCGTCGCCGGCGCAGAACACCCGCCCGCTCGAGTACCGCTCGGCGTAGAGGTGGTTCACCGTCCAGGCCGAGGACGACGTGATCGTCACCGGCACCGACGGATCCCCGATCAGCATGTGCGCGATCTGCCGGGCGTAGTCCTCGGTGAGGTTCGGCGGCGCGCCGTCGATGTCGTAGCCCCAGACGATCAGCCACTCGTGCCAGGGCCGCACGCAGCGCACCAGCCCCATCCCGATGCCGCCGACGTCCGAGCCGGTCTGCAGCACCCAGTACAGCGTGCTCGGGCGGTGGGCCACGTACTTGGTGAGGTCGGCCTCGAAGACGATGTTGATGCTGCCGGCCACGCCCATCTGTCCGACCGTCGGCAGCCCGATGTCCGCGGCGACCTGGCTGCGCCCGCCGTCGGCGCCGATCAGGTATTTGGCCCGGATCCGGTAGTCGTCGCCGCGGAGCCGATCGCGCACCGTGGCGGTCACGCCGTCGGCGTCCTGTTCGAGACCCAGGTACTCGGTGTCGAACCGGAACCTCGTCCCGCGCGCGATCGCCGCGTTGACGAGCACCGGTTCCATCAGGTGCTGGGGCATGTCGCAGATCGACGTCGGTGACGCCAGATCGTGCTCGGCCTTGCGCGCCGGATGCGTGTACCAGGTGTGCAGCCGCCCGAGCTCCTCCCCCGCCAGCGACGTGCAGAACGGCGTGTCGCCCATCAGGTGCTGCGGTGTCGCCTGCGCGGTCACGACGTCCTCGAGACCGGCGTCGCGCAGCACCTCCATCGTGCGCTGGTTGGTGATGTGGGCCCGTGGGGTGTCGGCGAGCGCCGAGTACTTGGTGACGACGACGTTGGGGACGCCGTACGTGCTCAGCAGGAGCGCGGCGGCACCGCCGGCCGGGCCGCTGCCGACCACGAGGACATCGGTTTCCACAGTGGACATGGTGGGACCCCGCTCAGTCGATGCGGAACGTGTAGGTGAGCCGGCGCCAGCCGCCGTCGAGCGCGCGGCCGTCCGGCGGTGTGCCCTCGCCGGGTGCGAAGTCGACGATCAGGTCGTCCTTGACGCCGAACACGGTGTCGGAGTCGAGGTAGGCGCCACCGGCGACGAAGAGCTGCGTGATCAGCTGCCGGTGGCCGGGCGCTTCGATCAGGAAGTGCAGGTGGGGCGCGCGGTAGGGGTGGCGGCCGGTGCCGTCGAGCAGTTGCCCGACCGGTCCGTCGACGGGGACCGGGTACTCGCTCGGCAAAATCGTCCAGAACCGGACCCGCCCGTCGGCGTCGCTGGTGAGGCGGCCGCGGAGCACCGGCCCTTCGAGGTCGGGCAGCTGCAGGTCGTAGAACCCGTCCTCGTTGCTCTGCCAGACGTCCACGGTGGCGTCGCCGACCGGCGTTCCGTCCCGGTCCTCGATCAGGACGTCGACCCAGAGCGGGGTGCCGGGCAGATCACCGGAGAGGTCGGCGCCCGCGGCCACGGCCGGTGGACCCGGGACGTAGAACGGGCCGAGCACGGCCGAGGGCGTGGTCTCGGTGGTACGTGAGTTCGTGAGCAGGTCGACCATGCTGGAGACGCCGAGCGTGTCGGAGAGCAGGATGAACTCCTGCCGGGTGGGGCTGGTGATCTCGCCGGTGCGGGTGAGGAAGTCGATCGCGAACTGCCACTCGTCCTGGGTGAGATCGTTGTCGTTCGCGAACCCGTGCAGGCGGCGGACCAGGTCGGTCAGCAGCCGGCGCATGCGCGGGTCCGGCGTGTGCGCGAAGCTCGCGACGACCTGGTCGGTGAGCCACGAGAAGTCCGGCGTCCCGGCCGGCCGGGTGCCGGCCAGCGCGTCGGTGAGCAGCGCGGTGATGCCGTCCGCGGTGACCGGCCGCGGGTTCGGGTACGGCTCGGCGGTGGCCAGCCGGACCGCCTCGGGGACGTTCCCGGCCGCGAAGCCGAGGTCGGCGAGCGAGGTGGGCCCGCCCACCTCCACGACGAAGTCGTACATCGCCGCCGCGGCGTCCCGCTCGCGGCCCAGCGCGCCGGCCACCCGGGCCACGGCCTCCGGGGCGGCGGACGCGTTGTAGGCGATCGCGTGCGGGAGCACGACGGTGTGGGTCTCGGCGTGCGGAAGGCCGAACGATCCGCCGAGCGTGTGGCAGAGCTTGTGGTGCAGGCCCATGCCGACCGCGCCGAGGCAGGTACCGGCGAGCCACGCTCCGGTGAGCGCGTCGGCCCGCGCGTCGGGGTCGGCCGGGTCGGTGACGATGCGGCGCAGCCCGGAGGCCAGCAGCCGGATCGACTGCTCGGCGAGCGCGTCGACGGCCGGGTTCGCTTCCGGCGAGTAGAGCGCCTCCACCGCGTGCGCCATCGCGTTGACGCCGCTGGTCACCGACGTGGCGACCGGCAGGCCGAGGGTCAGCTCGACGTCGTAGAGCACGGTGGCGGGCAGGATCTCCGGTGCGCTGCGCGTCGTCTTGACGCCGTTCCCGGTCTCGCCGAGCGTCGGCGTGACCTCGGAGCCGGCGTAGGTGGTGGGGACCGCGATCTGCGGGACGCCGAGGCGCACGGCGAGCGCTTTGCCCAGACCGGTCGCCGAGCCACCCCCGATCGAGACGACGACGTCGGCGTCGGCCGCGGACTCCAGCGCACGGGCCGTCACCTCGACCGGTGTGTGCATCGCGGCGCCGGCGAACCGGCCCGCGAGCCGGTCGCCGAGCCGGTCGGCCGCCCGGTCGACGACGTCCGGCTGCGAGGCTCCGCTCACCAGCAGCACGCGGCGCCGGCCCAGCCGCTCGACCTCGGACCGCAGCGTGCCGAGCGTGCCCGCGCCGAACACCACCCGGACCGGTGACGCGGTGTGCTCGAAGCTACGCACGGTGCCTCCCGAACTCGTCGTCGCTGACCCGCCCAGTATCGCGACCGACCGGCCGCGGGTCCTGCACGATCCTGCTGCACGAAACCGCTAACCGCGGCGGAGCGCGGCCGGGGTGGTGCCGCGGTGGGCGCGCAGGACGCGGGTCAGGTGCTCCTGGTGGGTGAAACCGCAGCGGGTGGCGACCTCGGCGATCGGCCGGGCCGGGTCACGCAGCAGCGACACCGCCGCGTCGACGCGCAGCCGCAGCAGGTACTGGTGGGGTGCCAGGCCGGTGCGGGCCTTGAACTGCCGGGCGAACTGGCTGACGCTCAGGCCGGCCACCGCCGCCATCTCGCTCAGCGGCACCGGTTGCGCCAGCCGGGCGTCGAGAAGCGCGCGCACCTGAGCGAACCGGCGATCGTCCAGCCCGGGCCGGCGCCGGGCCGGCGGCACCGCCGACGGGGACCGGTTGCTGTGCCCGCGCACGAGCTGCGCCGCCAGCAGGCTGCCGAGCTGGTCGACGTAGGTGCGCGCGGCGGGCTCCCAGGCGGTGAGGACGCCGTCGAGCGCGAGCACGAGCTGTTCGAGCAGCGGGTCCTCGGTGCCGAGCTCCTCGGCGAGGTCGACGGCGGGGCCGTCGTGGGCACCCTGGAGCGCGTGGTCACTGAGGTAGACGTGCACGGTGTCCAGGGGGCCGCGGAGCTCGACGTCCAGATCCTTGCCCGCGGGGTGGACGAAGAAGCCGCCCGGCGGCACGGTGCGGGCGAACGCACCGCGGCTGACCGTCACCGGCCCGTCGCGGTGCAGGATGACGAGGTGGCTGTGGGCGCCGCCGAACTCGGCCGCGTACGGCTGCTCGCGTTGCGTCGAGACGTAGAAGTCCGGCCAGCCGAGGCCGGCGCTGGTACGGGACGGACGCACCCACGGCTGGCGGAGGATGCCGTTGGTGTCGGCGAGCGAGAGCTCCTCCATCGCCGCATGGTAACGCCTCGGGTTACCGTTGAGCCCGTGACTGAGGCTCCTGCCATCGACCTGAACCGCCACGTCTACGGCAACCCCGAGGCGCCGATCACCGTCGTGGAGTACGGCGATCTGGAGTGCCCGTACTGCGGTGCGGCCGCGCCGGTGCTGCACGAGTTGATCGACGAGTCCGACGGGCGGGTCCGGCTGGTGTTCCGCCACTTCCCGCTGTTCCAGGTGCACCCGTTCGCGTTGACCGCGGCGCTGGCCGCAGAGGCCGCCGGGGACAAGTTCTGGGACCTGGCCTGGGTGCTGTTCAAGCACCAGGCCAAGCTCGCCGACCCCGACCTGGAGGTATGGGCGGCGAAAGTGGGCGTGGCCGACCCGGCGAGCGTCACCGGCCCGGCCGCGCAGGCGTTCCAGCCCGCGATCCAGGCCGACTACGCCGCCGGCGTGGCCGCGGGGGTCCGCGGCACGCCGACGCTGTTCGTCGACGACCGGCTCTACACCGGCCGCATCGAACTCCGCGAACTACGCACCGCGCTCGGGCTCAACCGGTAGCGCGTCCCCCGCGGGCGCCGGCGGCGCTGCCGGCGCCGGCTCCGCCAGCACCACGCTCCGGGCCCTGGCCACGCGTGCGATCGTCGGGTCGAGCCAGTCGCCGGTGGGCAGCGCGGGCGGCCCGTCCTCGCTGTCGATCGTGCAGAGCGGCAGCCGCTCGCCCAGGTAACGCAGCAGCAGCGAGCCGAGCACGGCCGCGATCAGCGAGCCCGCGAGCACGCCGATCTTCGCGTCCTGGCGCAGCCGCTCGTCGTCGAACGCGAGGTCGGTGATGAAGAGCGAGATCGTGAACCCGATGCCGCAGAGCATCGCGCCACCGATGAGGTGTCCGTAGCGCACGCGCCCCGGCAGCGCACCCAGCCCCGTGCGCAGCGCGAGCCCGGCGAACAGCGAGACGCCGATCGTGTTGCCGGCGACCAGCGCCACCGCGATCCCGATCGTCACGCCGGACGTCGACGCCGCGCGTAGCGTCTCCCAGTCCAGCGGCACCCCGGCGTTGGCCAGCCCGAACAGCGGCAGGACCACGAGCGCGCTGACCGGGTGCAGCGACTCCTGCAACCGCTCGTTCGACGACACCGTCGCCCGCGCGGCCGTGTTCGCCAGCCGTACCCGGGCGGGGGTGGCGGCCTCCAGCACGGCCCGGCCGTAGTAGGCCAGGCGCTGGCGCTGGGCCGGGTCGACCGCGGCGGCCGGGATGATCAGGCCGAGCAGCGCCCCGGCGAGCGTCGGGTGGACACCGGATTCGAACACCGCCACCCACAGGGCCAGCCCGACCAGCAGGTACGGCGCCAGCTGCCACACCCCGGCGAAGCGCAGGGCGAGCAGCACCACGACGAGCACGCCGGAGATCACCAGCGCCGTCGGCGACACGTGGTCGCTGTAGAAGATCGCCATGACGCCGATCGCGCCGATGTCGTCGACGATCGCGAGCGTGAGCAGGAACAGCCGCAGCTGGTCCGGGCAGCGCGGCCCGAACAGCGCGAGCACGCCGACCAGGAACGCGGTGTCGGTGGAGATCGGGATGCCCCAACCTGCCGCGGCCGGGCCGCTCGGCTGGAAGGCCAGGTAGATCAGGGCGGGCACGGCGAGACCGCCGATCGCGCCGAGTGCGGGGACGATCACCGTGCGCCGGTCGCGTAACTCGCCGACCGACACCTCCCGGCTGATCTCCATACCGACGACGAGGAAGAAGATCGACATCGCGGCGTCGTTGACGAAGTGGCGCAGGTCCATGTCGAGCGACCAGGTGCCGACCGCGGCGGAGACCTCGACGTGCCAGAACTCGTCGTAGGTGTCACCGGGCAGGTTGGCCCAGACCAACGCCGCGACGGTCGCCACGAGCAGAACCGCGGCGCTGCCGGCCTCCCGGGACAGGAAGTCCCTGACCCCGGGCGACAAATAGGGCAAACCTATCCGCGGCGCCGGGCCCGGACGTCCCGGAAGCGGCTGCGCACTACTCACCGATGCTCTCCCGCGCTGTATCGATCACGCGAGGGAGCTTACCGATCGTCGGGAGCACGGCCACCGTCGTGAGCAGCATAGCTACCGCTCCGACGACGAACGGCAACGGCAGCGCGAGCCGCGCCAGGAACCCGCCGCCGAGGCCGCCGACGGCCAGCCCGCCGAGCGCCACCGTGAAGTAGACCGCGTTGACGCGCCCGAGCATCTCCGACGGCACGAGGCGCTGACGCGTCGACACGATCGAGACGCCGAGGATCAGCACCACGAAACCGTCGAGCGCGAGCAGCGCCGCCGCGCCCGCCGGGTGGGTGACGAAACCGAGCCCGGCCACGGCGGCCGCGGAGATCACGCAGGTGCCGGAGATCAGCACCGCCGGCGGCACGAGCCGGGCGACCCGGTCGGCGACCAGCCCGCCGACGACCGCCCCGACGGCGCCCACCGCGAGCATGATCCCGTAGCCGTGCGGGCTCAGGTGGAGGTGCCGATCGGCGATCACCACGAGCAACCCGTAGCTGGCACCGGTCATCGCGTTCCCCACCCCGGAGAGGAACGACAGGCTGCGGACGACCGGACTGTGCCAGTACCAGCGGCCGCCGTCACGGATGTCGGCCCAGAGCGAGCGGCGTGCCGCGGGCTCGGCCCGGGGCACGCGGGGCAGGAACAGCAGCACGACCATGCTGGCCACCAGGCCCAGCGCCCCGGCCGCGAACGGCAGCGCGAGCGCGATCGCGAGCAGGAACCCGCCCACCGGAGGCCCGGCGAACTCGTTCGCGACGACGAACGTCGTCTGGATCCGGCCGTTCGCCTTCTCCAGCCCGGCCGCCGGGACGATCGCCGGGACCAGCGCCGCGGACGCGTTGTCGACGAGCGTCTCGCACAGACCGAGCACGACGAACACGACGTAGAGCAGCGGGATCGACGCGAAGCCGAGCGTGATCGCGAGCGCGAGCAGGCCCAGCACGAGCGCACGCACCCCGGTGGTGACCTGGAGGATCCGCCGCCGGTCGAGGCGATCGACGAGCGCGCCGGAGACCATCGAGAGCAGCCACGGGGCCCGCTGGGCCACCAGCAGGCCGGCGATCGCGGCCGGGTCCCGGGTGAGCGTGGCGGCCAGCAGCGGAGCCGCCGCCACGTTGATGCCGTCGGCGAGGTTGGAGAGCCCGACCGCGGCCCACAGGGTCCGGAACGGGGTGAGTCGCACGGTCCGATGTCTACACGCGTGACGGAACGCCCGTTTGCCCGACCCGGCCGGAGTGGGTTCGACGACCACGACGCGCAGCCGGTGGACGTCGGTCAATGCGGTTCGGCTCTTCACTGCGGACACCTTCGTCCTCGTCAGGCGGTGAGCGATTCCCGGCCGAACGCCGGCGCACCGCGCGGGGAGTCGGTACCGAGAACCACCGGGACGCCGAGTTCGGCCTCGACGGCGGCGGGCCAGTCGTCCGGGCGGTACCGCTCCCCGACGCCGGTGCGGAGCAGCACCGCGGTGAGGCGCTCCTGGGCCTCGAGATCACCGCGCCGGCCGACCGGGATCCGGTCCAGCCCCCGGTACCCGCGACAGACCTCCACCGCCGGCGGCACGTCCAGGTGCGTCACCGCCAGCGCGTCGACGCCGCCGCAGACCTCCACCGCGTACCGGTGGGCCGGCGCGTCGAAGTGGCCGCGCCGGAACGCACCCTGCCACTCACCGGTGCCGTTGTGCGGCTCGGGGAGCCGCAGCGCCGGATCCTCGGTGACGAGCGGCCCGGCGCCGTGCCGGGTGGTGTAGGTGCGCACCACGCCGAGCCGCCGGGCCGGAACCCCGCCCAGCAGCGCGAGCGCGTTCGCGAACGTGGTGGTGGACCAGGTCGTGTGGGGGTGCCACCCGAACCACTCGTCGAGCAGCACCCCCTGCGCCCCCTCGAAGACGCACGGACCCCTCCGCAGCGCGTCGTCGAGGAAGCCGGGACCCACGATCCGGACGGCGTCCCGGAACGCGGCGAGCACCGCCAGCACGGCCTCGACGTCGGGGGCGGGAAGCGGGCCGACCGCGGCCGTCAGCCGGTCGCGGACCGCGGTCAGCCGCTGCCGGAGCCGCGCCGGGTGGAACACGTCCCCGACGCGCGGCGCCTCGCCGGGGTGGGTCAGCGCGTAGGCGACGGTCTCCCCGACGCCGAGCCCGCAGCTGCCGTGCCGTCCGGCCCCGCGCCGCCGCTCCCGGACCCGGTTCGCGGCCGCGTGCCACGGGGTGGCGAGCAGCGCGTCCTCGTCGATCGTGAGGAGCGCGAACGGGTCCGGCACCCCGACCGAGACCAGGTGGGCCGCTTCCGCGGCGAGCGCAAGCGGGTCGACGACGACGAACCGGGACAGGTGGGTGGGCACGCCCCGGAACGTGCCCGCCCCGAACTGGGCGAACGTATGGTGCCGCCCGTCCGGCAGCACCACGTTGTGGCCGGCCTGCGCACCCCCGTTGAACCGGACGACGGTCTCGACGTCCGCGTCCGCGCAGAGCAGATCCACCACGCGCCCTTTGCCGGCGTCCCCGTACCCGAGGTCGACGACGATCGTGTGGCTCATATCCGGACGTTCCCCGACGATCGGCGGGCGGCCGGGAGCGACGCGCGCACCGGACGTCCGCGCCGGTTCACCGCGCGGCTGAGCGGCATCAGGGCCTTGCCGACGGTCGCGCCGGCCGCCGAGCCCAGGTCGGCCAGGTCGGCCAGGCCGGCGTGCAGGTCGACGGCGTCCTCGTTGAGGCCGATCGTGAGCGCGATCGTCTCGCACACCGCGTTCAGGTCGTCGAGCTCGATGACGTTCTCGCCCAGCAGGTCGCGCCAGCGGCGGAGCACGGTGCGGTCGCCGGCGTAGGCCGCGCCCTTGGGCAGCAGGTAGTACACGTGGTACCGGCGGCTCAGCTCGGCGACGATCGCCTCGGTGGCGATGTCCTCGCGCAGGTCGTCGCCGATCACCCGGCGCACCTCGGCCGCCTTGACCGACGCGTACGGCAGCTCGTCGCCGATCAGGAACACGTAGCCGCGGCGGCCGTGGCGGGTGGCGTCGGTGTCGGTGTGCCGGGCCAGGAAGTACATCGCCAGCTCGTACGACTCCTGCATCTGGCCGCCGCCACCGCCCTCCAGCACGATGTTGGCGAGGTCGTCGTCCATCCGGTTGTCGGACTCGAACTGCCCGACCTGCAGCGGGGCCCGGTCGCAGGTGGCGTCGCCGACCGCGCCGAACAGCACCTGCGGGTCGGTCGCGTAGCCCTTGCGCAGCAGCAGGCCGAGCAGCTGGGGCAGCTTGGTCTGCAGGGTCCGCGGCACCCCGCCCATCGATCCGGTGACGTCGAAGAGCACCGCGATCGGCGTGCTCCGCGGGTGTTCGTCGCTGTCGCGGCTCTCCCGGGCGGCGACCCGGTGCGGGTCGAGGGTCGAGTGGACCGTGCGCGCGCCGCTGTCGCTGTAGGCGAACGCGCTCGTTCCGGTGGTCGCGCGGTAGTCGGCCGCGGCGGAGTAGACGTCGGTGGACCAGCGTCCGCTTCCCATGGTGTGCCTCCTCGTCAGGCCGGGACGGTGAACGTGCGGAACCTGCGCGGCCCGTAGAGGGCCTGCAGAAGTTCGTCGAGCTCGCCCAGCAGGTGCCAGGCGTCGTCGGGGCGCATGCGTGGCGCCGTCAGGCGGCAGCCGTTCGCGAAGCGGCGGAGCGCCGCCGGGGCCCGGCCGCCCATCAGCCGGAGCATCAGGCCCGACGCCAGGTACAGGTCGGTGGCCGGTGTGGCCGGCCGCTTCCCGGGCACCTCGGGCGGGTAGGCGTCGCGGTACCGCTCGACCAGCGCCGGCACCGCGGCGCCCGGCGCCACCGAGTAGCACCAGTCGACGAGCACGAGCCCGTGGTCGCCGGGGTGGATCAGCACGTGCTCGGGGAGGACCGCCCCGTGCACGAGGCCCGCGCGGTGCGCCGCTCCGAGCGCCACCAGCAGGCGCCGCCACATCCAGGCGGCGTCGCGCGGGTCGACGCCGTCCGGGTAGGCCCGGGCCACCGCGGCGAGGCTGACGAACCCGTCGCAGTGCTCCAGGACGTTCACGGCCCGGTAGTCGCCGTCGTCCTCGACGACGAGCGTCTCGCGCAGCGCCGGGAAGTACGCGCGGTGACGCCGGTCCTTGGGGCGACGCAGCGCCTCGGCCTCGGCGGCCAGCAGATCGTTGTCGGCGGGGTCGCGGGCGATCTTCAGCAGCGCGGTGCCGCTGCGGAACAGGTCCGCGAGGTCCCCTTCGATCGGGCCGTTCTCCAGCGAGTAGCGCCCGACCGCGGGCTGCCGCGCCTCCCACAGCTCGGTCAGCCGCGTGAACGCCGACGTCGCGATGCCCTCGCTGCCCAGCGGCGCGACGTCGGGGTGCACGGTCCGGCGCAGCCGGCGGAACGTGTCCTCGGTGTCGAACAGGTCGGCCGGTGACTGCGCGGCGAAGATCGCGAACACCGCGTCCTCGAAGGCGCTCACCGGACCGCCTCCTCGGCGGTGGGCCGCAGCAGCGGCGGGTGCAGCACGCGCGCGTCGCCGGCCCGGTAGAGCTTCGCCCTGGGCCCGCCGCGCTCACCGCCGCGCGCCGTCGTCGTGCCGGTGCCCTCGACGAACCCCGGCACCGACAGCACCTTGCGGTGGAAGTTGCCCGCGTGCAGGTCCTCGCCCCAGACCGCCGCGTACACCGCGCGCAGCTCGGCGATCGTGAACTCGGGCCCGACGAACGCGGTGGCCAGCGGCGAGTACTCGAGCTTGGCGCGGGCCCGCTCGAGACCGTCGGCCAGGATGCGCCCGTGGTCGAACGCCAGGTCCCCCGTGCCCTCCACCGGCTTCCACCCGGCCGCTGCCGCGTCGCCGCCGGCCCGCGGATCGGGCAGGCTCGGCGCGAACGCCAGGTAGGCCACCGACACGACACGCATCCGCGGGTCACGCCCCGGATCGCCGTAGGTGCGCAACTGCTCCAGGTGGACGCGGGACAGGTCGCCGTGGCCGGCGGTGAGGCCGGTCTCCTCGGCGAGTTCGCGCAGGGCGGCGTCGTCCAGGGTCTCGGACTTCACGAAGCCGCCCGGCAGCGCGAGCCGCCCGGCGAACGGCGCCTCGCCGCGCTCGACCAGCAGCACCTGGAGCGACCCCTCGCGGATCGTCAGCGCGACGACGTCGACCGTCACCGCGACCGCCGGGAAGTCACGCGGGTCGTAGGACTCCAGGAACGCCTGCTCATCCATTCGCTCGCCGTTCTTCTCAGATTGAGTATTACTCGAACTGAGAAGAACCTAGCACGGAGGGACCACCGGCGCTACCGTCGTCCAATGCGGATTCTCTTCTCCGGCCGGCCCGCCTACGGGCACCTCTATCCGCTCCTGCCGCTGGCCCGCGCGGCCCGCGACGCCGGGCACCGGGTCACGATCGCGACCGGGCCGACGTTCGTGCCGCAGCTGGCCGAGTTCGGCTTCGACACCCGCGAGGCCGGCACGTCGATCGGCGTCGCCGAGGCCGAGGCCGTGCAGCGCCACCCCGACGGGCCGGTCGTCGCGGTCATGGCCACGATGTTCGCCGACATCCTGGCCCGCCGTACGCTGGCCGACCTCGAGCCGATGCTGAAGGTCGACCGTCCCGACCTGGTGATCTACGAGATGAGCGACGTCGGAGCGGCCGGCGCCGCCCGCCGCGCCGGCATCCCGGCGGTGTCGGTGACGATCGGCCGCTCGATGCCCACCGAGGCCCGCGGCTTCGCCGCCCCGTCGTTCGAGTGGATCTGGGACGGCGACGTCCCCGCCGACCCGATGCTCGGCGACGCGTGTCTCGACCTGTGGCCGGCCGGGCTCGCCGACCCGGTCGCGGCCGCGGTTCCGGCCCGGTTCCCGCTGCGCCCGGTGCCGTGGAGCGCCCCGGCACCGCCCTGGAGCCCGCCGGGCCGGCCGCTCGTCTACCTGACGCTCGGCACGGTGTCCTTCCACGTCATCGAGGTGTTCCGGGCCGCGCTGGACGGGCTGGCCCGGCTCCCGGTGCGGGTGGTCGTCGCCACCGGGCCCGGCGATCCGGCCGCACTGGGCCCGGTGGCGTCGAACGTCCAGGTCGCGCGATTCGTCCCGCAGGCCCGCGTGCTGGCCGAGGCCGACCTCGTCGTCCACCACGGCGGCAGCGGCACGACGCTCGGCGCGGCCGCCCACGGCCTGCCGCAGCTGGTGCTGCCCCAGGGCGCCGACCAGTTCGTCAACGCCGACGCGCTGGCCGCCCAGGGTTCGGGGCTCGGCCTCACCGGCGACGACGTGACGCCGGACGTCATCGCCGAGTGCGCCAGGACCCTCCTCGGCGAGCCCGTGCACCGCGCCACCGCGCAGGCTCTGGCCGCCCAGATCGCCGCGATGCCCTCCCCCGCCCAGGTGCTTCCGGAACTGGAGGCGTTCGCGGCCCGCTGACTTCGGCGAACGCCCCCGTTGGGGGGTCAGCTGACGCGGTATCGGTTGTGTCCAGCAACTCGCATGTTTGCCCTGGAAGTGCGCTGAGCAGCGGCAATGCGAGGGTTGCTCGCTCCGGACGATTGTGGTCCACGTCACACAGCTGAGCCTGTGAGGATTCTCAGCCGTCCCCCGGGATGACCACGTTCACGGTTGATCCATCGTGGAGGACCCCGGATGACCAGCACGCCGCAGCGACCATCGAGCACCCCCGAGACGGGGCTGCCACCTTCCGCGCGGCGCTCCGCTAACCCGCGCCGGGCCGCCGCCGTCTTCGCGGCCGCCGGACTCGCGCTCGCGTCCGCCATGGTCGGACTCGGACCGGGTAACGCGCAGGGCTCGAGCCACCGGGAGGCCCCGCTGATCGCCGCGGACCCGGCGGTCGACAACACGGACTTCTACGCGTTCGCGAGCCCGGACACGCCCGGCTCGACCATGCTGATCGCGAACTTCCAGCCGTTCGAGGAGCCCAACGGCGGCCCGAACTTCTACCCGTTCGCGACCGACGCCGCGTACAAGATCAACGTCGACAACGACGGTGACGCCAAGCCGGACGTCGTCTTCCGGTGGACGTTCAAGAACAAGGACAAGCGCGGGAACGACACGTTCCTCTACAACAACGGCGAGGTCACGTCGCTCGACGACGAGAACCTGCTGTTCAAGCAGGTCTACACGCTCGACGTGTCGTACGACGGCGGCCGGCGTTACAGCCAGACGATCCTGCGTGACGCCCCGGTCGCCCCGTCGTTCACCGGCAAGGCGTCGATGCCCGACTACAAGAACCTCCGCAAGCAGGCGGTCAAGAAGAAGGGCAAGGTCAAGGCGTTCGCCGGCCAGGCCGACGACCCGTTCTTCGCCGACCTGCGCGTCTTCGACCTGCTCTACGGCGGCGACCTGAGCGAGACCGGCCAGGACACGCTGGCCGGCTACAACGTCAACACGATCGCGCTGCAGGTGCCGAACGAGGCCATCGCGCTGAAGAACAAGGTCGGCCGCAACCCGGTCGTGGGCCTCTGGTCGACCACCGAGCGCAGCAAGTACCGGCTCTCCGGCGACTCGAAGGCCAGGCTCGACCGCGACACCGTGCAGGTCTCCCGTCTGGGCCAGCCGCTGGTCAACGAGGTCGTGCTGCCCGCCGGGCTGAAGGACGCGTTCAACTCCCTCTCGCCGGACAAGGACGCCGACATCAAGGAGGTCGTGGACCGCGTCACCGACCCCGAGCTGCCGAAGCTGATCGAGGCGATCTACAAGATCCCGGCACCGGACGCCCCGCGCGACGACCTGGTCGAGATCTTCCTGACCGGTCTGAACACCAAGCTCGACGGGCCGATCGAGGTCGACCTCAACTCGCAGCTGCTGAACAAGGACGTCGACGCCGATCGGTTCCGGGCGTCGGAGATGCTGCGGCTGAACCTCACCACCAAGCACAACCCGAAGCCGAACGTGCTCGGCGTGATCGGTGGCGACACCCAGGGCTTCCCGAACGGCCGCCGCCTCGGTGACGACGTCGTCGACATCGCCATCCAGGTGATGGAAGGCGCCGCGCAGAACGGCAAGCTCGTCGACGCGCTGAAGGACGGCGACAAGGTCAAGTCGAACGACGCGCGCTTCCAGCACGAGTTCCCGTTCGTCGCGCTGCCGAACGAGGAGGGCGTCAACACCCAGAACGAGGTCACGAACACCTCGAACGTCGCGTTGACCGACCGCCTCGGCCCGACCGGCGTCTCGCTGGTCACGGCGGTCAGCACCACCGCGATCCTGTGCGCGATCGCCGGATTCGTCGCCTGGCACCGACGCCGGCCCACCACGGCCACCCTCCCGTCACGCGCCGGCCGACGCCGCCGCCGCTGACGTAATCCCAGGTCGTAGCGTGCCGCCGCCCGTGCTCCATGCGGGCGGCGGCACCTGTCGCGAGGAGACCCGAATGACTGCGCCCGCCGACGTCGAGCGGACGGACGACGAAGCGGTGGAGACCGCCGTCCCCGAACGACGGCGATGGCTGCGTGCCGTCGTGGTGGTGGCCGTCCTCGCCGCCGCGCTGATCCTCGCGGGCGGGATCGTCGGGCTGCGTGACACGCCGTCCGCCGCTCCGGAGACGACGGCCACGCCACCGCGTGACGCCTCGGCCGCGCTCGACGCCTCGATCGCGTCCGCGCAGGAACGCCTGCGCCGCCTTCCCCGCGACTACGCGACCTGGGCCGCACTCGGCCGGGCCTACCTGGAGAAATCCCGGATCACCGCCGACCCGACCTGGTACGCGAAGTCCGAAGGCGCGTTGCGTCGCTCGCTGACCGAGCGGCCCACCGCGAACCCGGCCGCGCTGACCGGCCTCGGTGCGCTCGCCAACGCCCGCCACGACTTCGCCACCGCCCGCCGGTTCGCCCTCGACGCGCTGACGCAGAACGCCTACAGCGCCGACGCCTACGGTGTGCTCGCCGACGCGGAGACCCAGCTCGGCCACGCCGGCGCCGCCACCGACGCCGTGCAGCGCATGCTCGATCTGCGCCCGACGCTCGCCGCCTACACCCGCGCGTCCTACGACCTCGAACAACACGGCCAGGACGGCGAGGCCGCCGCGCTCATGCGCCGGGCGCTCACGTCCGCCGTGGACCCCGCCGACGCCGCGTTCTGCCACTACCAGCTGGGCGAACTCGCCTGGAACAGCGGGGACCTCGCCGGCGCCGACCGGGAGTACCGGGCCGGCCTCGCCTCCGCCCCCGACTACCTCCCGCTGCTGCAGGGCACCGCGAAGATCGCGGCCGCGCGGGGCGACGTGGACGCGGCGCTGACCACCTACCGCACGCTCACCCAGCGCTCCCCGACCCCGGGTTACCTGCTGGAGTACGCCGAGTTGCTGCAGTCGGCCGGCCGGGCGGCCGAGGCGTCCCAGCAGCTGGAGCTGGCCGAGGCCGCCGGAGCGCTGTTCGCGGCCAACGGCGGCTCCGACGACCTCACGACCGTCGCGCTGGCGCTGGCCCGCGACGAACCCGCCGAGGCGCTGGCCGCCGCGCAGCGCGAGTGGAAGCGCCGCCAGTTCTCCGACGTCGCCGACGCGATGGCCCAGGCCCTGCACGCGAACGGACGGCACGCCGAGGCGCTGCGGTACGCCGAGAAAGCGTCCGCGCTCGGCGTCCGCAGCGCGCGTTTCCAGTACCACCGGGGCGTCATCCTGGCCGCGCTCGGCCGGCCCGCCGAGGCGCGACGCGCCCTGTCGGGCGCGCTCGCGCTCAATCCGCACTTCTCCCCGGTCGAGGCCCCCGCGGCCCGGCGCGCGCTTTCGGAGCTTCCGTCATGAACCTGATTCGGACGTCGCTGAGCCGGCTTGTCATCGTCGCGCTGGCGCTGGGGGTGGTGCTGATCTGGTCGGCCGACCCCGCCGACGCCCACCCGCTCGGCAACTTCTCGGTGAACCAGCTCGAGGCGCTGACGTTCCGGTCCGACCGGGTCGCGGTCGCGGCCACCGTGGACACCGCGGAGCTGCCGACGCTGCAGGAGAAGTCGGCGGTGGAGCGTTCCGGGCCTTCGGCGTACGCGGCCTCCTCGTGCGCGGCGCTGTCCCGGGCGTTCACGGTCCGGGTGGACGGCGCGCCGGTGC
Organism: Cryptosporangium arvum DSM 44712; assembly: GCF_000585375.1. Taxonomy (NCBI): domain Bacteria; kingdom Bacillati; phylum Actinomycetota; class Actinomycetes; order Cryptosporangiales; family Cryptosporangiaceae; genus Cryptosporangium; species Cryptosporangium arvum. Next base: position 6,318,551 of record NZ_KK073874.1, read on the forward strand.
CGTGGACGGTGTCGTCGTCGGCCTTCGCGTACGTTCCGGGGTCGGCGGGGCTCCAGACCAGTCGGCTGACCTGTGCTTTCGACGGTCCGGCCACGCTCGGGTCGGCGGCGTCGGTGGACGTGCGCAACGCCTACCGGGTCGACCACGTCGGGTGGCGCGAGATCACCGCGGTCGGCGACGGCGTCGGGCTCGTGGATTCGCCGCTGCCCACCGCCGACATCAGCGACGGCCTGCGCGCCTACCCCGCGGACCTGTTGAGCTCGCCGCCGGATGTGCGGTCGGCGTCGTTCACGGTGCGGCCGGGCGCGTCGAGCGGGGCGGCGGTGGAGGTTCCGGCGGTGACCGACGGGTCGTTCATCGCCCGGTGGACGGCGTCGGCGGACGGGTTCCTGCGGTCCCTGGTGGGGCGTGAGTCGCTGACGCCGACAGTCGGCCTGCTCGCGGTGGCGCTGGCGCTGGCGCTGGGCGCCGGGCACGCCGCGCTGCCCGGACACGGCAAGACCGTGATGGCCGCCTACCTGGCCGGACGCCGGGGGCGGCGGCGCGACGCGGTGGTGGTGGGGGCGACGGTGACGGCGACGCACACCGGGGGTGTGCTGGCGCTCGGGCTGGTGCTCACCACGGTGGCGGGGTTGGTCGGGGAGACCGTCCTCGGGTATCTGGGGGTGGTCAGCGGGTTGCTGGTGGCGGCGGTGGGGATCGGGATGCTCCGGGAGTCGCGCCGGCGCGGGCATTCGCATTCGCATCCGTCTTCGCATTCGCATTCGGACGAGGTGGAGCCGGCCCCGGAGCGGGAGCCCGCGCTGGTGGGCGCGGCCGGTGCGGTGGAGGCGGACGAACCGCACTCGGATTTGCACGGGGCTGAGCATGCGGGTGGGCATTCGCACGGGTCCGGGCATTCGCACGGGTCCGGGCATTCGGGTGGGCATTCGCACGGCGATGAGCATTCGCACGGGGACGGGCATTCGCACTCGTTCTGGGGTGGGCACTCGCATTCGCACGGCGACGACGGGCATTCGCATTCGCACGGGCCCGCGCGGCCGAGCCGGATGGGCCTGATCGGGATCGGGATCGCCGGTGGGTTGGTGCCGAGCCCGTCGGCGCTGATCATCCTGCTGGGAGCGATCGGCCTCGGCCGGACCTGGTTCGGCGTCCTCCTGGTCATCGGCTACGGCCTGGGCATGGCCGGTGCCCTCACCGCCGCCGGTCTGGCACTGATCGTGCTGCAGGAGCGGGTCTCCCGCTGGCGCCGCTGGCAGCGACTCCCCCGTCTCACCGCCCGCTGGTCCGCGGCCGCCCCGGTGGCCACCGCCGCACTCGTGCTCCTGGTGGGCCTGGGCCTGGCCGGCCGCTCGTTGATCGCGGTCTGAGCACGCGGCCCGGCGCCGCTCCGGAGTGGACCGGCCCGCCTTGCCCGGCCGCGGACAATGGCGGGGTGCCTGACTTCGACGTCGCGATCGTCGGTGCGGGCCCGGCGGGCGCGGCCACCGCACTCCGCCTGGCCCGCGCCGGCGCCCGGGTGCTCCTGCTCGAACGCTCGCACTTCGAAAACCCGCGCGTGGGCGAGTCGCTCTCCCCCGAGGTCACCCCCCTGCTCCGCGAACTCGGCGTCGATCTCCCGGCCGCCCGGCCCTCCTACGGGGTGGCGAGCCACTGGGGCGGCACCGAATCGAGCTCGACGCTCAGCAACCCGCACGGAACCGGCTGGTACGTCGACCGGGCCGCCTTCGACCGCCACCTCGCCGAAGCCGCCGCCGCGGCCGGTGCCGACCTCCGCCTCGGCACGGCCTGTCTCGGCGCCGTCAGGGCCACGCAGTGGACGCTCACGCTGAGCGGAGGAGCATCCGCCACGGCGGACTTCCTGGTCGACGCGACCGGCCGCGCCGCCCGTCTCGGCCGCCACCTCGGCGCCGAACGGCTCGCGTTCGACCGGCTGGTCGCGATCACCGCGTTCGTCCCCGCGCCCGACCCCGGCGGCTTCGGCCTGGTCGAGACCGTGCCCGCGGGCTGGTGCTACTCCGCCCCCGCCGGGCCCGGCCACCTCGTCACCATGCTGCTGACCGACGCCGACCTGGGCCGCGACGGCTCGCTCACCACGGTGGAGCGCTGGCGCGCGTCGCTGGGCCCGCACACCGCCGCCCGCCTGAACGACGCGCCGATCGGCGACCTCCGCACGATCTCCGCCGCCAGCCAACGACTCCACCGCCCCCGCCTCGCCGCCGAAGCCAACTCCGCCGAAGCCGCCGGGGCCGGGGCCGGGGCCGGGGCCGGGGCCAACTCTGCCGGGACCGATCCCGCCCGGGCCGACCCGGCCGGCGCCGCCCCGGGCAATCCGGCCGACGCCGCCCCGGGCAATCCGGCCGGCGCGGCCGCGGGCAATCCGGCCGGCGCGGCCGCGGCCGGGCGGCGTGACGGGTACTGGCTCGCGGTGGGTGACGCCGCGCTGGCGCAGGATCCGATCACCGGAACCGGCGTCCTCCGGGCGCTCCGATCGGCGGCCACCGCCGCCGAGGTCCTGCTCGGCACCGACCCGCACCGCTTCCCCGCCGCCGGACTCCCCGCCGCCGGACTCCCCGCCGCCGGACTCCCCGCCGCCGGACTCGCCGCCTACGAGGCCGCGCTCGATCAGGAGTGCACCGCGTACCTGCACCGCCGCCTGAGCTTCTACGCGGCCGAGACCCGCTGGCCCGACGCGCCGTTCTGGCAGCGACGCCTCCGCACGCTCAGTGCGCGCCGAACGTCCGCATAGCCTTGTGCACACGCGCCCGCGCCACCAGACGGAGCATGTCCCACGTCGGCGGCCGGTTGTAGACGATGAAATCGTCGTACCGGAACACGTCGCGGCGCGCGCCGATCCCGACCATCGCGTCACGCACCGCGACCAGCCGCTCCGGCGCCATCGGCAGCGGCCGCTCGTCCGGCTGCGAGACCGCGCCGAGCGGGTAGTCCCGGCCGGGGCGCCGGCTCATCTCGACGTGACACCCCCGGACCGACGTCACGGGCTCCCGCGCGGCGAACCCGACCAGCCGCTCGATCGTCGCGACGTAGGCCTCGGTGTCCTCGACGTAGAGGCGACCGGGCAGCACCGTGTCGCCGGTGAGCAGGAACCCGGTCCGTGGGTCGAAGATCGTGATCGACGCCCGGTGGTGCCCCAGCGAGCCGAGCACGGTCAGCTCCCGGCCGCCGAGGTCGAACGTCACCGCGCCCTCGGGCCAGTCCTCGCCGAACCCGAAGAACTCCGTCACCGCCTCGAGTTCGCGCCCGACGACGACCGTGTCCGGCCGGTCGGAGAACTGCGCGTCGGCGGCGACGTGGTCACCGTGCCCGTGGGTGTGCGCGACCACGAGCCCGTAGCCGGTGCGGGGGTGCGCCGCCAGCCAGGCGTCGATCAGGCCGTCGACGGTCGCCCGCAGCGGGAACAGCGCGGGGTCCGCGGTCGCGCCGGTGTCGAGTAACAGCGCCCGCTCCGCGCCGAACAGCAGGTGGAGGAACGGCGCTTCGTAGTGCACCGACTTGCTCTGGCGCAGGATCACCGCGTGCTCGTCGTGGTGCGTGACGTCGATCGGCGGCTCGGTCATTCGGACTCTCCTCCGCGGTCGGCGTCCGGCAGCGGGGTCGCCGCCAGGAAGAACCAGGTGGGGCGCTGCCCGCGGTCCGGCGGGGTCCCGGTGCGGGCCACGTAGGGCGCGAGCAGCGCGAGCCAGACGCGCCGCAGTTCGGCGGCTTCGCCCGGGGTAACGACCGCCAGCGCGCTGACCGGGCCGCCGTAGGTGTCGTCGGTGGCGTCCAGGATCGACCGCATCTCGCGCTCCACGACCAGCCGTTCGAGTTCCCGCCGCACGCCGGGGTGGTGGTCATTGTCGGCGGCGACCCGGATCGTCGGTGGGGAGGCCGGCAGGCGCCAGCGCCGCTGCCGCCGAGCCCGCGTCCTCGATGAGGGCGTATCTGGCCAGCTGGCGCAGGTGGAACGAGCAGTTGGCCTGGGGGGCGCCGAGGTGGCGCCCACACTCCGCGGCCGTGGACGGCCCGTGCGCCGCGAGCACGTCGAGCGGGTCGAGGCGCAGCGGGTGGGTCAGCACGCCGAACTGTCGCACGCGTGCGATAGGAACTGAGGTGTCCGGGGAGGCCGAAGCCCTGTCGAGGGCTTCCCCCGGCGTGCCCCCGCTCCGAGCCACGGAGGTCCTCTCGTGCATGCCCGAAGTACAGCCAGGGTTCTGCCGCCGGTCCGACCGCGAAAGCTGGCCAAGGTTCCGTTCGTCGAACTGGCCGACGCTCGTCTGCAGGGCGTCGTGTCGAGCGGCTCCGACATCGAGCGGGTCTACGTCTCGTCGATCGTCGCCGGCACGCTCAACTACCACTGCAGCACCAACAACAACCGGCCCTGCGGCGGGCTGCGCGGTCACCCGTGCAAGCACCTGCTGTCGCTGGCCGACGAGGCGGTGCTCCAGTACGGCTACGAGCGGGTCGGCCGCTACCTCGGCGTCGATCTGGTCGAGGTGCCCGATCAGCGCGTGCTGATGCACCACGTCGGCGTGCACGAGGTGTCGGCCGCCGCCACCGTGTTCAGCCGGTTCCTGCGCCACCTGGCCTACCTCGAGCTCCCCGAGTCGGCCGAGCCGCTTCCCGAGCTGCAGTGGTTCCCGGCCGGGGAGGTGCGCTGATGCTCGCGACGCAGCTCGCCACGCTCGTCGGCGGCGCCCCGGCCGGCGTCCCCGAGTCGCTCGACCTGGTCGCCGGGTTCGACGCCTGCCTGGTCTCGGGCTTCGGCCGGCTCGGCGACGACGGGGGCGCCGCGCTGGCCGCACTGGCCGCCGGGGTCGCCGGCACTCCGCTGGGCGAGCGGGCCGCCGAGGCGGCCGCGAAACTCGCCGCCGGCTCGGTCTCCGACGATCAGCTCACGGTCCTCGCGGCCGCCCGCTCGGCGCTGCTGGGCGCGGTGCACGACGGGCTGCTCGACCGCGCCGACGGTGCGCTGAGCCGCACCCGCGCCGAGTGGGCCGACGGCGGTGCCGCCCCCGAGGCGCCACGCAATCTGCTCGAAGGCTGCCGCTCGTGGCTGCGTGAGCTGGCGATCACCGGCTGGCGCGGCGTCGACCACGACCTCGTCTCGTCGTCCGCGCAGGTTCTCGAGGCGATGCTGGCCGAGCCGCGGTTGCGCCGGCTGGCCGTGTTGATCGACGGTCTGGCCGCGGAGCTGCGCGGGTCGGCGCCGATCGCCACCATGGACGAGCTGCCCGAGCGCCGCTGGGCCGACCTCTGGTCCCGCGCGATGCTGCTCTGCCAGGCCGGCGGCTGGCCCGCCGGTGCGGCCGCCACCGTCTCCGGCCGCTTCCTCCCGCTCGGTGTCGACGTCGTCGAGCACGCCACCGCGGTCCAGCTCCAGGTGCACGGCCTGCTCGAGGTCCGCGGCGAGAGCGCACCGCGCCTGGTGCGCACGAGCCTCGCCGCCGCGAAGGTCGACACGATCGTCGGCCCGGCGATCTGGCCGTTGTTCGATGCGCACCCGGTGCTGATCGCCGCGCTCACCGAGCGGCGTTCGATCGAGTTCACCGACGCGACGCTGCTCGCGAGCGGCGACCTCCTCTGGGCCGACGAGCGCGCCGCGGCCGGCGCGGAAGCCGACCCGTTCGTCACCGCGCGGTTGCACCTGGCCGGGGCCACCGCACCGGCCGTGCCGCCGCTCGACCGGCACCCGGTCCGCCTCGGCGAGCCCGTGCTGGTGGAGAACTACGCGGTCGACGGCGACGAGCTGGTGCTCGACGGTCACCGCCTCACGCTGGCCCTGGACCGCCTGCCGGCGCTGGGCCCGCTGACCCCCGAGCTGGTCACCGGCTCCACCGCGTGCCTGGGCCTGCTGCGGTGGGACGACGGGCAGTGGGCGCTGCAGCCACTGGCGATCGTCGCCACCGTGAAGCGCAAGCCGGTGGCGATGCACGTCGGCGACTGGGCGTCCGGCCCCACCGACCCGAAGGTGGCGAAGGCGGTGAAGGCCGCCGGTGACACGGTCGCGGTTCTCCGCGAGCGCGCGGGACGGCTGCTGCGCAAATGACCGACGAGAACCGCCGCCAGGTCCTGTATTGGCGCCTGCTCGCCACGCTGTTCGACCCGTCCGAGCAGCCCACGCTGGAGACCGCGAGCGCGGCCGTCGTCGACGACGTCGGGCTGCCGGTGCAGTTGCTCGATCCGGGCGTCTCGATCGACACCCTGCTGCAGCGCTTCCCCGAGCTCGCCGCCGAGATCGACGGGGTGATGAAGCCCGCCGAGGACGAACCGCGCGACACCGCGGCCGAGGTGCGCCGGGCCGCGATCGCCTCGAAGCTGCTGCTGAACGTGTTCGCCACCGGCAGCGGCAACGTCACCGCCGGCCAGCTCTCGGCCTGGCAGCAGGACGCCGGCTGGCTGGAGCGGGCGCTCGGCCACGAGCCGGGAGGGCTGCGTGGCCGCTCGGACGAGAACGGCCTCGGCGAGACGCTCGGGGAGCTCGAGGGCGACCTGATCAAACGGATGGCGCTGCGTGAGGTGCTCGCCGACCCGGCGCTGGCCGCGAAGCTGACCCCGAGCATGTCGCTCGTCGAGCAGCTGCTGCGCGACAAGTCGAACCTGTCCGGCGTCGCGCTCGCCAACGCCAAGGCGCTGATCCGGCGCTACGTCGACCAGGTCGCCGAGGTGCTGCGCACCCAGGTGGAGAAGGCCACGGTCGGCGCGATCGACCGGTCGGTCCCGCCGAAGCGCGTGTTCCGCAACCTCGACGTCAACCGCACGATCTGGAAGAACCTCACCAACTGGAACCCCGAGGACGAGCGGCTCTACGTCGAGCGGCTGTACTACCGGCAGACCGCCCGCAAAACGACGCCGTCGCGGCTGATCGTCGTCGTCGACCAGTCCGGGTCGATGGTCGACTCGATGGTCAACTGCACGATCCTCGCGTCGATCTTCGCCGGGCTCCCCCGCGTCGACGTGCACCTGATCGCGTTCGACACCCGGGCGCTCGACCTCACCCCGTGGATCCACGACCCGTTCGAGACCCTGCTGCGCACGAACCTCGGCGGCGGCAACGACGGGCCGGTCGCGATGGCGATGGCCCAGCCGAAGATCGTCGATCCACGCAACACCGCGATGGTGTGGATCTCCGACTTCTACGAGTTCGACCGCTCCCAGCCGCTGTTCGAGGGCATCCAGGCCGTCCACCGCTCCGGCGTGAAGTTCATCCCGGTCGGGTCGGTCACCAGCTCCGGCAGTCAGCAGGTCAACCCCTGGTTCCGCGACCGCTTCAAGAATCTCGGCACGCCGGTCGTGTCGGGGCGCATCGACAAGCTCGTGTTCGAGCTCAAGAACTTCCTCACCTGAAGGGCTGTGTAAATGAACGACATGCTCCGCGCCCCCGCCGAGGTCAAGTACGCGGACGAGCTCGACTGGCTGGAGTCGATCGACGACGGCCCGAAACCGTTCTCCTGGCGGCTGTCGCCGAAGATGGTGCGCCTGTTCGTGCTCGGCTCCGAGCGCGCCGACGGGCTCGACCGGCCGGTCGCGCAGAAGTGGTTCGGTGACCGCAGCTTCGTCGAGCGCAGCATCGTCACGCTGGCGTCCGACCGCGGCCTGCTGCTGATCGGTGACCCCGGCACCGGCAAGAGCTGGCTCGCCGAGCTGCTCGCGGCCGCGATCTCACGGAACTCGACGCTCGTCGTCCAGGGCACCGCGGGCACCACCGAGGACCACATCAAGTACTCGTGGAACGTGTCGCAGGTGATCGCCAAGGGGCAGTCGCCCGAGTCGCTGATCCCGTCGCCGATCATGACCGCGATGCAGCGCGGGGTGATCGGGCGGTTCGAGGAGCTCACCCGCACCACGAGCGACGTACAGGACGCGCTGATCTCGATCCTGTCGGAGAAGTACGTGTCGATCCCCGAGCTCAAGGACGACTCGATCAACACGGTCTTCGCGCAGCCGGGCTTCTCGATCATTGCGACCGCGAACAGCCGCGACCGGGGCGTCAACGACCTGTCCTCGGCGCTCAAGCGGCGCTTCAACTTCGTGCGCATCCCGGTGGTGACGAACAAGAAGAGCGAGGCCGAGATCGTTCGTTTCCGCACCGTCGAGCTGCTGCGCCGGCACGAGATCGAACTCGACGTCCCGCCGACGCTGCTCGACATCCTGTTGCAGAGCTTCGCCGACCTGCGGGCGGCGGCGGCGTCGGCCACCAGCGACGACGAGAAGCTGGAGTCGTCGCTGTCGACCGCCGAGCAGATCGGTGTGCTGGAGGACGCGATCCTGCACAGCCAGTTCTTCGGCGACCGCGCGCTCCGGTCGGCGACGCTGGCCCGCTCGCTCGTCGGTTCACTGGCCCGGCGCAGCCCCGAGGACCTCGCGATCCTCAACAAGTACTGGCACGGCACGGTCGAGAAGCGCAGCAAGCAGGACGCCGGGGAGTGGGAAGGCTTCCTCGAGGGCGGCCGCGAGGCGATCGCGACCCTGTCGTGACGACCGCTCCCGAGGCGCCCGGCGCCGCGGCCACCTCCGGGGTGTTCGCGTCGCTGCGTGATCAGCTGGTCGGGGCCGCCGAGGCCTTCACCGAGGACCGGCGGGACCTGGGCGGCATCCTCACCGGGCTGGTGGACGACGTCGACCGGGCGTTGCGTGAGCCGCTCGAGGTCTTCCCGGTCTGTCACCACTCGCCGGCGTCCGCGCTGGCGATGGTGCAGCGGCTGCGCGCCAAGCAGCCCTCGGTGATCTACCTGGAGCTCTGCGAGGACCTCCAGCCGCTCCTGATCGAGCTGCGCAACTGCAAGCTCCCGGTCGCGCTTCAGGCTTTCGCGTCCGAGCTCGACGGCCACCCGGAGAGCTGGGCTCCCCTCTCGGTCGTCGCGCCGATCACCGCGGCGTCGGCCGAGTACCAGGCGATCGCCTACGCGCTGGAGACACCCGGCGTCGAACTGGTGCTCGTCGACCGCTCCACCGACCACGTCTTCCAGTGGCTCCCGCGCGCGCCCGCCCAGCCCGACCACGACGAACAAGACCCTCACGACGAACCGGCCCCCCAGGACGAGCAGGGCCTCCACGGTGACGCGGTCGGCCTGGAGATCGGCGACCTCCGACCGGGCTTCGCCGAACTCGAGGAGCACCTGCTCCACCACGGCAAGGTCCGGCACTGGTCCGAATGGTGGGACCAGTACGTCGAGCAGCCACTCGTCGGCGCCGACTACGACACCTACCGCCAGGTCATGGTGCTCATCGGCAGCCTGTTCCGCCGGCTCCGGCCGTCGGGGGCGTCCCGGCACGACCGCGACGAGGACCGCGAGCGCTACATGTGGACGCGGATGCGTGAGCACCTCGCGCGCACCGGCATCGACCGGTCGCGGGCGCTGTACGTCTGCGGTGCGTTCCACGCCGCGAGCCACGTCGAGGAATTCGGGGCCGACGCCGCACCCACCGATTTCACGATCAGCGAGCGCACCGGCACCAAGTGGCTCTACGGCCTGATCCCGTCGAGCCACTCCGCGATCGAGGCGCAGTTCGGCCTGGCGCCGGGCTCGGTGTCGATCGCGGCCGCCACCTGGCAGAAGGCCGTCTCGAAGACCGGTGCGAAGCCGTACGCGCTCGGCGGCAAGGGCGCCCGCTCCGACCGCGCGCTGGCCGAGAAGAAGCTCGCCGCCAACCCCCCGACGCCCGCGCAGACCGAGATCGCCCTGCGCAAGGCCGCGCTGCCGAAGCCGGCCGACAAGCTGTCGGGCTTCCTGTCTCGGCCGCCGGTCCTCGACGACCGGGACGAGGCCGAACTGCTCGGCTGGTGCGTCGACATCGTGCGGCTGGCCCGGCGCAACGGCTACCTCTCCAGCACCGCCGACGCGATCGCGATCTTCGAGACGTCGATCCTGCTGGCCGGGATGCGCGGGCGCGCCCGGCCGACCCCGTACGACTTCCAGGACGCGGCGATCACGTGCATCGAGAAGGACAGCGTGCCGGGTCGCCGGGACGTACGCCGCCTCTGCGAGATCCTGCTCGGCGGCGACCGCATCGGCAGCGTCGGGTACTACTCGCTGCCGCCGCTGGCGCGCGACGTCTACGACCGGCTGGAACCGCTCGGGCTCAACCTGGAGGCGCGCACGGTTCAGCGGGCGCTGCTCGACCTGGCCGGCCGCCCCGACCTCGTCCCGGCGTCGCGGCTGCTCTGGCGGCTGCGTTACCTGCTGCCGTCCGATGCCGTCCGCCCGATCATGGGCGAGCGGCGCCTCGGAGAGAAAGCGTCCATCCAGGAGAGTTGGGACCTGGCGATCGGGAAGTACCAGCGGTCGCTGATCGAGCTCGGCTACGAGGGCGTCGCCGTCGAGCAGGTGCTCGAGCAGCGGCTGCGGCAGGGCGTGCGGACGCCGGAGGCCACCGCGGCCACCGCGCTGGCGGCGGTGGAGGACGCGATCCTCTACCTCGACAGCCCGACGTTCGTGAACGAGCTGGGTGCCCGCGCGGTCGAGCTGCTCGCGGCCGAACGCACGGTCGACGACGCCCCGGCCGTGCTGCGCCGCATCCGGCGGCTGCTCGCGCACTACCGCGCCACCGAGCCGGAGCTACCCGAGTGGTGCGAGCAGTTCGTCGTCGCCGGGTACGCGCACTACTGCACGCTGCTGCCCACCGCGTTCGTGGACGAGCAGACCGGCGTGCGTCAGGTCGCGGCGATGCTCGGATTCCTGTTCAGCCTGGAGAGCCTGGCGCTGACACTCGGCTGCGACCGCGCCCAGCTGGAGCTGGCCGTGGCGCAGTCGCACCCGGAGACCCCGGCCAAGCTCGCGCTGGTCTGGGCGGCGAACATCCAGCTCGGCACGCTCACCCCGGCCGAGCTGCGCACCCGGTGCGACGAACTGCTCGACAACCCGCTGGTGCTGCCGTCGTTCCCGCAGTACCTGAGCGGTTTCGTGCAGGCGCTCGAGCCGGTGCCGAACCTGGCGCCGTTCGTCGTCGAGGTGCTCTCGAAGGCGTTCGGGCTGCTCCCCGACCCGGTGCTGCTGCCCTGGCTGCCGTCGCTGATCACGACCCTGCGCGACCAGGCCGGCGAGCTGGTCCCCGCGCTGGTGCGTGAAGCCGGTCGCACGTTCCCGGGCACGCTGCCCGCCCTGGACGCGTTCGTACCACCCTGGGAGTCGGCACCCCCGGCCCCCACGTCCCGGCCGATCGCGAGCGGGCCGGTCACCGCCCTGCTCACGACGCATCCGGCCACCACCGACGCCCTGGCTGCCCTGCTGGGCCTGGACCCGAGCTGGCCCGAACCGGACACCGGCGCGGGCGGGGGCGGGGGCGGGGGCGCCGCGAGCCCGGCGGTGGCGGCACTCCTCGCCGCGCATCCGGCCCCCGCCGCCGCCCTGGCCGAACTCCTCCCGGCCTGACCGGCCTTTCCCGGCGCGACGCGGCCCCGCTACCAGGACCGCGCCGCGCCGGGCGCCCCACCCCGACGACCGCCCCACCCCGACAACCAACCCACCACCACAACCGCCCCAACCGGCAGCCGACCCACCACCACAACCGACCCACCCCTCAGCCGAGGCTCAGGTCGACGTCCTAGCGTCCGCGCGGTGTGCCTTCGTCGCCCGGCCGCCTGCGCCCCGCCCCCGCCTGCGCCTCGCCCCCGCCTGCGCCCCGCCGCCCGCCTGCGCCCCGCCGCCCGCCTGCGCCCCGCCGCCCGGCGCGCGCTCGCGGTGCTCGTCGCGATCGTGCTGCCGCTGGCCGCGGCGGCCACGGTGTCGGCGAGCCCCGGCGCGTTCCCGCCGATCGCGGTGCCGGTCGGTGACGCGAGCACACCGCCGCTGGGCTGGAACTCCTGGAACCGCTTCGGCTGCGACGTCAGCGACACCCTGATCCGACAGACCGCGGACGCGATCGTCGCCTCGGGTCTGCGCGACGCCGGCTACCGCTACGTCACGATCGACGACTGCTGGATGGCACCGCGGCGGGTGAACGGCGCGCTGGTACCGGACCCCGCCAAATTCCCCCGCGGGATGAAGAGCCTGGCCGACTACGTCCACACCAAGAACCTGAAGTTCGGCCTCTACTCCTCGGCCGGCACACGCACCTGCGCCGGTTACCCGGCCAGCCTCGATCACGAGAAGACCGATGCCGCGACGTTCGCGGCCTGGGGGGTCGACTACCTCAAGTACGACAACTGCCACAACCGGGGCCGTCCCGCTCCCGAGCGGTACCGCGCGATGGCCGACGCGCTGCGAGCCACCGGCCGCCCGATCGTGCTCAGCCTCTGCGAATGGGGCGAGAACCGGCCGTGGGAAGGCTGGGGGGAACGAGTGGGCGGATCGATCTGGCGCACCACCGGGGACGTCAGCGACACCTGGGGCAGCGTCCTCTGGATCCTCGACCAGCAGCGGAACCTCCCGCCCGGACGGCCGGACGCCTGGAACGACCCGGACATGCTCGAGGTCGGCAACGGCCCGGCGAGTACCGGGCCCAGTTCACGCTCTGGGCGCTGCTCAACGCCCCGCTGATCGCGGGTCACGACGTCCGCACGATGGATGCTGCCACCGCCGGGATCCTGCTCAACCGCGAGGTGATCGCGCTCGACCAGGACCGGTCCGGACGCCAGGCCCGGCTCGTCCGCGACGAGAACGGCGTCCGACTCTGGACGAAACCGCTGGCGAACGGCGACACCGCGGTCGTTCTCCTCAACCGCGGCGAGGCACCGAAAACCGTCACGACGACCGCGCACCGTATCCGGGACCTCTGGGCCCACACCAGCCGTACCGGACCGGTCACCACGACGATCCCGCCGCACGACGTCGTGGCGTACCGCCTGAGCTCAGCCTGACAGCTCGAACTGCCGGATCTTGCGGTAGATCGTGGCGCGGGACATGCCGAGCGCCGAGGCGGCGGCGAGCTTGTCCCCGTCGTGCAGTGCCAGCGCGTCGACGATCGCGTCGCGCTCCATCGCCTCGATGGGTGTCAGCTGGCGGCGCACGGTGGAGCGGCAGACCGGCGGCAGTTCCTCGAGGCCGGCCTCGCCCGAGCGACGCCGCCGGCTCACCGTGCCGAGCACCGCGCGCAGCTGGGTGATGTTGCCCGCCCACGGCAGACGCATGAGCTGGTTGAGCGCGGCCTGCGACAGGGACAGCTCGGCCGCGCCGACCTGGTCCAGGAGCACGCGGACCAGCGCCGGGATGTCGGTGAGGTGATGTCTGAGCGGCGGCACCCGCACGGTCCGGGGGAAGAACCCCAGCAGCTGGACGCCCCAGTGCTCGGTCGGCGCGCCCTCGAGCGTGGTCAGCGCGATCCAGGGCCCGCGCGGATCGAGGTCGTCGTGCACGGACTGGAACAGTTCGGCCAGCCCGTCGACGCAGTCGGCGGAGAGCAGGTGCGCCTGGGTGATCATCAGGTCGGCTCCGGCGTCGAGAGCGGCCGCGGCCTGGTCCACAACGTCGGTCTCGGCGGAGAGCGTCACGAGCCGGCGGCCACCGGCTCCCTCGGCCTGGGCGGCGCGGACGATCGACCGTTTCCCGGCGCCCGCTTCGCCTTCGACGATCACCCACTCGCGCCGGGCGCAGGCGTCGAGCACCTCGTGGGCGGTGCGCCGCCACACCGGGTTGTCGCCGGCGAGCCCGGGGAACGAGATCGCCCGCCGCTGGGAGGGGCGCGCCCGGTGCGGCTTGATCTGCACGATGCCGCCGGCCAGCAGTTCGTCGACGAACGTCGGCTGGTAGGAGAGCCGGGCGGTCAGGCCGCTGGGGAGTTCGGCCAGCGCGGTGTAGGGCCGGCGGCGGCCGCGGGCGTCGCGGGTCTGGTCGATGATCGCCGCCTGGTCCCCCGCGTCGAAATGCTGCTGCATCACCGAGTTCATCATGAACACTTTCTCGCCCAGCGCGATCACGGCCCCGCCGGAGTGCTGGCAGGCCAGCCGGTAGTCGCCGAGTAAGGCCCGGTCGAGCATGCTCGACTCGTCGAGGATGCGCTCCTGGATCCGCGCCGCGGCCAGCTTGGCGAACGAGAGCAGCAGCTGGTTGGACAGCTCGGACTGCGTCGTGATGTCGACGACGCCGAGCAGCCCGCCGGTGACCGGGTGCGTGATCAGCGCCCCGGCGCAGGAGAACCGGGTGAGGTCACCGGTGTAGTGCTCGGCTCCGTCGACGAGGATCGCCTGGCCCACCTCGAGGGCGGTGCCGATGCCGTTGGTGCCTACCTCGGCCTCGGAGTAGGTGAACCCCGGCGCGAGGCTCACCGCGTCCAGCGCGCGCAGCAACGCGGTCTGGCCCTCGCTGCGCCACAGCACCAGGCCTTTCGCGTCGGTCAGGATGAGGCAGACCGGCTCGTTGATGAGTTCGGCGGCCAGCGCGTCGAGAACGGGCGCCGCGGCCCGCGTCAGCGACGACGGGCGGTTGGCCGGCGGCGAGAACGCCGGGGTGGGCCGGTCCAGGTCGACCGACGCGGCCCGGGACCGTTCCCAGGACACCCGGATCGTGTTCCGCACGGATTCCGCGGCCCCGGGGACCGCAGCCAGGAAGCGTTCTCGATCTTGCCGGGAAGCGTCTGAACTCATGCGGCACGTCCCTTCGGGCTCCGGATTTAACCCGCTGCGTACCTGAACTTAACGCGCCCTCCCTGTGAGCCAAGTCTCACATTGAGACAAGACCTCCGTCGAGCGCCGGGTTGCATCGGGGCTGTCGCCAAACGGCCGACTGACGACCCAGGAGGCGTCCGTGAGCAGGCAAAGTCTCAGCAAGGCCCACGCCAAGATCAGCGAGCTGACGTGGGAGCCGACCTTCGCCACCCCGGCGAGGAGGTTCGGCACCGACTACACGTTCGAACACGCGCCGAAGAAGGACCCGCTGAAGCAGATCATGCGGTCCTACTTCCCGATGGAGGAGGAGAAGGACAACCGCGTCTTCGGCGCCATGGACGGCGCGATCCGCGGCAACATGTTCCGTCAGGTCCAGGAACGCTGGATGGAGTGGCAGAAGCTGTTCCTGTCGATCATCCCGTTCCCGGAGATCTCCGCGGCCCGGGCGATGCCGATGGCCATCGAGGCCGTCCCGAACCCGGAGATCCACAACGGTCTCGCGGTGCAGATGATCGACGAGGTTCGTCACTCGACGATTCAGATGAACCTCAAGAAGCTGTACATGAACAACTACATCGACCCGGCCGGGTTCGACATGACCGAGAAGGCGTTCGCGAACAACTACGCGGGCACCATCGGCCGGCAGTTCGGCGAGGGGTTCATCACCGGCGACGCGATCACCGCCGCGAACATCTACCTCACGGTGGTGGCCGAGACCGCGTTCACGAACACGCTGTTCGTCGCGATGCCGGACGAGGCGGCCGCCAACGGCGACTACCTCCTGCCGACCGTGTTCCACTCGGTGCAGTCCGACGAGTCGCGGCACATCAGCAACGGGTACTCGATCCTGCTGATGGCGCTGGCCGACGAGCGCAACCGGCCGCTGCTCGAGCGCGACATGCGCTACGCCTGGTGGAACAACCACTGCGTGGTCGACGCCGCGATCGGCACGTTCATCGAGTACGGCACGAAGGACCGGCGGACCGACCGCGAGAGCTACGCGGAGATGTGGCGTCGCTGGATCTACGACGACTACTACCGCAGCTACCTCATCCCGCTGGAGAAGTACGGCCTGACGATCCCCCACGACCTGGTCGAAGAGGCCTGGAACCGGATCGTGAACAAGGGGTACGTGCACGAGGTGGCGCGCTTCTTCGCCACCGGCTGGCCGGTGAACTACTGGCGGATCGACACGATGACCGACACGGACTTCGCCTGGTTCGAGGAGAAGTACCCGGGTTGGTACTCGAAGTACGGCAAGTGGTGGGAGAACTACAACCGCCTGGCCTACCCCGGCCGCAACAAGCCGATCGCGTTCGAGGAGGTCGGCTACCAGTACCCGCACCGGTGCTGGACGTGCATGGTCCCCGCGCTCATCCGCGAGGACATGGTCGTCGAGAAGGTCGACGGTCAGTGGCGGACGTACTGCTCGGAGACGTGCCACTGGACCGACGCGGTGGCTTTCCGGGGCGAGTACGAAGGCCGCAGCACCCCGAACATGGGCCGGCTCACCGGCTTCCGGGAGTGGGAGACGCTGCACCACGACAAGGACCTCGCGGACATCGTGCAGGACCTCGGCTACGTGCGTGACGACGGCAAGACCCTGATCGGTCAGCCGCACCTGCGTCTGGACGACCCGTCCAAGCTGTGGACGCTCGACTCCGTCCGGGGCAACCACTTCATGAGCCCGAACGTGCTGCTCAACCAGATGTCCGACGCCGAGCGCGACGAGCACGTCGCGGCGTACCGGGCCAACGGCACCAAGGCCTCCTGACCAGAAGCCCGGTGGCGCGGGAGCGCCACCGGGTCGCCCGACGACGAGGAGCCCGACGTGGCCGACAAGCACCGTATCCGCTTCGAACCGGTCGACATCGAGATGGACGTCGACGAGGACGAGACAATCCTCGACGCGGCCTTCCGCCAGGGCGTCCACCTCATGCACGGATGCCGCGAAGGACAGTGCTCGGCGTGCAAGTCCTACGTGCTCGACGGCGAGATCGACATGGACCGGTACTCGACGTTCGCGTTGAACGACGCGGAGGCCGCCGACGGCTACGTCCTGCTGTGCCGGTCGCACGCGTACAGCGACTGCCAGATCGAGCTGCTCAACTTCGACGAGGACGAGCTGCTCAACGGCATCGCGATCCAGCGGGTGAAGACCACGATCACCGCCATCGAGCCCAAGACGCGGGACATCGTGTCGCTCCGGCTGACCGCCCCGGGGTACGAGTTCAAGCCCGGCCAGTACGCCGATCTCACGATCCCGGGCACCGACGAGCACCGCTCGTTCTCGATGGCCACGACCATGTCGACGCCGGGAGCGGTCGAGTTCCTGATCAAGAAGTACCCGGGCGGGAAGTTCTCCGCCCTGCTCGACGACGGGCTGTCGGTCGGCGACGAGGTCGACCTGACCGGTCCGTACGGCTCCTTCACGCTGAAAGAGGGCCACGTCCTGCCGGTGGTGTGCATCGGCGGTGGGGCCGGCATGGCGCCGATCCTCTCGCTGCTGCGTCACATGAGCGAGACCGGCGTCCGCCGGCCGGTGCGCTTCTACTACGGCGCCCGCACCGCTGAGGACTTGTTCTACCTGGACGAGATTCTCGAAATCGGCGAGAAGCTGACCGACTTCGAATTCGTGGCCTGCCTGTCCGCGGTCGACGAAGCGACCGCGCCGGGAATCGAGCTCGGCAACGTCACCGACGTGGTGGGGCGGCGGGAGCCACGTATCGAGAAATGCGAAACCTACCTGTGCGGCCCGCCGCCGATGGTGGATGCGGCGCTGGCGTTCCTGCAGGCCAACCAGGTGCCGCCGGACCAGATCTTCTACGACAAATTCACCAGCCCGGCCCAACAGTAGAGGGAGCCGAACCGATGGCGAGGACCGAAGCGAAGGCACGCAGTTTCCCGGGAATCGAATTCACGGATTCCGAAGCGGGGGCGCTCACGTTCCCCAGCTCCACCAGCCGGAGCTACAACTACTACCAGCCGGCGCGACGACGGGCGTCGATCTACGAGGACGTGACCGTCGACGTCCAGCCCGACCCCGACCGGCACCTGACCCAGGGCTGGATCTACGGCTTCGCCACCGGCCCCGGCGGTTACCCGCAGGACTGGACCGCCGCGAAGTCGTCGAACTGGCACGTGTTCCGCGACCCGAACGAGGAGTGGAACCAGACGATCTACCGGAACAACTCCGCGGTCGTCCACCAGGTCGAGCTGTGCCTGGCCAACGCCAAGCGGGCCCGCGCCTACGAGGGCTGGAACCCCACCTGGGTCACGTTCGTGGAGCGCAACCTCGGCGCCTGGATGCACGTGGAGAACGGGCTGGGTCTCCACGTCTTCACCGCGATCCAGCGGTCCGGGCCGACGAACATGATCAACACCGCGGTCGCGGTGAACGCCGCGCACAAGCTGCGGTTCGCCCAGGACCTCGCGCTCTACAACCTCGACCTGTCCGAGGCCGGGGTCGGCTTCGACGGCGAGGCGCACATCGGGGTCTGGAAGGACGCCCCGGAGTGGCAGCCGACCCGCGAGATCGTCGAGCGGCTCACCGCCGTCGAGGACTGGTGCCAGCTGCTGTTCGCCTCGAACGTCGTCTTCGAGCAGCTGGTGGGATCGCTGTTCCGGTCCGAGCTGGTCATGCAGATCTCGGCCCGCAACGGCGACTACATCACGCCGACGATCGTCGGCACCGGCGAGCACGACTACGACCGCGACCTCGCCTACACGCGGAACCTGTTCCGCCTGCTCACCCGCGACGAGACCCACGGCGACGCGAACAAGGAGCTGTTCGGGCAGTGGATGTCGGTCTGGGTGCCGCGGGCCCTGGACGCGGCCAAGGCGCTGCAGCCGATCTGGTCGCGGCCCTCCGACAAGCCGGTCACGTTCGCCCACAGCCTCGACGCGGCCACGAGCAAGTTCCGCTCGCTGCTCGCCGACCTCGACATCGACGCCCCCAAGGAGCTGGACCAGTGACCTCCATGCAGTTCGGATCGGACGTCGAGTTCTCCAACAAGTGCGGCGTGACGCTGATGAACACGCCGGTCGGGCGCGTGGTCGCCGAGGTCATGGCGGAGAAGGACGGCGTCGAGCTGACCAACTACCCGTCGATGATCCGCGTCGACGGCACCCGGCTGCTCGAGTTCAACTACGACGAACTCACCGAGGCCCTGGGCTCCGAGTTCGACGGCTCGATCTTCGAGGAGATCAGCTCCACCCACTACGGCCGGATGGTGCACCTCGACGACAAGACGCTGCTGTTCGCGAGCCCCGAGGACGCCGCCGAGTACATCGGTTTCGACCTGACCGTCGCTTGAGCCTCACCGGTCCGGGCCCGGTCGAGGGCCCGGACCGGGCTGACAAAGGAGTCCTGACATGGCCAAGGAACTGCGGTTCAACACCGACGCGCGGCGGCGGCTCGAGGCCGGGGTGAACGCGCTGGCGGACGCCGTGAAGGTCACGCTCGGCCCGAAAGGCCGCAACGCGGTACTGGAGAAGCTGACCGGCCCACCCACGATCACCAACGACGGCGTGACGATCGCCCGGGAGATCCAGCTCCGTGACCCGTTCGCGAACATGGGCGCCCAGCTGGTCAAGGAAGTCGCCATGAAGACCAACGGCGTGGTCGGCGACGGCACCACGACCGCGACCGTGCTGGCCCAGGCGATGGTGCGCGAGGGGCTCAAGGCCGTGGACGAGGGCGCCAACCCGATGCGGGTCCGCCGCGGCATCGAGCAGACCGTGCCCGCGGTCGTCGAGGCCCTGCGCCGGGTCGCGACCACTGTCGACGGACGCCGGGACCTGGAGCACATCGCCACGCTCGCGGCCAGCGACGACGACGCGATCGGCCGGGTGATCGCCGAGGCCGTCGACCGGGCCGGCCGGGACGGCGTCATCACGACCGAGGAGTCCGACGCCCCCGGGGTGTCGATGTCGCTCGTCGACGGCATCGAGTTCTCGCACGGCTACGTGTCGGCGTACATGGTCACCGACCGCGAGCGGATGGAGGCGGTGCTCGACCAGCCGCTGATCCTGCTGACGAACAAGAAGATCAGCCAGGTGCAGGACATCATGCCGACGATCGAGGTCGCCAAGCGCGCCGACCGGCCGCTCGTCGTCCTCGCCGAGGACGTCGACGGGCCCGCGCTGCAGCTGCTCGTCGGCGGCAACATGCACAACACGATGCGCTCGGTCGTCGTGCGTGCACCCGGGTTCGGTCACCGCCGCGTCGCCGAGCTGGAGGACCTGGCGGTCGCGCTCGGCGGGCACGTCATCGCCAAGGACACCGGCGTCGAGCTGTTCGAGGTCGCCCGCGAGCACCTGGGCAGCTGCGAGCGGATCACGGTCACCGAGGACTCGACGACACTCGTCGGCGGGCACGGAGCGGCGAACCTGATCGAGGCACGCGTCGGCCAGCTCAAGGTGCAGCTGGAGCGCGCGCGGATCGACGGGGACCGCGACAGCCTGCAGGAGCGGCTGGCCCGCCTGACCGGGCGGGTCGCGGTGATCAGCGTCGGCGGGGCGACGAGCGTCGAGCAGAAGGAGCGGATGCTGCGTGTCGAAGACGCGCTCGCCGCCACCCTCGCCGCCCTGGAGGAGGGCGTCGTCCCCGGCGGTGGCGCCGCGCTGGTGCAGGCCCAGCGGGCGGCCGCCGCGGTGGAACTGACCGGCGACGACGCGGTGGGCCGCGACGTCGTGCACCGCGCGCTGCCCGAGCCGCTGCGCTGGATCGCGATCAACGCCGGCTACGACGGCGACAAGACCGTGGCCGAGGTGGCCGGTCTCCCGGCCGGGTACGGATTCAACGCGCTCACCGGCGAATTCAGCGAACTGTTCGCCGCCGGAATCATCGACCCACTGAAAGTGACCAGGGCGGCGCTGGAAAGCGCGGCCTCGATCGCCGCATTGCTGATCACCACGGAAACCGCGGTGGTGGAGGAGATCATGGTCAATCCCGGCGCCATTGTCGCGCCCGGATTCGGCGATCTGGCCGAGGGTATGGTCCGGCCCTCGAACATCTACTGAGATGGACCGCTCCTGGGACGTGGGCACCCTTCTGATCGTGGCGGGCGCCCTCGTCCTGGGCCTGTTCCTCGCGCGTATCGGGTGCCTGCGCGTGGTGGATCCGGCCTGGCTGCCGACCGCGGTGCTCCGGCGGGTCGATTTCCTCACCCGCGCGACTCCGCTGATCATTTCCGCGTGCGTCGTCGCTATCCTCGCCGGTCTCATATTGAGATGAGCGACTCCGTTAGACCGCTCTAATTTGAGTCCATGAACAATTGCTGCACGATCGAGCACACGCCGACCGTCGAACGGTATTTGAAGGTATTGTTCGAGAACCGCGGCGGCATTTCCACGGTGGCGAGAGCACTCGGGGTCGCTCCACCCACGGTCACCGCGATGGTGCACCGTCTCCGGGACAGCGACCTGGTCGAGCCGGACGCGCTGCGCCTCACCGCGCACGGCCTGCGTCACGCGCACGGCGCCGTCCGGCGCCACCGGTTGCTGGAGACCTTCCTGCACGACGTCCTCGGCGTGAAATGGGACGAGGTGCACACCGAGGCGGAGAAGCTCGAGTTCGGGCTGAGCGAGCGGCTCGAGGACCTCATCGACACCCGGCTCGGCCATCCCCGGCACGACCCGCACGGCGACCCGATCCCGCCGAAGAACGGCGCCCACGACGAGGGCACCGAGATGCCGCTGGCGCTGGCGCGGCCCGGCGACCGGTTCCGGGTGTTGCGCGTCGGCGACCGGGACCCGGGTGCGCTGCGTGCGCTCGCAGCGCTGCGGGTGGGGCTCGGCGCCGAGCTCGAGGTGCTCGCGCTCGGCGCCGAGCACGAGGTGCTCGCGGAGGCCGCCGGTACCCGGCGCGTCCGGACCGGCGACCGGGACCTGGTGCTGACGGCGCCGGTGGTCCGGGTGATCCGGGGAGAGCTGACCCCATGACCCTCGACGAACTCCCCCACCGTGCCCGGGCCGTCGTCGTCAGCGTCGACGGGTCCGGGCCCGACCGGAGCCGGGTGATGGACCTGGGGCTGCTGCCGGGCGCCGAGGTGACCGCCCACCTGCACAGCCCGCTGGGTGACCCGACGGCGTACCTGGTCCGCGGCTGCCTGATCGCGCTCCGGCGCTCCCAGGCCCGCCTGATCCAGGTCCGGGCGACATGACCGGGCACGACTGCGACTCGTGCGGGTTGAGCACCCTGCCGGTGCGTCACGACGTCGTCGTCGCGCTGGCCGGCAACCCGAACTCCGGCAAGAGCACGCTGTTCAACGCGCTGACCGGGCTCCGGCAGCGGGTCGGCAACTGGTCCGGGACGACCGTGAGCCGCGCCGAGGGCACCTACCGTCTCGACGGCACCGCGTACCGCGTCGTGGACCTGCCGGGGGTGACGTCGTTCTGGGCGGCGGGCGCGGAGGAGCGGGTCGCGGCGGAGTTCCTGCTCGGCGCCGAGGCCGACGTCACGGTCGTGGTCGTCGACGCGCTGCGGCTGGAACGCCACCTCTACCTGGTCCTGCAACTGCTGCGGATCACCCGGCGGGTCGTCGTCGCGCTCAACATGATCGACGAGGCCGAACGGGCCGGGGTGGTCGTCGACGTCCGCCATCTGAACCGCGAGCTCGGGGTCCCGGTCGTGCCGGTGGTCGCCCGGACCGCGCGTGGCGTCGACGCGCTGCTCGCCGCGGTCGCCACGACGGCGCGGGAGCCGCGGGCCCCCGGCGGAACGGACGTCGAGGAGTTCTCCGACGACCTGGTCACGGCCACCTTCGCCGACGCCGAGCGCCTCGCCACCGAGGCGGTCGGGACGTCCGGCCGGGCGCCGCTGCGCACGTTCGACCAGTGGCTCGACCGCGCCCTCACCCATCGCGTCTGGGGTTTCGCGACGATGGGCGCGATGTTCTTCGGGGTGTTCTGGCTGACGATCGCCGGCGCCGCCGTCCCGTCGGACCTGCTCTTCGCTCTCCTCGTCGACCACGGGCACCCGCTGGTGCGTGGCCTGCTCACCGGCATCGGAGCGCCGGGCTGGCTGGTCGGGCTGACCGCCGACGGCGTCTACCTCGGCACCGCCTGGGTGATCGCGGTGATGCTGCCGCCGATGGCGATCTTCTTCCCGCTGTTCACCCTGCTGGAGGACTTCGGGTACCTGCCGCGGGTGGCGTTCAACCTCGACCGGTTGTTCCACGGCTCCGGCGCGCACGGCAAGCAGGCGCTGACGATGATGATGGGCTACGGCTGCAACGCCGCGGGCGTCACCGCGACGCGGATCATCGACAGTCCACGCGAACGCCTGATCGCGATCGTCACGAACAACTTCAGCATCTGCAACGGACGCTGGCCGACGCTGATCCTGATGGGCACGGTGTTCGTGGGGTCGGTCGTGCCGCCGGTCTGGGCCGGGGTGGTGGGGGCGGCGACCGTGGTGGCGGTCGCGGTGCTCGGCGTCGTCGTCACGCTCGCGGTGTCCTGGCTGCTGTCCCGGACCGTGCTGCGGGGCGAGGTCTCGGTCTACTCGCTCGAGTTGCCTCCCTACCGGCGCCCGCAGCTCTGGCGCACGATCTACGTCAGCTTGATCGACCGGACGGTGAAGGTGCTCCGGCGGGCCGTGGTGATGGCGGCACCGGCCGGCGCGCTGATCTGGATCATCGGCAACGTCGACGTCGGCGGGGTGAGCGTCGCCGTGCACCTGGTGCGGGGGCTCGACCCGGTCGGGATGCTGCTGGGGCTCAACGGGGTCGTGCTGCTGGCCTACGTGGTGGCGGTACCGGCCAACGAGATCGTGGTGCCCGCGATCCTCATGCTCACGCTGGCGGCGAGCGGCACCGGGCCCGCCGGGGTGCTGATCGACGCCTCGGACACCCAGGCCTACACCGTGCTGGCACACGTCGGGGGCTGGACGGTGCTGACCGCCGTCAACCTGATGCTGCTGTCGCTGCTGCACAACCCGTGCAGCACCACGATCCTGACGATCTGGAAGGAGACCAGGAGCCTGCGCTGGACCTCGACGGCCACGCTGCTGCCGCTGGCCCTCGGCGTCCTGGTCACGTTCACCACCGCGACGCTCGCGCGCTGGCTCTGAGAGGAACCCCCATGGACTGGCAGGAACAAGCTGTCGCCGGACTCGGCGCCCTGACCCCGGAGCGGGTTCCGGCGCTGGAGCTGCTCTTCCTCGACGCGCTCGCCGTGCACCTGATGGGGCCCGACCGCCCGGCGCCCCCGTACACGGTCGAGCACGGCACGGTGGCCGCCGGTCACCTGCTGCGTGCCGTCACCGGCTCCGCGATGGCCACGCTCGACGTCGTGCCGCCGCCCACCCCCGGCATCGAGGCGGCGCGCGCCGCGATCGGCGCCGGTGCCCGCGCGTTCGCCTCCGAGGGCCGCCCCGGCGTCACCCGGCTGGTCAACCGGTTCCTGGGGGCCGCGGTGGGCGAGCTCGAGGTCCATCGCGACTCGGCCGACGGGCAGACCCGCTCGCTGTTCACCTACGGGCTGCTCGCGCTGGCGTCCGGTCCGCAGAACCGGGTGACGCCGGCCGCGGGTGACGGCGTCGGCGAGATCTTCCGCGGCTGGGACCGGCTGATCGGCGTCGGTTTCGTCCCCCCGTGGCGGATCGTCGCCCTCGGCTGAAACCGGCTCCGCCTCCGGCGGGAACCGATCGGGCCGCGCTACCGTCTCATCATCATGGTTGCGAAGCGGATTTTTCGGTCAGCAGTGCTCGGAACGGTACTCGTTGCCTCGGGTTGCGGGACCGTCGCCACCGCCGACGTCAACTCGGCCAGCCCGTCGGAGGGTCCGACGGTCTCCGAGGAACTCGTCCTGCGGGTGGAGGCCGTCGGCGGGTTCACGCCGCCGAGCTGGACCTACAGCCGCATCCCGATGGTGAGCATCTACGCCGACGGCCGGGTGATCACCGAGGGGCCGCAGGTCACCATCTATCCGGCCCCGGCCATGCCGAACCTCCAGGTCGCGACGATCTCCCGGGCCAAGGTCGACGAGCTGGTCGGCGCGGCCCGCCGCGCGGGCGTCGGCGCCACGACCGACTACGGCCAGCCGGGCGTTGCCGACGCGACCACGACCCGCTTCACGCTCGTCGAGGACGGCACGAAGGCCACCACCGAGGTCTACGCGTTGAGCGAGACCCGGGAGGAGGACCCGGCCCTGTCCGCGGCGCAGCGGCAGGCCCGCGAGCGGATGCGGGCGCTGCTGAACACGCTGCGGCGGCCCCCGGGCGGCGACGAGACGTCGTACGCGCCGACGTCGCTGGCCACGGTCGTGAGCGCGTACACCGCACCCGGGTCGGAGACCCCGCCGCCCGCCCGGGCCTGGCGTGGCGCTGCCCTGCCCGGCCCGGTCGTCGGGCCGGCCGACCTGCACTGCGTCACGACGAGCGGCGACGCCCTGCGCGACGTCCTGGCCGACGCCGAGAGCGCGAACGTGCAGACGCCGTGGACCTACGGCGGCAAGCAGTGGTCGGTGGCGTTCCGGCCGTTGCTCCCGGACGAGACCGGCTGCGAGTCGCTGGGCAAGTAGTCCCTGGGAAAGTGGTCCCTGGGTAGGTAATGGTGAGCGGATAGCCCCGTCCCGCCCCGAACGGGGCTACCCGTCACCCGATCGTGTCCGGCCGGTCAGGCCGGTTCGCGCAGCTCCGCGCCCGAGTCGATCTCGCCGCGGGCCTCGGCCTGGAGCACCAGCTCGGCCCAACCCCGGCGATAGCACGGCCAGTCGCCGGGGTACACGTGCGTGGCCGACCCGCAATAGCTCGGGTCCGCCGCGTCGACCACGTGCTCGGCGATCAACGCCCGCGCGGTGACCACGTCGTCCCAGACGTAGTTCCGGTGCCATGCGCCCATTGACACGCTCCCACTGTCCAAATCGGACATCACGCCTGACCGCGTCCTCGGAATGCCTTGTGTCCGAGAGTATGGGCAAACTCGCAATACGCAAGACTCAAACCGCCCCGACGCAATACCAGTTCTCGCACGCAGAACGCGTCCCCAAAATGCAAGACTGCACCGGGACGCCTAACAGAAGGGACGTCTTCCGTGGATGAAGTCAGCCCCACGCTCGCGCGGCGCATGCTCCTCTCCACCCTGCAGCGCCTCCACAAAGCTGACGGGCGTTCCACCGATGTGATCGGCACCGAGGTGGGGGTCGACGGGTCCACGGTCGCCCGCTGGCTGGCCGGCGGGAAACGGAAGTTACGCGCGCACGAGATCCGCGGGCTGTGCGACGCGTACGGCGTCGACGACGATACGAAGAACCAGCTCGTGCGGCTGGCCCTGGAGGCCGGCAGCGCCGGCGTCACCCAGCGCCTGTCCTGGTTCGCGACCTACCAGTTCGGCATGTTCCTCGACCTCGAGCGCGACGCCCGGCGCGTCGTCACGTTCGAGTCCACAGTGGTGCCCGGCCTGCTGCAGACCGCGGGCTACGCCCGCGCCGTGATCCGGGCCGGCGCGCCCGGCGCGGGCCTGAGCGAGGCCGACGTCGACGAGCGTGTGCAGTTGCGCCTCGAGCGCCAGTCGGTCCTGCGCCGCGACCGGCCGGTCGAGCTGCTCGCCATCCTGGACGAGGCCGTGCTCCGGCGTCCGATCAGCGACCCGGACGCCATGCGCGCCCAGCTGGCACACCTGCTCACGGCGAGCCAGTGGCCGAACGTCACGATCCAGATCCTTCCCTTCTCGGCCGGACCGCACGCCGCCGCGGCCACCGGCCCCTTCGTCCTCTTGTCGTTCGACCACCTCGGGGAGGCTCCCGGGGAGATCGCCTACGGCGAGAATCCGGCAAATGCCCTGTATATGGAGACACAACAGGAAACGGACCGGTATCTGCACGTTGTGGAGTATCTGGTGGGGCAGGCACTGAGCCCGACCGCCTCAGCGGCAATGATCGCCGGTGCGATGCAGGAGTACGGAGCCGAGAAGGAGGAGGAGACAGTTCATGAGACCGCCCGAACCTGAGTTGGACGCCAATAGAGTGCGCTGGCGGAAATCTGCCCGGAGCGGCACGAACGGCAACTGCGTCGAAGTAGGGGCCGCCGCGACCGCGATCGGTGTGCGCGACACCAAGGACCGGGGACACGGCCCGGTCCTGGCGTTCAGCCACCCGACCTGGCAGGCGTTCCTGGAGGGCTGCAAGGCAGGCGAGTTCGACCTCTAGGAGCACGCACCTCGACGAGGGCGGCCGACCCATCCGGCGCTTGGGTCGGTCGCCCTCTGCGGTTGTATATACCCGGGTGGTCACCTGAGTCCATCGTCGACAGTACGAACCCTCAGACCTCGAGGACGAGGGCGCCACCCTGACCGCCGCCGGCACACATCGCGGCGACGCCGACGCCGCCGCCCGCACGGCGCAGTTCGTACACGAGCGTGGTCACCATCCGGGCCCCCGACGCGGCGATCGGGTGCCCGAGGCTGCAGCCGCTGCCGGAGAAGTTCACGGTGTCCTCGTCGAGCCCGAAGTGGCGGCAGGCCGCGACCGGCACCGACGCGAACGCCTCGTTGATCTCCCACCGCGTGACGTCGCGAGTGGTCAGGCCGGCCCGGTCCAGCACCTTCGTGATCGCGGCGAGTGCTCCCGCGCCGGTGCGCCGGGGGTCGACGCCGACCGACGTCCAGGCCCGGACCGTCGCCAGCGCCTCGAGCCCCTGGTCGGCACCGGCGACCGTCACCGCGGCCGCCGCGTCGTTCGTACCGCTCGCGTTGCCGGCCGTGATCGAGAAGCCCTCGATCTCCGGGTGCAGAACCGGGAGCGCGGCCAGCCGCTCGACACTGGTGTCCCGCCGGGGGTGCTCGTCGACCGCGAACTCCACCACCGAACCGTCCGGCGTGGACACCGTGATCGGCACGATCTCGTCGGTGAACCTGCCCGCGTCGATCGCGGCGACCGCGCGCCGGTGCGACCGCAGCGCCCACGCGTCCATGTCCTCGCGGGACAGGCCGAACTCCCGCGCGGTGTTCCAGCCGACCGTGATCGACATGTCGGTGTTCGGCGCCTCGGCGGTGTTCGGGTGCGTGCCCGGGTACCAGGGCTCGACCTGATCGACGGTGCCGGGAACCCGGCGGGTCAACCGCGGCATCAGCGACGAGGCCTGCACTCCCCCGGCGACGACGACCTTCTCCATGCCGCTGGCGACGCCGGCCGCCGCGAGCCCGATCGACGACAGGCTGCCGGTGCAGTGCCGGTTGACCGCGAGGCCGGGAACCCCGGTCATCCCGGCGACCACGGCCGCGTACCGCGCGAGGTCACCCCCGCCGTACAGCGACTCGGCCAGGATCACGTCGTCCACGCGCTCCGGGTCGAGGCCGGAGCGGCGCACGGTCTCCACCAGGATCGCGGTCGCGAGGTCCTCGGCGGCCGTCTGCGCCAGCGTTCCCCTGCGCGCGGTGCCGATCGCGGTCCGGGCCGCGCTGACGATGACGGGCTGGGCCATCCGTGCACCTCTTCCTCGGGGATGCGCCTTACTGTAGCGCTTACCGGTAAGCCGACAGTAGGCTTCGGGCAGCGTCCGTCCCGAGGAGGAGCACGTGGAGCTGAGCGGATCGTCTGCCCTGGTCGTCGGCGGAGCGGGGGGCTTCGGAGCGGCGACGGTCCGCCGCCTGCACGCGGCCGGAGCCCGGGTCGTCATCGCCGACCTGCAGGAGCAGAACGGCAAGGCGCTGGCGGCCGAACTCGGCACCGGCGCACGGTTCGTGCCCACCGACGTCACGAGCGAGGAGTCGGTCGACGCGGCGATCGCGGCGGCCGCGGAACTCGGCCCGCTTCGTGCGAACGTGATCGTGCACGGCGGCCCGGCGGCGGGGAAGCGGATCGTGAACCGGTCCGGCGAGCCGTACCCGGTCGCGACGTTCCGGCGCACCGTCGAGATCTTCCTCGTCGGCACGTATCACGTGCTCAGCAAGGCCGCGGCGGCGATGGCGAAGACCGAGCCGCTGGACTCCGGCCAGCGCGGTGTGGTGATCACCACCGCGAGCATCGCCGGGTTCGAGGGGCAGGTCGGGCAGTCCGACTACTCGGCCGCGAAGGCCGGCGTCATCGGCATGACGCTCACCGCGTCCCGCGACCTCGCGCCGGCGGGCGTGCGGGTCATGTGCATCGCCCCGGGGGTGTTCTTCACCCCCGCCTACGGTTCGATGAGCCGGGAGGAGGCCGAGACCCGGTTCGGCAACAACATCCCGAACCCGAAGCGGCTTGGCGAGCCCGACGAGTACGCGAAGCTCGCGCTCTCGATCGTCGACAACGACTACCTGAACGGGACGACGATCCGCATCGACGCTGCTCAGAGGTTCAACATCTAGAATCGACGGTATGACCGTCGCGCTGGCCGCCCCGCACCCCGCCGCCGTCGAAGCCGCCCGCACGGTCGTCGCGGCCGGTGGTGGCCCGATCGACGCCGCGGTGGCGGCCGCCGCGGCACTCGCGGTGGCCTACCCGCACCAGTGCTCGGCCGGTGGGGACCTCGTCGCGCTGGTCCGGTCGCCGGACGGTTCGACCCGGGCCGTGCTCTCGATCGGGGCGGCCGCGGCCGGGATCGACCTCGCCGGTCACCAGCGGATGCCGTTCAGCGGTCCACTGACGATCACCGTGCCCGGCGCCGTCGCCGGGTGGGCCCGGATCGTGTCGCTCGGGGCCCGGCTCCCGCTCGCCGACCTGCTGGCCCCGGCGATCGCGCTGGCCACCGACGGCGTCGCGGTGAGCGCGGGCCTGCGCAGGGCCACCGACGAGCGGAGGGACGCCGTCCGCACCGACCCCGGCCTGTCCGAGCTCCTGCTCGACGCGGCCGGCGAACCCCGGGACGTGCTGTACCAGCCCGCGCTCGCGGCGACGTTACGGACGATCGCCGGCGACTGGACGTCGTTCTACCGCGGGCGGCTCGCCGAGCGCCTGGTCGCCGGGCTCGCCCGCCTCGATTCGCCGCTGGGGGCGGTGGACCTCGCCGCCCACGAGCCGGAGGTCGTGGAGCCGCTCTCGACCACGATCGGCGCGGCCACCTGGTACGCCGCGCCGCCGCCGACGCAGGGCGCCACGCTGCTGGCCGTGCTGGGTTCGCCCGACCTGCTCACCGACGCGACGCGCGCCCGCGCGGCCCGCGACGCGCTGCTCGGAGACCCCCGCGGCGGCCCGATCGACGTCGACGCGCTGCGCCTGCGGGCGCCGGTCGCGACCAGCGCCGGCGCCGCGGGCGAGAAGCCGCGCGGCGACACGGTCGCGGTCACCGCGGTGGGAGCGGACGGGACCGCGGTGACGCTGATCCAGAGCGTGTTCCAGAGCTTCGGGTCGGGGCTGCTGGAGCCGGCCACCGGGGTGGTGCTGCACAACCGGGGCGCCTCGTTCACCCTGCAGTCCGGGCACCCGGGGCGGGTCCGGCCGGGGGTGCGCCCGCCGCACACGCTGTGCCCGTCGCTGGCCGTCGCGCCCGGCACCGTGGTCGCGCTCGGGTGCCAGGGCGGTCGCTCGCAGGCGTGGATCCTGGCCCAGGTCGCCGCGGACGTCCTCGACGCCGACGACCTGGCCGCGCTGGTCGCCCGCCCGCGCTGGGTGATCGGATCGCGCGAGCTCGACCGAGACGCCGACACCCTGCTGCTCGAGCCGGGTACGCCCGGCGCGGAGCGTCTCGCCCGGGCCGCGAGCGACCTCGGCCTGACCGCGGAGACCGCACCGCGGCGCCACGACAACGCCGGCCACGTGCAGGTCGCCCGCCTGCGTGACGGAGTACTCGACGCCGCCGGCGACCCACGCGCCGACGGTCACGGCACCACGCTGCCCTGACGCCCTGACGCCCGGACGCCGGGTCAGGCGACGGTTTCGGTGCGGCCCGGGGAGTCGAGGAGCGGGCGGAGGCCGCGCAGGATGTTCGTGATGCCGAACTCGAGCTCGCTCGACGGACCGTGCCCCTTGCGTTCGACCAGCAGATACCCCTGCGTGTACACCGACAGCGTGAAGAACGCGTGCTGCACCAGCGCCGGCGGCAGGCCGGCCCGCTCGAGCTCGGCGAACAGCTCCTGGGCCCGGGGCCACGACCGGGCCGAGAGGTCGGCGCCGGGCACCCCGATCTGACGCACGATCAGGTCGCAGGCGAGGTCGTCGGTGGCCAGCAGGCGATGGAAGTCGAGGAAGAAGTTGCGCAGCAACTCCTCCCAGTCCTCGCCGCGCAGGGCCGGCATGCGCTCGTAGAACGAGGTGAGCGCGGCTTCGGTCATCGCCGCGACGAGCTCGCGCTTCGTGCGGAAGTACCAGTAGATGCTGGTGACGCCCACGTCGAGGTGGGTGGCGAGCTGCGGGATGCTCCACTGCTCGATCGGGGTGTCGCGATAGAACTCGAACGCGCCGGCGATGATGTCGGCCGGGTTGATCGAGCCGCGGGCCCGTCGCGTACGCGCCGACTTCGGCATGGTGACCTCCCGCTCGAGCGACCCGACCGGTAAAGACTACCGGAAGGCTCGCGGGAACCGCTCAGCCCAGGAGTACCGCCTGGGACACCTGCACGGCGAGGGCCCCGGACGCGGTCCGGAACTCGGTCCTCGCGTGGGCGTGCGTGCCGGCGGCGAGCTCGCCGAGGCGGATCGGCGTCAGGCCCGTGGTGGCCGGTCCGGCGAACGCGATCGTCGACGCCAGCACGGTGGCCGCCGGCCCGCCCGGCACCGTGACCGCCGCCCCGACGTACGCCACCAGCCCGCGCACGGTCGTGGGATCGAGCCCCCACTCCCCCGTGGCGACCCGTTCCGCCAGCTCCACCGGCACGAGCTCCCCGCTCACCGGCAGCGCCCTCCGGCGGCCGGGGAATGGGACACCGGCGTCGTCAGGGGTCAGCACGACCACGGCCCGGCCGTGCGAGCCGCCGCCGACGGTGAGGCGGGTGGTCACGTCACCGGACGGGCCCCGGCGCAGGACCTCGACCCCGATCCGCAGCGCGCGGCGGGCCGGTGCCGGCACCCCGGCCGACCAGGACACCAGCGACACCCGGTGGCCCGGCACCGCGCGCTCGGCCGCCACCACCACCCCGGCCACCAGCTGCGCACCCGGGAACGTCGGCCAGGCCGGGTCGGCCGCCCTCAGCCGGAAGTCCCCGGACCCGACGCGCCCCACGTTCAGCGCGCGAACCAGCCGTCCGAGCTCCGGCGTCCGCCAGACGCCCGACGCCCCGGCCCCTAGCCTTTCGGCAGGGACCACTCGCAACACTCGTGCTCCACCCACTCCCCCAGTCAGCCATATGATTAGATAGTCGTCAACATTTCGATCGGTTAGAGGGTGCCCATGGACTGGGTCGACATCGGTCTGCTGCTGATCCGCCTGAGCCTGGGCGCCACTCTGCTGATGCACGGCTGGAACCACTGGCTCGGCGGCGGCAAGATCCCCGGCACGGCCGGGTGGTTCGAGAGCCTCGGCTTACGGCCGGGCCTCTTCCAGGCCTGGGCCAGCGTGGTCACCGAGATCGCCGCCGGGCTCGGGCTGATCGCCGGGCTGCTCACACCGCTGGCCTGCGCCGCGACCGTCGGGGTGATGGCCGTGGCGGCCATCGTCGCGCACCGCCCGAACGGCTTCTTCGTCTTCCGCGACGGCTACGAGTACGTCCTCATGATCGCGGTCGTGTGCGTCGCCCTCGGCGCGATCGGCCCGGGCCGGATCTCCCTCGACCACGCGCTCGACATCGAGATCACCGGCCTGGCCGGCTTCCTGGTCGCCCTGCTCGTCGGCCTCGGCGGCACCGCGCTGCTGCTCGCCACGACCTGGCGTCCGGCCAGGACCCCCGCCGAGTGACGGCACCTGAGTGGACATCCCTCTGATCAAGCGGGAGCACGATGAACCTCCTCACCCTGCTCGACCTGAGCGTCGCCGGGCACGGCGACCGCGTCCTGCTCGGCCCGGACCGCGACGGCCTCACCGGCTCCGACCTCCAGCTGCGGGCCCGCGCCGGCGCCGCCCACCTCCTGCGTGCGCGGGCCCGCACCGTGGTCTACCTGGGTGAGAACGGCGTCGGCTTCCCGATCGCGCTGTTCGCCGCGGCCACGGCCGGTGTGCCGTTCCTCCCGCTGAACTACCGGCTCTCCCGCGAGCAGCTGGCCGACGTCGTCGCGGCCCAGGACCACCCGTACGTGATCAGCGCGGACCCGGCGATCGCCGCCGGCGCGATCACCGTCGACGACTGGCTCGCGCTGACGGCGGGGAGCGCACCCGAGGTCACCCTCCCGCCCGAGCCCGACCCGGACGCCGAAGCCGTGCTGCTGTTGACCAGCGGCACCACGGCCGCTCCGAAGAGCGCGGTGCTGCGCCACAAGCACCTCGCGGCCTACGTCCTCGACACCGTCGAGTTCAGCGGCGCGGCACCCACCGACGCCGTCGTCGTGAGCGTGCCGCCGTACCACATCGCGGCGGTGGCGAACCTGCTGTCGAATCTGTACGCCGGGCGGCGGATCGTCTACCTGGACAAGTTCACGCCGGAGGGCTGGCTGGGGACGGTCGCGAGCGAAGGCGTCACGCACGCGATGGTCGTGCCGACGATGCTCGCACGGATCGTCGACGCGCTCGAAACGGGCATCGACGCCCCGCCGACGCTCCGCTCGCTCTCCTACGGCGGCGCCCCGCTCGCACCGTCGATCCTGCGCCGGGCGTTGACGCTGCTGCCGGCCGTGGGGTTCGTCAACGCGTACGGGCTCACCGAGACCTCGTCGTCGATCGCGGTGCTCGGTCCCGACGACCACCGGGAGGCCGCGGCCAGCGACGATCCGGCGGTCCGGGCCCGGCTCGGCTCGGTCGGACGGCCGCTGCCGAGCGTCGAGATCGAGATCCGGGACGCGACGGACGCGCCCGCGCCGGCCGGGCGGATCGGCGCGATCTTCGTCCGGGGACCGCAGGTCGCCGGCGAGTACCGGCAGGGGGGCCGCCGCGTCGACGCGGACGGGTGGTTCCCCACCCGCGACGAGGGCTATCTGGACGCCGACGGCTACCTGTTCGTGAAGGGACGCACCGACGACACGATCATCCGCGGCGGCGAGAACGTGGCCCCGGCCGAGATCGAGGACGTCATCCAGCAGCTGCCCGGGGTGGCCGAGGCGGTGGTCGTCGGGATCCCGGACGAGGAGTGGGGGCAGCGGATCGGCGCGTTCGTGATCCCCCGTCCGGGCGCGAACCTGAGCGAGGACGGCGTGCGCGCGTACGTGCGTAGCGTGCTGCGCTCGTCGAAGACGCCGGACGTGGTGACGTTCGTCGAGGACCTTCCGCGCACGCCCACCGGCAAGATCCTCCGCCGCGAGTTGGTCGAGTAGGCACGCGAAAGGGGGCCGGGCCATCCGCCCGGACCCCTTCCCGCGGTTACCAGCGGCCCTGCCTCACATCCCTGAACGGGACGTCCCGGTCGGCGGCGTGCTCGCGCGGCATGCCGAGCACGCGCTCGGAGATCACGTTGCGTGCCATCTCGGTGGAGCCGCCGCCCAGGCTGCCGGCCTGCCGGTTCAGCGACAGCTCGCCCACCTCGGCCGTGGAGCCGGTCACCGCGGCACTGCCGGCGATACGCAGCCGGATGTCGGAGTCGCGCCAGTCGGTCTCGGCGTGCAGGAGCCGGGTCATCGACGCCGACGGGCCGGGCAGGTGCCCACCGCCCAGCCCGGCGCCGACCCGGGCGATCAGCGCGGACTGCACCAGGTGGTTGGCGCGCGACTCGCCGATCAGCTCGCGCACCGTGACGTCGTCGAGCCGGCCGACCGCGCGGGCCAGATCGGCCGGCGGACGCGACGCCGCCGGTGCCACCCCCCGGCCGACCCCGCTGACGTACGGCGAACCGCCGCCCATCGAGGTGCGCTCCCAGTACAGCTGCCGGGACGCGACGGCCCAGCCCCCGTTCACCTCGCCGACGACCGCGTCGGCGGGCAGCCGCACGTCGTCGAAGAACTCCTCGCAGAACTCGGTGGAGCCGTTGACCTGGCGGATCCGCCGGATCGTGACGCCGTCGGCGTGCACAGGGACCAGGAACATCGTCAGGCCGGCGTGCTTGGGCACCGACCAGTCGGTGCGCACCAGGCAGAGTCCGTAGTCGGCGGCGTACGCGCCGGAACTCCAGATCTTCGCGCCGTTCAGGACCCAGAGGTCACCGTCGCGCTCGGCCTTCGTGGTCACACCGGCGAGGTCCGAACCGCCCCGCGGCTCGGACAGGAACTGCACCATGAGCTCGTCGCCGCGCAGCGCGCCCCCGATGCGGTCGCGTTTCTGCTGCTCGCTGCCCAGGTCGAG
This sequence comes from Cryptosporangium arvum DSM 44712, assembly GCF_000585375.1. NCBI lineage: Bacteria > Bacillati > Actinomycetota > Actinomycetes > Cryptosporangiales > Cryptosporangiaceae > Cryptosporangium > Cryptosporangium arvum. The sequence goes on from NZ_KK073874.1 coordinate 6,353,310, forward strand.
GATCGTGGCCGCGCAGATCGACAGCGTCGGGACGTTGATGCGCAGCGGCAGCTCGTACGGGGCGCTCTCGGCGTTGAACGCGCGCTGGTGCTCCGGGGTGAGGCCGAGCCCGCCGTACCCGCGGGGGAACGCGATACCGGCGAAACCGCCGTCCCAGAGCATCTTCTGCAGCTCGCGGGTGCGGTTCCAGGACGCGGTGTCGTTCTCGGGGTCGTCCAGCGCCGGGTCCCGGTCCGCCAGCCGCGGCATGGAGTCCGCGAGCCAGGCCTTCGCGTCGGCCCGGAACTCCTCGACCGAGATGCTCATGCCGCGTTCCCCCTCGCGATGACGATGTCCGCGAGCGCCCTCCGGTGCTCCTCGGGCGTGCCGTGGAGCGCGCGGTTGACGGTCACGCGACGCAGGTAGAGGTGCAGGTCGTGCTCCCAGGTGACGCCGATGCCGCCGTGCAGCTGCACGCAGTCCTGGATGATCTCGACCGACTTCGTGCCGACGTAGGAGCCGGCCGCCGCCACGAGTTCGGCCGCGTCGGGCGCGGCGTCCTGCACGGCGCGACCGGCCGCGGACACGATCGCGTGGATCGCTTCGAGCCACGTCTTCATGTCCGCGAAGCGGTGCTTGAGGGCCTGATAGGACGCGAGCGGCCGCCCGAACGAGTACCTGTCGAACGCCCAGGCGACGGTGAACTCGAAGACCCGGTCGACGGCCCCGGCGGTCTCGGCGCTCTGCAGGATCGAGGCGACCAGGCGGGGCCGTTCGACGGTCGCGGGGACCAGCGCCGACGCGGGCACCTCGACGTCCTCGAAGTGGACGGTGCCGAAGCGCCGGACCAGGTCCAGTGACTTCACCGGCTCGACGCGCACCTGCGCCGCGGGCACCAGGAACTGCCCGGCGTCCGTGGTGACCAGGAACAGGTCGGCCTGGTCGGCGGCCTCCACCCGGTCCTTCACCCCGGTGATCCGCCAGCCGTAGGCCGTCCGGGTCGCGGTGGTCCGGGGGTCCTGCGGCGTGAACCCGCGTCCCGGTTCGTCGACGGCCCAGGTGGCGACGGTCCCGCCGGCGACGAGCGACTCCAGGGCCGACTCGTGTCCACCGGCCTCCACCAGCGCCGCGATCACCGTGTTCACCGGCCCCAGCGGCCCCGGCGACACCAGCCGTCCCATCTCCTCGGCGACGATCAGCAGGTCGAGCAGCCCCGCGTCGGACACGCTGCCACCGCCCTGGTCCTCGGGCACGAGCAGCGCCGTCCAGCCGAGCTCGGCGCCGCGCGCCCACCAGTCGCGCCGGAAGCCGTCCGGTCCGGTCGCCCATTCCCGCACGGTGGAGAGCGGCACCTCGGCGTCGAGGAACTTCTTCGTCGTCGCCCGGAAGAGTCTCTGATCCGGGGTGAGGTCAAAATCCATGGAGCTCCTCCGGCGATATACTTTGACACTTCTAAAATTATTCAGGGATCGCCGGCAGGTCAAGGTGGTGATGCGTCGGCGCGGGACTACTTGCACGTGCTATTGAAGAGCGACACCGCCCGGGCTACCGACCGCATCTCCGGAGTATCCGCATGACCGTTCTGCTCGTCCACGGGGCCGGTTCGACGATCGAGCACAACTATCGGCGGGCGGGCTGGATCGACCGGCTGGAAGCGTCCGGCCGGGACGTGCTGGGCTACCACCTGCCGGGACACGGGCCGGGGATCGCCCCCGACCTCCCCGACGGTGACACGATCGTCGACGACGTCCTGCGCCACCTCGGCGACCGGGACCCGGTGGACGCGATCGCGTTCTCCGCGGGAGCGCAACTGCTGGCCGCGGTGGCCGCCCGGGAACCGAGCCGCTTCCGCACGCTCGCGTTGCTCGGCGTCGGCAACGGGGTGTTGCGGCCCGACGTGAGCGGCATCGCGGCGCTCGCGGCCGCGTTGGGCCGCGGCGACGATTCCGGCGTCACGCGGGTGTTCCGGCGGGCCGCCCGGTCGGCCGGCAACGACGTGGACGACGTCCGCCGGTACCTGGAGATCCCGAAGCCGCCGGTCGCGGCGGACGCGCTCGCGAAGGTGCAGGCTCCGGTGCTCGTCGTGCTGGGCGAGCACGACTTCAACGCCCCCGCGGACGACCTGGTCGCGGCGTTCGGCCAGGCCTCGCTGCGCGTGCTGCCGGGTGTCGACCACTTCGGGCTGACGTCGGACGCGCGCTGTCGGGAAGCGGTCCTGGCCTTCCTGCAGCGCTGATGCCCGCCGCGGTGGAGAGCCTGGTCGCCGAGTTGCCCGCGGTGGGCCCGCCGATCTCGGTGAGCGAGCGCGCTCTCGTTCACCGCTCCCGGCCGGCGCGCGGAGGTGCGGGTCGCGCTGCGTGCCGCGCTGGGCAAGACGCCGGTGCACGAGAGCCGGCGGGTCCGGCCGCCGAGAGCGTCCGTTGACAGCCCGACCGAACAAAAGTAGAAAGTTGGGCAAGTATCAAAGCAACGGAGGTTCGATGCCCACGAACGTGTCCGACGAGATGCGCGGCGCGCTCGGCACCCTGCTCACTCGCCGGATCAGCTACCCCGTGGCGGAATCGGACATCCGCAAGTGGGCCCTCGCCGTGTACTGGCCGGAGAAGCCACCGCGCGAGTTCCTCGACGCCGAACGCGCACCGGAGGACTTCAACCCGTTCGCGTGGGCGGTCGCGAGGAGCGAAGCCGGCGGCCGCCCCGAACCGGACGCAGCGGTCGCGGGGAGCGAGGCCGGCGGCCGCCCCGAACCGGACGCGAACAGCGCGGACCGCACCGAGCGGCTCGCCGGTGTGCCCGGTCCCGGGCTGCGGTTCCAGCTCAACGGAGGCCTGGAGACCGAGTACGGCGTCCCGATCCGGCCGGGTGACGTGATCACCAGCGAGAACCGGCTCGACGGGTACTCCGAGCGGGAGGGCAAGCTCGGCCTCATGCTCTTCACGGTCACCGAGGACACCTGGACCAACCAGGACCGCGCGGTCGTGAAGCGCAGCCGCATGACGTTGATCCGGTACTGAGGAGCGGGGCCATGACGCAGCGGACCAGCACGGCGCCGGCCGAGGTCGGCGAGGAACTCCCGCCGTTCGTGCGGACCACCGGGTTCGAGACCTGGAACCGGTACGCGGCGGTCAACGACGAGTTCGTGCCGATCCACATGGACGACGAGGCGGGCCGGGCGGCCGGGTATCCGACCGCGTTCGGCATGGGCAACCTGCAGTGGTCCTACCTGCACGCCCTCGTGCGGGGATGGCTGGCCGGCCGCGGCCGGATCGTGGCGCTCTCGTGCCAGTTCCGGAACCCCAACCTCAAAGGCCAGACCGTGACCGCCCGCGGGGTGGTGGAGGCCGTGCACGAGGACGGCACGGTGGAGCTCACGATCTGGACCGAGAACCAGGACGGCGCGAAGCTCGCCCCGGGCAAGGCCACCGTGGCCTTCGACTGACCGACCACTTCCCGGGCTCACGACGACTATTCGGCCCACGGCCGCCGATGCAGGCCCGGGACAGCGTCGCAGGCCCGAGACGCCGCAGCGCCCGGGCCCGTACGGCCCGGGCCCTACAGAGCGGTGTCACCAGGTCAGCAGCGTGACCTCGGACTCGCGGCCCTCATCGCCGGCCGCCTGACGCAGCCGGGTGGACGCGGTGGCGCGACGACGGCGGATCGGCGTCGGCTTGTGCTCGAGCCGGCCGGTGTCGGCGACCGCGCGCGGCTCCGGCGCGAGCGCCCAGACGTCGTCGATCAGGCCGCGCAGCACGTCGCGCCGCAGCGTGTAGTAGAAGTTCCGGCCCTGCTTGCGCGTCGAGATCAGCCCGGCCTGGCTCAGGATCTTCGTGTGGTAGGAGATGCTGGGCTTCGAGATCGGCAGCGTCTGCTCGAGCGTGCTGCACGCCAGCTCGTCGGTGGCCGCCATCTGCTGCACGATGCTCCAGCGGATGGGATCGCCCAGGGCCTTGAAGATTTCGGTCGCGCTCGCCGCGTCCGCGGAAGGTGGAGTCACTCGTTGCTCCTCGCTCAGCCCGGCTAGACTCCCTCGGCTAGCGCTAGACATTCATAGAACTATCAATATACGCCTTCGGTCAGATTCCCCGGAAGTTGGGCGCACGCCGGTTCCGCTTCGCCTCGATGCCTTCGTGCAGGTCCTCGGTCGTCATCGTGACCGGCTGGGCCAGCGCCTCCCACTGCAGCGACGCTTCGAGACCGTGCGCGGCCTGCTCGAGCCCGGCCTTGGTGAGCCGGGTGGCGATCGGCGCGGCGCCGGCGATCTGTTCGGCGATCTTCAACGCGTGCGCCAGGACGTCGTCGGCGACCCCACCGATCAGGCCCCACTCGAGGGCCTCCTCCGCGAACACCTCACGGCCGGTGTAGAGCATCTCCCGTGCCCGGGCGACGCCGATCGCCTCCTGCAGCAACCAGGTGGCGCCCATCCCGGCGTGGGTGCCGAGGTAGATGAACGGGGTGCTGAACATCGCGCCCGGCCCGGCGTAGCGCAGGTCGCAGGAGAGCGCGAGACACGCGGCCGCGCCCACCACCGGCCCGTTGATCGCGGCGATCACCGGGAACGGCAGCGACCGCGGACGCAGCCAGGTGCGGTAGAACGGCAGCATCCGGTCGCGCAGGCGGTCGGTCGTGACGTCGTGGCCGGCGGCCTGGTCGAGCCAGGACAGATCCGCGCCGGAACAGAACGAACTGCCCGCACCGGTGACGACCGCGACCCGCGTCTCCCGGTCCTCGGCGACCTCCGCGATCGCCCCGGTCCAGGCGGCGGTCATCTCGCCGGTCATCGCGTTGCGCACGTCGGGCCGGTTGAGCGTGAGCAGCCGGACGCCCGGCGAAGGCTCATCGATCAGCACCGCGTCGTCCGTAGGCATGGCAGCCACCTTAACCGTCGGTGGACAGCTCAGATCGCCAGGCCGACCAGCTTTTCCTCAAGGTATTCGTCGAGCCCGGCCGCCCCGCCCTCCCGGCCCAGACCGCTCTCCTTCGTGCCGCCGAACGGCGCCGCGGCCGCCGTCGGGTTGATGTCGTTGATGCCCACGATCCCGAACCGCAGCCCCTCCGACACCCGCGTCGCCCGCCCGATGTCGTTGGTGTAGACGTAGGACGCCAGCCCGTAGGTCGTGTCGTTGGCGGCCTCGATCACCGCGCGCTCGTCGTCGAACGGCATCACCGCGGCGATCGGGCCGAACGTCTCCTCGCGGTAGATCGCCATGTCCGGCGTGACGTCGGTGAGCACGGTCGGCGCGTAGAAGTACCCGTCGTCCAGCCCCGGCCCGGCCAGCCGCACTCCCCCGGTCAGCACGTTCGCGCCGCGTGCACGGGCGTCGGCGACGTGCCGCTCCATCTTGCTCAGCGCGTCGGCGTCGATGAGGGGACCGATCCCGACGGCGGGGTCCAACCCGGAGCCGGCCCGCAGCGCGGCGACGCGCGTACGGAACGCCTCGACGAACCGGTCGTAGACCGGGCGCTGGACGTAGATGCGGTTCGGGCAGATGCAGGCCTGGCCGGTGTTGAGGAACTTCACCAGCGCGGCGCCCTTTGCCGCGCGCACCGGGTCGGCGTCGTCGAAGACCAGGAACGGGGCGTGGCCGCCGAGCTCCAGCGAGACCCGCTTCAGCGTCGCGGCGGCCCGTGCGGCCAACTGCTTGCCCACGTCGGTGGACCCGGTGAACGTCAGTTTGCGCACGGCCGCCGATTCCAGGAGGACCTCGCCGGTCGTCTCCGGGTCGCTCGTCGTCACCAGGTTGACGACGCCCGCAGGCAGGCCCGCGTCGTGGAAGATCCGGAACATCGCGACCGCGCACAGCGGGGTCTGCTCGGCCGGCTTGAGCACGATCGTGCAGCCGGCGGCCAGCGCGGGCGCGACCTTGCGGGTGATCATCGAGATCGGGTAGTTCCACGGCGTGATCGCCGCGACCACGCCGACCGGCTGGCGCAGCACGGTGAAGCGCTGGTCAGCGCGGGCCGACGGGATCGTGCTGCCGTACACCCGCTTCGCCTCCTCGGCGTACCAGAGCAGGAAGTCCGCCGCGTAGCGCACCTCGTTGCGCGCCATCTTGAGCGGTTTGCCCTGCTCGCGGGTCATCAGCAGCGCGAGGTCGTCGGCACGTTCGCGCATCAGGCGGTACGCAGTGACGAGGAAGTCGGCGCGCTCGTAGGCGGTGCGCCGGGACCAGGGCTCGAACGCCGTCGCCGCGGCGTCGACGGCGGAGACCGCGTCGCACCGGTCGGCGTCGGCGACCTGCCCGATGACCTCGCCGGACGCCGGGTCGGTCACCGCGAACGTGCGCCCGTCGGCGGCGTCCTTCCAGGCCCCGTCCAGGTACAGAGTTCCGTCCATCAGCGCGACCCGCAATCAAAGCGTCGATAGTTATGCAATCACCTAACGATAACGGACCCGCTGGACACCTGCCGCTTGTCCGGCCCCCGCCCCCTCCGGTATAGATACATAGACAACCTTGAAACTGGACTGGCGTGGAGGAACGCGTGTGCAGATCAAGCGGGTAGCCGTGGTCGGCTGCGGGACGATGGGCGGGGGCGTCGCGCAGGTCGCGGCTCAGCGCGGTTACGAGGTGGTCGTCGTCGAGAAGGACGCGGCGTCCGCCGAGGCCGGTCAGCAGCGCATCGCCGCCGGTCTCGACCGCCGGCTCGACCGCGGCCGCATCACCGCCGACGACAGGCGCCGCACCCTCGACCGGCTGCGCTTCGGCACCGCCATCGACGCGATCACCGAGGCCGACCTCGTGGTCGAGGCCGTCTACGAGGACGTCGAGCTCAAGAAGAGCCTGCTCGCCCGGATCGACACGATCGTCGGCCCGGAGACGCTGATCGGCTCCAACACCTCGACGATCCCGCTGGTGGTCCTGGCCGGCGCGACGCGGCGCCCGGAGGCGATCGTCGGGCTGCACTTCTTCAACCCGGTGCCGGTGATGAAGCTGGTCGAGGTCATCAGGACCCCGATCTCGCTCCCGGCCAACGTCGAAAGCTTCGTCGCGTTCGCGAGAGACCTCGGCAAGACGCCTGTCGTCATCAACGACGTGCCGGGCTTCGTCGGCAACCTGCTCGTCGTCCCGTTCCTGCTCGACGCGGTCCGCGCGTTCGAACGCGGGGTCGCGCCGATGGAGTCGATCGACGAGGTGCTGCAACTCGGCTTCAACCACCGGATGGGCCCGTTCCGGCTCGCCGACCTGATCGGCCTCGACATCGTCCACGACATGGCCGCCTCGATGTACGAGGAGTACAAGGATCCGAGGTACTTCCCGTCCCCGTTGCTGAAGCAGTACGTCCGGCTCGGCTGGCTGGGTCAGAAGACCGGCCGCGGGTTCTACACCTACGACGGGGGCCGGTGATGGCGAAGACGCCGCTGCCCGTCCGGTCGACGGTCATCACCTGGTCATCGCACCTCTGAGCCAAGGACGTCCCATGCGACGAGTACCGAAGAAGACCGGTGACTACGGCATCGGCATCATGATCCACACGATCCACATGACCGACGACGTCAAGAAGCTCAACGACTTCTACCGCGACGTCTTCGGGGCACGGCTCTACCTGGGCGTGGACGAGCCCACCTATCTGCCGCCGGAGGACCGGTGGGCGAGCCTGATGATGGTCTCGGACCTGTGCGTCGAGACGATGGCCCCGAACCTGCCGGTCGACGCCACCAAGCCGGTCGGCAAGTTCTACTCGAAGTTCGGCCGCCATCTGCACTCGGTCGGTTACAAGGTCGACGACCCGGCCGGGCTGGCCAACTTCATGATCGAGCGGGGCATCTACATCGGTCGGCCGGGCGGCGGCAAGGTCGAGACGATGGAGCCGGGCGTGCACTACTTCTTCCCCAGCCCGCGGGACATGTTCGGCCTGATGGCCGAGATGTGCGTGATGGACATGCCCGGCGATCCGCGCCTGCTGCCCGGCTGGTCGGACCAGCAACGCGCCTGGGAGACCGATCACCCGCTGACGATCCGCCGGGTCGCGCACGTGATGCTCGGCGTCAAGGACGTGCGTGCCGCGACCGAGTCGTACGTCAACCGGGTGCAAGCGATCCCCCTCCACCACGGCGTCGACGAGGTGACGCGGGCGACGTTCCAGATCGTGCAGCTCGGCGACTCGCTGCTCAAGCTGGTCCAGCCACTGGACGACTCGTCGGATCTGGGCCGTCACGTCGCGAAATACGGCAACATGATCTACGCCGTCACGTTCCGGGTCGCGGACCTCGACTCGGCCGAACGCTGGCTGGCCCGGAAGAGCATCCGCACCCGTCGGCCGACCCCCACCACCGTCGCCGCCGACCCGGCCGACACCTGGGGCGCGCCCTACTTCTTCACCACGGAGCCCATCCCCGGCGACCCGTTCGAAGAACTGAACGACTAGGAGAACTCCGATGCCCACCTACACCGTCGGACAGCGTCTGCGCAGCGCTGTCTCCAGCGTCGAGGCGATCGTCGTCAAGGTCCCGGAGGGGGACGTGACGATCTCCTGTGCCGGGGCGGCGATGCTGCGTCCGGACGAAGCGGCCGACGGCGCGCTCCCATCGGCCGACCCGGCGCAGCGGCACACGCTGCTGGGAAAGCGCTACCTGGACGCCGACAGCCGGCTGGAGATGCTGTGCGTGGCGGCCGGGCCCGGCGAGCTCGCGGTCGACGGCCGCACGCTGACGATCAAGACCGCGCAGCCGCTGCCGGCGTCGGACTGACACCGGTGTCCGGTGCCGGGGGAGCTACCGGACCACGCCGCCGATCAGCTCCTGCATGAGCGAGGTGATCGTTCCGCGGTGCGCGCCCGCGGCGACCTGGCCACGCAGCCTCGGCAGGAAACGCGGAGCGCCGAAGGCCGCGACACCCACGACGGTGTCGCCGGCGAAGTAGGCGGCCACGGTGCCGCGCACCGGCCCCCCGGCCAGGCCCTCCCCGGTGAGCGGGAGGACGTTGTCGGCCAGGTCCGGCCGCCCGACGAGCTGGATCTTCAGCCCGAACTGGTCGGACCAGACGTACGGCACCGACGGGGGCGGCCGCTCCTGGCCGAGGAGGTCACGCGCGACGACCGCGGCCTGGTCGACGGTGGCCGTCCAGTGCTCGGTGCGGCAGCGGGCACCACGCACGTCGTCCCACCAGGCGGCGACGTCACCGAGCGCCCAGGTGTTCGGGGCGCCCTCGACCCGGCCGGTGCGGTCGCAGGGGACGCCGTCGGTGTCCAGGCCCAGCCAGCCGACGTCGGGCGTCGCGCCGATGCCCACCAGCACGACGTCGGCGCTCAGCCGGGTGGAGTCGGCCAGCTCCACGGTGTGCGCGTCGGCGAATCGGCTCAGCCGGGTGCCGCAACGCAGGTCGACGCCGGCTTCGGTGAACAGCCGACCGGTCAGCGCACCGAGCTCCGGCCCGAGCGCGTGCGCGGCGGTCGTCGGCATCGCCTCCAGCACGGTGACGTCCACGCCGCGCTGCCGGGCCGCGTGCGCCACCTCCGCGCCGACGAACCCGCCCCCGACGACCAGCAGCGACCGCGATTCGCCCAGGGCGTCGCGCAGCGCGGTGGCGTCGTCGAGCGTGCGCAGGGTCCGGACACCGTCCGGCTGGCCGGGGATCGTCCGGGCCCGCACACCGGTCGCGAGGACGACGGCGTCACCGGCGACCACCGATCCGTCCTCGAGTTCGACGGTGGTGTCGTGCAACCCGATCGCGGCGGCGCCGAAACGGTAGGCGACCCCCAGCTCGTCCAGGGCGGGCTTGTCGCGCAGGATCACCCGGTCGGGGTCCCAGACGCCGGACAGCACCTGCTTGGAGAGCGGCGGCCGGTCGTAGGGCGGGTGCTCCTCGGCACCGATCAACGTGATCGGCCCCCGGTGCCCGTTGGCGCGCAACTGCTCCACGACCCGGACGCCACCGAGACCGGCGCCGACGACAACGACGTGCTCCATGTCAGTCCTTCCGGAGCAGCAGCACGCCGCTCGGGGTCAGGCCACCGCTGCTCACCACGGCGGTCCGGGCGCCGGCGACCTGACGCTCCCCCGCGTCGCCGCGCAGCTGCACGATCGCCTCCTGCAGCAGGCCCATGCCGTGGGTGCGCCCGTGCGAGAGCTGGCCCCCGTGGGTGTTGAGCGGGAGCACGCCGTCGCGCGCGATGTTCTTGCCGCCGTCGAGGAAGTCCTTGGCCTCGCCGATCCCGCAGAACCCGAGGGCCTCCAACCAGGACAGGCAGTTGAACGTGAACCCGTCGTAGAGCTGGGCGACGTCGACGTCGTCCGGGCGCAGCGAGGTGCGGGTCCAGAGGTGCGCGGCCGGGCCGAGCACCTGCGGTTCGTGGGTGGACGTGCTCTGGTCCCACTCGACGCGTTCGAGCAGCTGGGTGCCGACGGCCTCGACGCGCACCGGCGGCCGGCGCAGGTCGGCCGCGGTGCCGGCGGCGGACACGACCACCGCGATCGCCGCGTCCACCGGCACGTCGCAGTCGTAGAGCCCGAACGGCGTCGTGATCAGCCGGGCGCCCAGGTAGTCGTCCATGTCCATCGGGGCGCGGTAGACCGCGGTGGGGTTGAGGGCGGCGTTCGCGCGCTGGTTGAGCGCGATCCAGCCGAGCGTCTCCCGGGTGGTGCCGTACCTCCGGAAGTGGGTCTGCGCGTTCATCGCCAGCCCGTGCGCGGCCGACGTGGCGCCGAACGGTACCGACCAGCCGCTGTCGCCGGGCACGCGGCCACCCATCGGGGGGAGCTCGCCGCGCTTGGTCATCTCGTCGTGCGTCGACTGCCAGATCGTCCGGAAACAGAGCACGTGACGGGCCAGCCCGGCCGAGACCGCGAGCATCGCGGCGATCACCGAACCACCCGGGCCGAAGGTCTCGGCGCCGCCGTTGTACCAGGTCGGCCGGATCCGGAGCGCGGCCTCCAGCGCGGCGACGCCACCCTCGCCGAAACCGCCGGCCGGGCCGCCGCCGGGGTAGGACGAGAGACCGTCGACGTCATCGAAGGTCAGGCCGGCGTCGGCGACCGCGGCCTCGCACGCCTGCACGGTGAGCACGAGCGGGTCGACACGCAGCCGCCGGCCGAGGTCCGAGGCCCCGACGCCGCTGAGCACCACGTCGTCCTCGAACTTGCGGGTGGTGAGCATCGGCCGGACCCTCGCCCGGATCTCCGCGGGGCCCTCCTCGTCCCCGGCGATCGGGCCGGTGCCGTCGATCGGGCGGAACAGCGGCAGCCAGACGTCCTCGACCTGCTCGAACTCCACCCGCACCCGCTGTCCGGGTACGACGTCGTCGACGCCGACCAAGCGGGTGGTGAGCCGCACCCGCGGGTCCTCGTCCGGGGCGACCCGCGCGACGACGTACGGCGGCGCCAGCCCGGGCAGCCCGAACCGGTGGTTCACCGTGGAGCTCACCACCGTCCCCTCGCCGGAGAGGTCCCGGATCTCCAGCGCGGTGCTCCGGCAGCGGGGACACGCGGGCTTCGGGGGGTGCACGAACCCCGCGCACGACGTGCACTGCTGCATCCGGAGCACGCCGTCGGCCCCGGCCCTCCAGTAGAACTCGTTCAGGATCGTGACGTACGGCAGCGGCGCGGTCATGCGGATTCCGTGACCGGCAGGGCGACCACGACCGTCATGGCTTCTTCTCCTTCAGAGCTGTGCGCTGGACGGGCGGACGGTGACCGGCTCGGCGAGACGCTGCTCGTCGACGATGCGCTGCATCCGCTCGATCGTCTCGTCGACGCCGGCCCCGAGCCGCGGGCCCGGGGTGAACGTGGCCGGCAGGTGTTTCATGCCGTTGATGACGCCGGTCGAGTCGTAGTGCACGGCGCCGTCCCGGTCGCACACGTAGTCCGGCATGCGGTCGAGCACGTGACGCAGCATCGTCTTGAACGTCGCCCTGGCCACGTTCGACCCGATGCACCGGTGGATGCCCAGCCCGAAGCTGGCGTGCCGATTGCCCTTGCGGTCCAGGTGGATCGTGTTGGGGTCCTCGAACACGGTCTCGTCCCGGTTGGCCATCGCCCAGGAGAGCCAGAGACGCTGGCCCTCCTTGAACTCGGTGCCGTTGATCTCGGCGTCGGTCTGGACGGTCCGGCCGTCACCGACCGCCGGGGTGTAGAACCGCAGGAACTCCTCGGTGGCCGAGTCACGCAGCGTGTCCCACTCGCGGTCGAGCCGGGCGCGCTCCGCCGGGTGCTCGGACAGCCACTCCAGGGAGTGCGCGGTCAGCGCGGTCGTGGTGTCGAACCCACCCCCGATGATCAGACCGGCGGCCCCCAGGACGTCCTTGTCGGTGGGCGCGGCCCCGTTGATCTCCGCGCGGATCAGCCCGTCGATCAACCCCGGGCGGGGCTCGACGCGGATCTTCGCGATCCACGACTCGGTGTGCGCCCGGGCCCGCATCATCTGCTGGAAGACGCGCATGATGTCCGGCGAGTCCGGCCGGGTGTAGACGCTGGCGTGCGAGGGCTCGCAGTGCACGGTCCAGGCCGCGAGCGGCATGCCGAGCATCGCCATCGTCAGCACGGCCGGGACGACGTTCGCCAGGTCGTCGACGAAGTCGATCCGGCCGGACTCGATCCGCTCGTCCAGCGCGGCGCGGGTGATCTCGTCGATGACCGGCTGCCAGCGCTTGACCGCCGCCGGGGACAGGTACGGGTTGAGCGCCTGCCGGTAGTGCCGCTGCTCGGGTGGGTCCATCTCCAGGAACCCGCCGATCGGGGAACCCGGACGACGCTGCGGCGGCGGGATGCTGATCCCCCAGTACCCGCGCTTGACCTCGTCCGGGTCGTTCTCGTTCGACAGCACGTCCGCCCGGCGCGCGATGTCGAACAGCTCTTTGTTCCCCGACACGAACCAGTAGCCGCCGTGCGCCTCGTTCCAGGCCACCGGGCACTTGCCGTGGTACTCGGTGGCGAGTTCCTGGAAGTCCTCCCGGTAGCGGTCGGAGTGCCGGTTGAGGTTGATCCTGGCAATCGCGCGCGCGTCGTCGATCGTCATGTGCCCTCCGCTCAGAACCGGATGATGGCCTGCTCGGGGCAGGTACGCGCGGCTTCCTTCGCGAGCGTCTCCGCCTCGGCGGGTACGTCTTCGCCGACGGCGTGCGCGTGGCCGTCGATGTCGGACAGTTCGAACAGGTTGGGCGCGGTCATCGCGCACAGGGTGTGCCCCTGGCAGATGTCCGGATCGACACGAACCTTCATGGGCTCAGCGCCTCTCAGACGTGGTAGTCCTGGAACTTCAGGTACGAACCGGCGTCGACGCGCATCTGCATGCCGGTGACGTAACGCGCCTCCTCGGAGGCCAGGTAGAGCACCATGTTGCTGATGTCGCGCGGCTCGACGTAGGGAACCGGCATCAGCTGCTGGACATAGAACGCCGGCTCCGCGTCCTCGCGGGTCGGGTTCTCCAGGTCGGGGCGGAACGCCCGGTACATCGGCGGGCTCTGCAGCATCGGGGTGTTGCAGTTGGTCGGGTGCACGGCGTTGGCGCGGATGCCGCGCGGGCCGAGGTTGCGGGCCAGCTCGTGGACGAACTCGCACACCGCCTTCTTGGCGTACTGGTACGACGCGCCGCCCGGGTCCTGGCCGACGCTCCCCGCCGCGCCGAGGCCGGCCCCGGTCATCGCGACCGCGGCCGACGCCGTGGCGATGATCGACGCGCCCTCCTCGAGATGCGGTAACGAGGCGTGGACCGCGTTGATGACGCCGAGCAGGAGCGTGTCGACGCCGTCCATCCAGGCCTGGACGGCGGGTTCGCCCTTCATCGGGGCGATGCCGGCCTGCGCGACGACGACGTCGAGGTGACCGAGCTGGGCGATGCCCTGCTCGACCGCCGCGATCAGCTGCGCGCGCTCCCGCACGTCGGCCTCCACCGCGACGATGCGCCGGTCGAGCGCCTCGACGAGGGCGACGGTCTCCTTGAGGTCGTCGGAGGACGACATCGGGTAGTCCACCGTCGCGAAGTCCCGGCAGATGTCGACCGCGATGATGTCGGCGCCCTCTTCGGCCAGGCGGACCGCGTGACTGCGCCCCTGCCCGCGCCCCGCGCCGGTGACGAACGCGACCTTGCCCTCTACTCGACCCGCCATCTCAAGACTCCTTTGTCCGTGCCGTCGGCCAGGCGATGGTCTTCGTCTCGAGGAAGTCCTCGAGGCCCTCGGTGCCCCACTCGCGGCCGAGGCCGCTCTGCTTGTAGCCGCCGAACGGCGACTGGACGTCGAACCACATGCCGCCGTTGACGCCGACCGTGCCGGTACGCATCCGGCGGGCCAGGCCCATCGCCCGGTCGAAGTCCGCGCTGTGCACGGCACCGGAGAGACCGAAGATCGTGTTCTCGGCGATGCGCAGCGCGTCCTCGTCGTCGTCGAACGGCAGCACCACGATCGCCGGGCCGAAGATCTCGTCCTGCGCCACCGACGACTTCGGGTCGATGTCGGTGATCAGCGTCGGCTCGACGTAGTAGCCCCGCTCGAACCGGTCCTGCGGCTTACCGCCGAGCACGACCCGGCCCTCCCGCGCGGCCGCCCGGTAGTAGCTGAGCACCTTGTCGCGCTGGGCGGCGTTGATGACCGGCCCCATGACGTTGCCGGGGTCCGCCGGGTCGCCCCACGGCATCTGCCTCATCGCGGCCTCGAGGATCCCGACCGCCTCGTCGAGCTTGTGCCGCGGCACGAGCAGCCTGGTCAGCGCCGCGCAGCCCTGACCGGCGTGCACGCAGACGCCCAGGGCCAGGCCGGGCACGATCTGGGTGAGGTCGGCGTCGTCGAGCACGACCGCGGCGGACTTCCCGCCCAGTTCCAGCGTGACCCGCTTGACCGTCTCGGACGCCGCCCCCATCACCGTGCGGCCGGTGCCGGTCGAGCCGGTGAGCGTCACGTGGTCCACGTCGGGGTGGGTCGCGAGGATCTGTGCCACGGCGTTGTCCGCGGTGGACACCACGTTGAGCACCCCGGCCGGCAGGTCGGTGTGCCCGGCGGCGATCGCCCCGAGCGCGAGCGCGCTGAACGGCGTGTCCGGCGCGGGTTTGAGCACCACCGTGCAGCCGGCCGCGAGCGCCGCCGCGGACTTCGCGATGTTCAGGTAGAACGGGTAGTTCCACGGCGTGATCGCCCCGACCACCCCGGCGGCCTCGCGTCGCACCACGCGGCTGGTGGCGGTGCCGTAGAACTCCTTCTCCGGCAGCGGACGCTCGAACTCGTAGCTGCCGAGCAGGTCGACGTAGTGGTCGATGAAACCGATCGGGCCCTCGAGCTGGATCGCCCCGGTCAGCGAGACCGGGCTGCCGGCCTCGGCGACGACGATGCTCCGCAGCTCCTCGACGTTCGCGCGCAGGGCGTCGCGCAGCTGGGTCAGGCAGTGGCGGCGGAACTCGACGTCGGTCGACCAGGTGCCGGTGTCGAACGCCCGGCGGGCGGCGCCGACGGCCTTCTCGACGTCGGTCGCGTCGGCGTCGGGTGCGGCGCCGATCACCTCCTCGGTGGCCGGGTTGACGTTGTCGAACGTGCGGCCGCTCCCGGCCGCGACGAGTTCGCCGTCGACGAGCAGGCGTTCACCAAGCGATGTCATGACTGCGCTCCTGGGAGATCGAGCTCGGGGATCACGTCGGCCAGCGCGCGGTGCGCGCCGGCGAGCGCGCCGAGGTCACCGCCGAGGTCGGCCACGACCCGGCGCACGACCGCGACGTCCTTGCCGAGGAACTCACCGGCGGCGCGGGCGAAGCCTCCGACCGAGCCGGCGCGGGCCACACCGGCCAGCGCGAAACTGCTCGCGCTGCCCTGGGGCAGCGCGTCGAGCAGTGCTTTCTCATCGACGCCGAGCTGGGCGCCGAGGTCGACGGCGGCGGCGAGCAGGCCGATGTTCGCCGCGAACAGCGCGTTGTTGATCAGCTTGACGCGCTGCCCGTTGCCGCGCGGACCGACGTGCAGGATCGGGTCGCCGTACGCCCGCAGCGCAGGGCGGACCGCGCCGACCGCGCCGTCCGCGCCGCCGACCAGCAGGGTGACGGTGCCCGCGGCGACGTCGTGGGGGCCGCCGCTGACCGGCGCGTCCACCACCTCGATGCCGTGTGCGGCCAGCAGATCGGCGGTCGCCGGACTACCCGTGGTGTGCACCACCAGCACCGCGCCGGGGCGCATCGCCCCGATCAGTGCCGGCCCCACCTCGCGGACCTGCTCGTCGGTGCGCACACCGACGAGCACCGCTTCGGCGTCGGCGGCCACCTCGGTCAGCGTGCCGACCGGGGTGGCGCCGTCGCCGTCCAGCGCGGCGTGCGCCGCGCCGGACCGTGCGAGCACCCGGACGTGGTGTCCGGCCCCGACCAGCCGCCGCACCATCGGACGCCCGATCCGGCCGGCGCCGACGAACCCGAGTCTCATCCGAAGTGGAAGAGGCGTCGGGCGTTGCCCTCGACGATCAGGCGCGCCTCGTCGTCGGGCACGTTCGCGAGCTGTTCACCGAGCACCTTGCGGGTGTGCGGCCAGTTGCAGTCCGAGTGCGGGTAGTCGCTCTCGAACAGGATCTGGTCGACGCCGATCGAGTGACGCAGATCGATGCCGTTCTGATCGGAGATGAAGGCCCCGTAGATGTGGTCCTTGAACATCTCCGACGGCTTGCGCTCCTGGTCGATGTCGCACCAGAACTTGTGCCGGCCCCAGGAGTAGTCCGCGCGCTCGAGGATGTACGGGATCCAGCCGATCCCGCCCTCGGAGAGCACGAACTTCAGGTTCGGGAACTTGTAGAACACCGGCGAGATCAGCAGGTCGACGCAGGCCATCATCGAGTTGATGCCGAACAAGGCGATCGTGACGAACATGTCGGCGTCCTGGGCGACGCCGCTGGGCGCGCCCCCGGATCCGAAGTGCACCGAGAGCGGCAGGTCGCGCTCCTCGGCGGCCCGCAGGATCGGGTCCCAGTGGTCGGTGTGGTAGCTCGGCAGACCGACGCGGTGCGGCGCTTCGAGGAAGCTCACCGACCTCGCGCCCTTGGCCGCGGTGCGCTCGATCTCCGTGACCGAGGCCTGGACGTCCCAGAACGGGATCATCACCAGCGGGATCTGCCGATCGGGCGCGTAGGCGCACCACTCGTCGAGGATGAAGTCGTTGTAGGCCCGGATGCACTCCGCGGCGAGCTCCTTGTCGTCGCTGGCGTAGAACGTGCTGCCGGCGAAGCCACCCATGTTCGGGAAGCAGAGCTGGGCCCAGACGCCCTCGACGTCCATGTCCTTGATGCGTTCGGAGATGTCGTAGCAGCCCGGACGCATGTCGTCGTAGCTGCGCGGATCCATCCCGAACTCGCGGGGGTGCTTGCCGGCGACCGCGTTCAGCGCGAAGTTGCCGGACGGCTTGCCGTTGAAGATCCAGGTGTCGTTGCCGTCGGGCAACTTCTCGATCCGCGGTGCGACGTCCTGGTACTTCGCGGGCATGCGGTCGAGCCAGACGCGAGGGTGCTCGATCACGTGGTCGTCGACCGAGATGATCTTGGCGTCGTCGGGGAGCGGCATCGCTCTTCCTCCAGATCCAGCTAGCGCGGGTGCTTCATCGACTCGAGCGCGGAGTCGGCGGCGGGGAGCACCGCGCCGGCGTCCACTCCGGCCGCGGCGGCGAGATCGACCGCGAGCCGAACGTCTTTCCGCAGGAGGGGCCCGGCGACCTCGGCCATGCGGACGGCCGAGTACGGCTCGCCGGAGAGCAGCAGCGACGCGGCGAAGCTGTTGCCGCTGCCGGCGGCGAAGACCTGGTTCAGCGAGCCGAGGTCGACGCCCAGTTCGCGGCCCAGCGCGTAAGCGGCCTCGGCCACGCCGAGGTTCGCGGTGAGCAGCAGGTTGTTGAGGATCTTCGCGGCCTGACCGGCGCCGACCGGCCCGACGTACAGGAACGGGTTGGCGTAGGTGTCGAGGACCGGGCGGATCCTCTCGATGACGTCGGCGTCGCCGCCGGCCATCACGAGCAGCCGCCGCTCGGCGGCCGCCTGGCCACCGCCGCTCACCGGGGCGTCGACGACCGCGACGCCGTGGTCGGCGGCGGCGTCCGCGAGCGTCCGGCAGGTGTCGGGGTGCACGGTGCTGTGCACGACGATCACGGCGCCCGCGGCGAGGGTGCCGTGAATCTGCCCGCCGATCTCACGGACGTCGTCGTCGTCGCGGACGCACAGGCAGACGACGTCGCTGGCCTCGGCCAACGCGGCCGGCGAGTCGGCCACGGCGGCCGCGGTGCCGGCGTACGGCTCGAGCGACTCCGGGCGCCGTGCCCACAGCGTGGTCGGGAAACCCTCGTCGACGATCCGCCGGGCCATCGGGCCGCCCTGGCTGCCGAGACCGATGAACCCGACCCTCACGTGACCGCTCCGGCGATCTTGAACCCGAGCGACTTCTCGTCGGAGAAGCCGAGCTCGGCGAGGATCTCGTCGGTGTGCTCGGCGAACTGCGGTGCCCGGGTGAGCACCGCCGGTTTGCGGTCGAACTGGACCGGGTTCGCGACCAGCTTCTGCGTGGTGCCCTCGACGTCGACGACCTCGGCGACCTGGCCGGTGGCCCGCAGCTGCGGGTCGTTGCCGAGCTCGAAGGTGTCCTGCACCAGCGCCCACTGGCCTTCCATCGTCGCCGCGGCGGCGAACCACTCGTCCTTGGTGAGCCCGGCCATGATCGCGGTGACCTCCGCGACGGCCTCCAGCCCGTTGGCCATCAGCTTCCCGGTGGTGTCGAAACGCTCGTCGACGACCAGGTCCGGGCGGCCGACGGCCCGGCAGAAGTCCGGCCAGTACCGCCCCGGCTGCAGCATGCACAGGTTGATCCAGCGCCCGTCGGACGTCCGGTAGTTGCCGGTCAGCGGGTTGTTCGGCTGTCCGCCCGCGCGGGGTGCGAACTTCGGCAGCGCACGCCCGGCCTGCAACGCCAGGTTGACGTTGAGCTGGATCGCCCACGCCCCGACGCCCAGCAGCGACACGTCGACGACCGACGGCTCCCCCGTGGTGGCCCGCGCGAACAGTGCGGCCGCGATGCCCCCGGCGATCGTCATGCCGCCGATGTTGTCGCCGTACGCCCCGCCCGGCGGCGGTGTCGGTGCGACCGCGCCCTCGGGGGTGAGCGCGTCGGCCGTGCCCGCGCGGGCCCAGTACGCGGTGCCGTCGTAGCCGCCGCTCTCGGCCTCCGGGCCGGCGTGCCCGAACGCCGACCCGACGACGAAGATGACGTCGGGGTTGACCGCCCGGACGTCGTCGAGGTCGATGCCGAGCTTGCGACGCGCGGCCGGCAGGAAGTTCGTGAGGAAGACGTCGCTGCGCCGGATCAGCTCGTGCAGCACCTCGGTGGCTTCCGGCTTCTCCAGCGAGAGCCCGAGGCTGCGCTTGCCCCGGTTGGGGCCCTCCATGATCGGCGCGAACGTCGACCCCTGGGAGATGACGTCGTGGCCCAACGCCTTGACCAGCCCGCGCTGGGCGTCACCCCGCTCGGCGTGCTCGATCTTGACGACGTCGGCGCCCCAGTCCGCCAGCACCGCACCGGCCGACGGCACGTAGGTGAACTGCGCGACCTCGAGAACCCGAACGCCTTCCATGGGCCTGAACACGTGACGCACCCTCATCTCTTGGCCTGAAGGTGGAGGAGAGCCGAGGGGCGGCGACCAGCGGACCCGCGCTCCGGGCGGCCTCGCTGCGTTCCTCCACATCGAAGAACCGCGATCATCGTATAGTTCTAAAACTATCAATCTCAAGAGCCGGGAACAGGTGGGCGGCTGAGAATTTGGTTGAACGATGCACGCTCCTAGCACGTGCTAGGAGCGCACCCTACGCGTGGCCCGGGTCACACGGAAGGCGCGATCCGCCTCGCGCGGGAAAACGCGGACGTCATCGGCCCAGGTGGGCGCGCGTGATGGCCGGAACGCACTACCTGCCGGACGCCCGGGTCACCGAGTTGTCGGTAGTTTGATCAGATGGCCACCGCCCGCCGATCCCGCGTGACCAGCACGGACGTCGCGAAGGCCTCGGGCTTTTCCCGGCAGTTGGTCGGTTTCGTCCTGAACAACACGCCGGGCCAGACGATCCCCGAGACCACGCGCGCGAAGGTGCTCCGGGCCGCGACCGAGCTCGGTTACGTCCCCCACGGCCCGGCGCAGGCCCTGCGCCGGGGCCGCGGGCGGACCGTGCTGCTCGCGATCCCCGACCTCCCGCAGGGCGGAACGATGGGCGACGTCATCGAGACGGCGGCGGACGAGCTGGCGGCCGAAGGGTTCACGCTCGTGACCTATCTCCTCGGTGCCGAGCAGCGCTCGCCGCGCGAGGTGGCCGCCGCGCTCACCCCGGTCGCGGTGGCCGGGATGCTGCCGTTCAGCGCGGCCGACGTCGCGACGTTCACCGCGAGCGGCGCGGCCGTGGTGCTGCCGCAGCCCGGCACCGGCTTCGGCTCGAACCTCGACGAGTCGATGCGTCTGCTCGGCGAACTGCAGGTCGAGTACCTGGTGAGCCGGGGGCACCGGCGAATCGTGTTCGCGGCGCCGGACGACGCGCGCACGTCCGGCCTGGCGTCCGGTCGCTACGAGGGCGCGCGGGCGGCCGCCGAGCGTCTCGGGTTGCCCCGGTTGAAGCGCCACGTCGTGCCGACGTCGGGCGCGGAGGACTCGGTGCGGGTCTGGCGTTCGGGCCGCCATCCGATCACCGCCGTCGCCTGCCACGGCGACGAGACGGCGTTCGCCGTGCTGGCGGCCGCGCGCTCGGCCGGGATGCGGATCCCCGACGACCTCGCGGTGATGGGCGCCGACGAACTGCCGATCGCGCGGTACGCCGAGCCGCCGCTCACCACGGTCTCGGTGGACGGGCGCAGCGCGGGGATCCGGCTCGCCCGCACGCTCGTCGACCTGCTCGCCGACCGCACCCCGCCGCCGTTCGACTACCACGACGGCATCACGGTGGTCCCCCGGGTCTCAGCCTGAATCGCGAGGTGGGCCCGGCGTCCCGCGCCGACCTCCCCCTCGCCTGCCGACGGAGTTCACCAGCCGCCGTCGAGCAGGCCGAGCAGACCCGGCTCCGGGTCGAGCGTCGTCGTGACGTTCGCGACCGTGACGACGAGCGCGCCGACCGCGAACAGCGCCGCGACGGTCACGGGGAGCCGGCCCACGCGGCGGCGGACGAGCACCACGGTGGCGACGAGGAACACCGCGGCCACGGTTCCGGCGGCCCCGACCATCGCGGCATGGTAGGCGGTGTAGCCGTCGATCATCCGCTCGAGCGCCGGGGAGCGGATCCCGGCCCGCAGCGCCGCGGCCGGTGCGCGCCGGTCGTCGGCGGACAGCAGCGGGAACAGCGACGCGAACGGGGCCACCGCACCCTGGACGTTGGCCATCACCGCCGCCAGCGCGACCGCGCCGAGCGCGACCACCGGCACCAGAGCCCACCGGGTGACCCGCCGGCCGAGCGCGATCAGCACGGCCAGCAGCAGCGCCGCGAGCAGGCCTTTCACCACGTGGTAGCGGAACCAGTGGTCGACGATCCGGGCCAGCTCGGGCGACAGGTCACCGGAGCCGGAGCGCCACCACGCGACGAACGCGGGCCGGAACGAGTCGTCCGCGCCGCTCCCGGCCACCCACCCGGGGACGACGACGAACGCGACGACGAGCGTCGCCGAGAGAAAAATGAGCACTTTACGCACGGGGAGAACCATCGCCCGGGCGGGACCGGACGCGCACGGGGGCCGGCCGCCCACTCCGTAGGTGGGGCCGGCCCTACCCGTTGAGGTACGCGAGCACCGCCAGGACCCGCCGGTGCTGGTCGTGATCGGGGGGCAGGCCGAGTTTGGCGAAGATGTTGCCGATGTGCTTCTCCACGGCGCCGGCCGAGAGCACGAGCCGCCGCTGGATCGCGGTGTTCGAGTGTCCCTCGGCCATCAGCCCGAGCACCTCCCGCTCACGGGCGGAGAGCGCGGGCAGCCTCCGCCGCGACGCGAGCAGTTCCGCGATCACGGCCGGGTCCAGGACGGTGCCCCCGCCGGCCACGCGACGCAGGCCGTCGAGGAACTCCCCGACCGCGGCCACCCGGTCCTTGAGCAGGTAGCCGATCGCGCCGGCGCCGTCGGCGAGGAGGTCGTCCAGGCCGGACGTCTCGACGTACTGGCTCAGCACCAGGGCCGGGGCTCCGGGTACCCGCGCGCGGGCGGCCAGCACCGCACGGAGGCCCTCGTCGGTGCGGCTCGGGGGCATCCGCACGTCGACGATCGCGACGTCGGGGCGGTGGGCGACGATCGCCGCGGTCAGCGCGGGCCCGTCGCCGACCGCGGCGACCACGTCGTGCCCCTCCTCGACCAGCAGCCGCACCAGGCCGTCCCGGAACAGCACCCCGTCCTCGGCGACGACCACCCTCACCGCGGGATCCGGGCCACGAGCGTCGTCGGACCGCCGACCGGGCTGGTGAGCGCCAGACGCCCGCCGAGCCGCTGGCCGAGTCCGGCCAGACCGTGGCCGGGCCGGATCGCCGCTCCGCCGATGCCGTCGTCGGTGACCGTGACCCGGCGGCGGCGGACCTCCACCCGGCAGTGCGTGGCCCCGCTGTGCTTCGCGACGTTGGCCAGCGCCTCGGCGACGACGAAGTACAGCGTGGTCTCGACCTCGGCCGGTAGCTCGTCCGGGACGTCCACCGACAGCGTCACCGGCACCGGCGAGCGGCGGACCAGCGCGGCCAGCGCCGCACGCAGACCCCGCTCGACGAGCACCGGCGGCGCGACCCCGCGCGCGAGCGCCCGCAGTTCGTCGAGCGCCTCGCGTGTCTGGGTGATCGCGTCGGCGAGGACGACCCGGGCACCGGCCGGGTCGGCGTCGAACCGGTGCTCGGCCCGGCCGAGGTCCAGGGCCAGACGCACCAGCCGTTGCTGCGGGCCGTCGTGCAGATCCCGCTCCAGCCGCCGGAGCGGGCTGACCCGCGGGGTCAGCAGCCGCCCGAGCAGCACCAGCGCGGCCCGGGCGGCGAACGGCAGCGTCAGCAGCAGCACCACCCCGACCACCGTGCCGAACACCATCCGGTCGGTGCGTGCCTGCAGCCCCAGCGTCAGGCTGGCCTGGTTGACGCCGTCGCCGAGCCGCAGCGTCATCGGCGCGAGCGGCGCCGGCGACGCGTCGTAGCGCAGCGCGCAGGTGGCCGCGGCCACGCCGACGAAGCACCACAGCGCGGTGAGCGCGGAGGTGAGGACGCTGAGCGGGAACGCCACCGCCGCTCGTGGCCACGACGACGCCCTCCTGAC
The DNA here is from genome assembly GCF_000585375.1 of Cryptosporangium arvum DSM 44712. NCBI lineage: Bacteria > Bacillati > Actinomycetota > Actinomycetes > Cryptosporangiales > Cryptosporangiaceae > Cryptosporangium > Cryptosporangium arvum. Next base: position 6,376,454 of record NZ_KK073874.1, read on the forward strand.
CACCAGCACCGGCGCCACCAGCAGCGACGCCGCATCGGTGAGCGGCCGCGGAACCATCATGACGACCAGTAAACCCGGGGACGCGACCGCGGCACGATTTCAACATCACGTGGAGACTGTTCTACAGTTTGTTGATGCTCGTTGATCTCGCCGCCATCGAGGCCGCCGCCCGGAACATCCAGCACGACGTCGTCCGGACGCCGACCGTCGAGAGCCCCGGGTTGACCGACCTGCTCGGCGTCCCGGTCACGGCCAAGCTCGAACTGCTCCAGCGCACCGGCTCGTTCAAGGCCCGAGGAGCAACCGCCAAACTGCGCTCTCTGGACGACGCCGAGCGCACCGCCGGAGTCGTCGCGGTCAGCGGCGGCAACCACGGCATCGCGGTCGCGGCGATGGCCGACACGCTCGGCGTGAAGGCGACGATCGTGATGCCGCGGTCGGCGCCGCGCCGGGCCGTCGAACTGGCCCAGCGGCACGGGGCCGCCGTGCACCTGACCGCCGACGTCACCGAGGCGTTCGCGCTCAGCGCGAGCCTGCAGGCGGAGGGGCTGACGCTGCTGCACCCCTTCGACGATCCGATCGTGATCGCGGGCCAGGGCACGGTGGGTCTGGAGTTCGCGCAAGACGCCGGGCCGCTGACCGACGTCCTGGTCAGCATCGGCGGGGGCGGCCTCATCGCGGGGGTCGCGGCCGCGCTGCGTGCGCTGCGACCCGGCGTGCGGGTGTGGGGGGTGGAGACCGAAGGGTCGGACACGATGGCCCAGGCGCTGGCGGCCGGCGCGCCGGTGACGATGGTGCCGACGTCGATCGTGACGACGCTCTCGCCGCCCGCGGTGACGGCGTTGACGTTCGGGCACGTGCGTGCGCTCGTCGAGGACGTGCTGGTGGTGACGGACGCGGAGGCCGTGCGGGGTTCGCTGGAACTCGCCGAGACCGCGAAGGTGTGGACGGAACCGGCCGCCGGGTGCCTCGTCCCGGCCGCGCGCCGGGTGATCGAGCGGGTCGGGGGGTCGTGCCGGTTGGGTCTGGTCGTCTGCGGCGGCAACGCGACGGTGGCGGACGTGCTGGCCTGGGCCGAGCGGTTCCACGTTGCGTGACGAGGTGTCGTCCGGGGGCACGGGGTCGTCCGCGGGCACGGGGGCGTTCGCGGGCACTGGGTCGTCCGCGGGCACTGGGTCGTCCGCGGGCACTGGGTCGTCCGCGGACGCGGGGCTCGCCGGCGGGGGTGGGGCTGGGGCTTCGTGGGCCACGGCGGGGTTCGTGGCGGCGGCGGAGCGCGTGGTGGAGGCGTACCGGCCGTTGGTGGAGCCGCTGGCGGCGGCGCTGGCCCCGGGCGCCGAGGTCGTGCTGCACGACCTGAGCAAGCTGCCGAACTCGGTGGTCGCGATCGCGGGCGGGCTGAGCGGGCGCACCCCGGGCGCACCCGCCACCGATCTGGGCCTGCGTCTGCTCATGCAGGACGACCCCCCGGACCGGGTCATCGGCTACCGCACCGAGCTACCGGGCGGCATCGTCTGCCGTTCCTCCACTATCTTCCTGAGCGGCGACCACGACCGCCCGGTCGCCGCCCTCTGCCTCAACCGGGACATCACCCGCCTCAGCCAGGCCCGCGACCTGCTCGCCGAGCTCGTCGACACCCCCGAGGTCAGCGGCCACGACCGCTCGGAGACCTTCTACGACTCGGTCGAGAACCTGACCGAGGACCTGCTCCGGCGCGCGATCGGCGCCCAGGACGTGTCCGAAATGTCCAAAGCCGACAAGACCCGCGTGGTGAAGGACCTCGAGCGACGAGGCTTCTTCCTGATCAAAGAATCAGTCGAGCTGGCCGCCCGCACTCTGGGGGTCAGCCGGTACACGATTTACAACTACTTGAACGACTGACGTCCGGGCACCCCGTCGTCGCGCGGGCGAGCGACACTTGTGACGTGCCGCCCACGTCGTCCCTCCGCAACCGCTCCGGCCTGATCGCGGCGGTCGTCATCGGCGCCGTGGCGGTCACCACCGGGATCGCGATCTTCGGCCCGGGCATCGAACCGGGGCCGCAGCGACCGCAGCCGGGGCCGAGCACGGTGCGGTGGAGCACCACCGTGAACCAGGTCGCGTTCGCCGACGACCGCACCGGCTGGGCGCTGACCCCCCGGTGCGAGTCCGTTTCGGAGTGCGACCCCGCGTTCTGGCGGACGCTCGACGGCGGCCTGACCTGGCAGGAGGTCTCGGTGCCCGCGAAGACGCTGGGGCGCGACTCCGGCGTGCAGGTGGTCGCGGCCGGGCCCCGGACGGTCGTGGTCGAAGCCGGTCGGCGCCGATGGCTCAGCAGTGACAGCGGGGACCACTGGAAACGCGGGACAGCGGTCGGCTCAGTGCGGGCCGGGGCCCCACCTCCGTCGCGAGCCCGCCTCCGCGTGGGCTCCGGCACCCCTCCGGCATCCCGCGCCTCGACGCCGTCGGGGCCGCAGCCGTCGGGCGCGCAGCCGTCGGGGCAGCGGCCGGGGCGGGTGTTGGCGTGGTATTCGCCGGAGAGCGGCCAGCCGACCGCCTTCCCGGCGCAGCCGGACTGGCAGCCGATCTCGATCTCGAGCGCGGCGGACGGCAGCGTCTGGGCCTCGGGCGGCAACAACCAGCTCGCGGTGTGGACCGACACGTGGCGGGGGGCGCGTCCGGTACTCCCCCCGCCGCCGCGCACGTTCATCCAGGTCGCCGCGGTCGACCGGAACACCGCCTACCTCCTGGTGTTCGGCGTCGACGACGAGAGCCTCCTACGCCCGAGCGGCGTATCGCACACCGCCGACGGCGGCCGCACCTGGAAGCTCACCTCGCTGCTCGGTTCGAGCCTGCGCGGCAGCCGGGACGCGGCGACCGTCGGCGAGCGGCTGGTGGTGGTCGATTCGTCAGGAGGTGTCCAGCTCATCGGGCCGACCCCGAGCGCCCCCCGGACGGTGTCCGGAGCACCGGCACTCTGGTCGCTGGACTCGACCGGCGACCGCCTGGTCGGCAGCGGCCTGCAGGACGGCCGGTACTACGCCACCACGAACGGCGAACAATGGACGGAACTGCAGCTCCCGGCGTGATTGGCGTTGGGTCGGGGCGGGTTCAATAGAGGCATGGACAACGTGCTGCTCGTCGCGTTAGCGATCGCTGTCATCGGTCTCGGTCTGATCGCCGCGGCACTCGCCGGACGGGACCGGCGGGACCACCGCACCGCGCGGCAGCTCGCGGCCGTCGAACGCAAACTCGACGCCGTACTCAGCCACCTCGGCGTCGACCTGACCGAGGTCTCCTACCCCGAGGTCGAGCGACTTCTCGCCGCGGGCAAGACGGTCCACGCGGTCAAGGAGTACCGCAAGGCGACCGGCGCCGGTCTGCTCGAAGCCAAGACCGAAATCGACCGCTTGGAACGCCGCCGCACCGCCACCTCCGCCCCGACCCCCGCCGCCACGCCGTCGCCGACCACCCCGGCCGCAGAACCCGCCGCGGCGGAGACGACCACCCGGCCGGCGGAGAAGCCCGCCCCGGCCGAGACGACTACCCCACCCGCGGAGAAGCCCGCCCCGGCGGGGACAACCACTGCACCCGCGGAGGCGACGACCGCACTGGCCGAGAAGCCCGCCCCTCCGGCGTAGTCGACCGGGACATCCGCCGGGCACCGACCGACGAGGCCGGCGCCTGACCCGAGAGGATCACCGCCCGGCCGACTGCGGTCACGCCGCCCCGCCGACCACCGCCGAATCGTGCCGGGCCGCGAACGACACCATGACCGTCGCCGAACGGCCCGGGCGCCGGCAACACATGAGCACCGGCGAAACAGGGCGCTGCACAGGACGCCGTGGGTGCGGCCGGGGCGGCTGGTGAGTCGGGCGGGTCCTCGAATTCCGGGAACCCGGGTCGGGGTGTGTCACGCCAGGCCTGGGGCATAGCTCCAGGTCGGCGGCAGCTCGATGGTGGGTGCCTGCATCGACAGATCGAAGTCGTCGACGCGGAATCCCGCGGCGAGCAGGGTTCGGAGCGCGGGATGCGGGCCGGGCAGGCACAGTGCGACGTGGTCACTGTCCAGCGCAGCGACGGCTGCATACAGTGCACCCGCCGCCGACCGCGGGTCGGAACACGTGAGGTGCGCCAGCACGCCGGGTACACCGGGTCGCCCGGCCCCCACGGCGGTCACCCGCTCCCCGTCCCGCACGACGAACGCCCTCCCCGCTCGCATCCAGTGCCGATAGACCGCCGCACGCCCACCCCCGTCCCGCCCCGGCCCGAGCCCCGCACCCGCGCCGAGGTCAGCGGCAACGCCCGAGCCCATGCCCGCACCGGCACCACGGCCGACGACGGCGCCGGACACCGCGTTCGGGTCCGCACCCCCTACCGGGGAGAGAGCGGCTTCGGTGGAGGCGGCAGTGGTGGCGTCCACCCGGTCGACCCGAAGCACGCCTCGGGGCAGGCGGGACACCGGGCCGCTGAGGTACAGCAGCGGCCACGACGGCACCATCCCGGCGCGTGCGTACAGCGGCAGCGCCGACGGGTGTTTCGAGCTGAACGTGAACTCCAGCGGCGGGAGCGCACGCAGGAGCGCGGCGCCCACCCCGCGCGCGTGCACGGCCGGATCCACGAACAGGTCGGTGAGCAACGTCCCGAGGGGTGTCGGCAGCGCCCCCGCCCACCCCAGCACCGTGCCGCCCGACACCGCCACCTTCGCGTGCCCCTGAGCGCGGATCACCTCGACGTACGCCGGGTCGGCTCCGGAGTCCTCGTCGGACTGGCCGGTCGCGTGCGTGATCGCTCGGATCCCTGACAGATGCCCCGAATCCACCGCCCGAATCTCCACCCGCCTAGTGTGACGCCATGGACGATCCCTACCGCCTCGGCCGATTCGTCAGCGCCCAGGACAGTGGCTACGGCTACGACTCCGTGCTCGCCGAGCTCCGCGCCGGCGAGAAGGTCAGCCACTGGATGTGGTACGTGTTCCCGCAGGTCAGCGGGTTGGGGAGCAGCTCGATGGCGCAGCAGTACGCGATCGGATCGCTGGACGAGGCGCGCGCCTACCTGGCCCGGCCCACGCTCAGGAAGCGTCTGCACGACGCGATCGACGCGCTGCTCGGCGTCGAAGGGCGCAGCATCACGCGGATCCTCGGGTCGATCGACGCGATGAAGCTCCGCTCCTCGATGACGCTGTTCGACGCGGCCGAACCGGGCGAACCGGCCTACCGGCGGGTCCTCGATCGGTACTTCGACGGCCGGACCGACGAGCGAACCCTGGAACTCCTGCGATAGCCCGTGTGAGGATCGGCGGGTACCGCCCCCAGCGAAGGGACGCCCGCCGATGAGTACCGCCGTCTCGCAGGCCCGTCAGCACGCGCTCGGCGACCTCCCCCGACGCTCGGCCCGCCGCTTCGGCGACAAGACCGCGATCATCGACGGCGGGACGCGCTTCACGTTCGCCGAGCTCGACGCCGTCGTGGACCGCACGGCCGCGGCCCTGGACGCCGCCGGCCTGGTCAAGGGCGACCGGCTCGCGTTGCTCTCGCACAACTGCTGGCAGTTCGCGGTGCTGTCGTTCGCCACCGCGCGCCGCGGCGTCGTGCTGGTGCCGGTGAACTTCATGCTCAACCCCGAGGAGATCGCGTACGTCCTCGATCACAGCGGCGCGGTCGCGTTCGTCGCCGAGGACGCCCTGACCGCGACCGCGGAGAAGGCGATCGTCGCGTCGGCCGGGGCGGTGAACCTGCGGTTCGCGATCGGCACCGGCGAGACGCAGCCCGGCTGGCGCGACTTCGCCGAGTGGACGTCCTACGACGGGCCCTTACCCGAAGCGGTCCTGGTCGGCGACGACGACCCGATCCGGCTGATGTACACCAGCGGCACCGAGTCCCGGCCGAAGGGCGCGATCCTCACCAGCCGGGCGCTGCTCTGGCAGTACGCCAGCTGCGCGATCGACGGCGAGATGACGTTCGACGACGTCGAGGTGCACTCGCTGCCGCTGTACCACTGCGCGCAGCTGGACTGCTTCCTCAACGTCGACGTGTACACCGGCGCGACGAGCATCATCCTGCCCGCGCCCCAGCCGGCGGCGATTCTGCACGCGATCGAAGAGCACCGGGCGACGAAGTTCTTCGCGCCGCCGACGGTCTGGATCGCGCTGCTGCGGTCGCCGGAGTTCGACACCACCGATCTGTCGAGCTTGCGCAAGGGCTACTACGGCGCGTCGCCGATGCCGGTGGAGATCCTGCAGGAGCTCGCACGGCGCCTGCCCGGCGTCCGCTTCTGGAACTTCTACGGCCAGACCGAGATGGCCCCGCTCGCGACGATCCTCCGGCCCGACGAGCAGGTGCCGCAGGCCGGCAGCGCGGGACGGCCCGCGATCAACGTCGAGACGATCGTGGTGGACGACGACGACGAACCGGTGCCGCCGGGAACGGTCGGGGAGATCGTGCACCGGAGTCCGCACGCCACGCTCGGTTACTACCGGGACGAGGAGAAGACCGCCGAGGCGTTCCGCAACGGCTGGTTCCACTCCGGGGACCTGGGGGTGTTCGACGCCGACGGGTATCTACGTGTCGTCGATCGCAAGAAGGACATGATCAAGACCGGCGGGGAGAACGTCGCCAGCCGCGAGGTGGAGGAGGCGCTCTACCAGCACGCCGGCGTCGCCGAGGTGGCGGTGTTCGGCATCGACCACCCGTACTGGGTGGAGGCGGTGACCGCGGTGGTGGTGCCGAAGGAGCCGGGCCTCGACCCCGGCGAGGTCGTCGCGTTCGGCAGGTCCGTGCTCGCCGGGTTCAAGGCACCGAAGTACGTCGTGGTGGTCGACGCACTGCCGAAGAACCCGAGCGGCAAGATCCTGAAGCGCGAGCTCCGCGACCGGTTCGGGCACCTAGGCCGCGAGTAGGACGAAGAGCAACCCGAGCGCCGCCGGGAGGGCCTGGACGAACAGGATGCGGCGGCTCGCGGTCAGCGCGCCGTAGACGCCGGCGACGATGACGCAGCCCAGGAAGAACGTCTGGAACGCGACGTCGTCGCTGATCAGACCCCACGCCAGGCCGGCGGCGAGGAACCCGTTGTAGAGGCCCTGGTTGGCGGCGAGCGTGGTGGTGGCGCCGGCGAACTCCTCGGTGGTGCCGAAAGCCGCCCGGGTGCGCGGGGCACGCCAGAGGAACATCTCCAGCACCAGGATGTAGACGTGGATGGCGGCCACCAGGCCGACGAGTACCTGCGCGATCAGCGACACGCGCGTGAGCGTAACCAGCGGGTTCGGCGGATCGGCGGACGCCCCGGGCGGTTCAGCTTCCCTTGGGAGCGCGACGCCGGCGCGGAACCGCGACGGGGGCCGGGAAGTCCGGGGCCGGGGGCAGCGGCTGGAACGGGAGTTCACCGCGGTAGCCGACCGCCAGCGCGAGCTGCCGCCCGGCCAGCGTTCTCGCGCGGGCGGTGGTCAGCGCCGGGTCACCGGCGGTCAGACGCGTCGCGAGGCCTCCGAGCAGCGCCAGCGCGACGGTGGCGACGTCGTCGGGATCACCGTCGGTGAACAGGCCTTCGGCGCGCCCGGCGGCCACGGTGGCCGCCAGCGGCTGCAGCTGCCGGTCGTTGAGCGCGGCCAGGGCCCGCGCGAGGTCGGGCGCGCCGGGGGCGCGGTGCTCGAGTTCGGCCCAGAGCCGCCACTCCAGGACGTCGTCGGCGGTGAGCGGGAGGCCGAAGTCGATCAGGTCGGCGAGTCGTTCGTCGGCGCGGGTGCGCCGGCCGGCCGCGGCGCGGCGCTCCAGACGCTGCTCGGCGACGCTCAGCGACTGGGTGAGCGCGTCGGTGAGCAGCTGCGCGCGGGACGCGAAGTGGTAGTGCAGCAGCGCGGTCGAGACGCCGGCGTGCCGCGCGATGTCGGCCAGGCGCACACCGTCGAACCCGTCCTGGGCGATCAGTTCGAGCGCCGAGCGCAGGATGCGTTCGCGTGCCTCCGTGCCGCTCATGCGCGACAGCGTCCCACGCCCTTCCCTGACCTCGCGTCGAGGTCGTAGGCTCGGACCCGGCCTGATTTTAAAGTCAGTAGGAGTGAGAGTGCCTCGCTACGGAGCCATGTTCGGTCCGGACGTCACGTTCCTCGGCGTCGACCGCTGCGCCCTGGACGACCCGGAGTCCTACGCGAACGCCGACGCGGTGATCGTCGGCGCCCCCTTCGACGGCGGGGTCAGCCACCGGCCCGGCGCCCGTTTCGGGCCGCAGGCCATCCGTACCACCGACTACAACCCCCACGACGGCTCCCGTCCGTCGCTGGCGCTGCGCGTCGATCCCCTGCGGGAACTGCGTGTGGTCGACGCCGGGGACGTGGAAACCTACGCCGGGGACATCGAAGGCAGCCTCAAGGCCGTCGAAGCCGCGGTGACGACGATCGCGGCGTCCGGAGCCGTGCCGGTCGTGCTCGGCGGGGACCACACGATCGCGTTACCCGACATCACCGGCGTGGCCCACCACCACGGGTTCGGACGGGTGTCGGTGATCCACTTCGACGCCCACGCCGACACCGGCGACGTCGAGTTCGGACACCTGCACGGGCACGGCCAGCCGATGCGCCGGCTGATCGAGTCGGGCGCGGTGCGGGGTGACCGGTTCATCCAGATGGGGCTGCGCGGGTACTGGCCGGGGCCCGACACCCTGGACTGGATGGCCGACCAGTACATGCGCTCGTACGAGATGAGCGAGATCGTCGCGCGCGGGCTGGACGTGTGCCTGGCCGAGGCGTCCGCGCTGGCGCTCGACGACTGCGACGCGGTGTTCCTCTCGGTCGACGTCGACGTGGTCGATCCCGGCATGGCGCCGGGGACGGGCACGCCGGAACCGGGCGGGCTGACCTCGCGCCAGCTGCTCGACGCGGTCCGGCGCCTCTGCCTGGAGCTGCCGATCGCCGGGCTCGACATCGTCGAGGTGTCGCCGCCCTACGACCACGCCGACGTCACCGCGTTCCTCGGGAACCGGATCGTGCTCGAGGCGCTGTCCGGAATCGCGGCCCGCCGCCGGGGCCTGGTCTGGGCACCCGAACGCCCGCTGCTCGACGGCCGGGGAACGCGCCCGCCGCGCTAGGACGCCAGGCGTCGATAGGCGCTGCGGTGGAAGACCAGGGGTTCGGCGTCGGCGTCGATGCCGAGGTCGTGGACGCGGAGCAGGACGATGTGGTGGTCGCCGGCCGGGATCTCCTGTTCGAGCGAGCAGTCGAGCCACGCGGCCGCGCCTTCGAGGAACAGGGCCCGGTCGTCCGAGCGCCGCCAGCGCTGACCACCGAAGCGGTCGCCCTCCTTGGCCGAGAGCTGCCTGCTGGCCTCCGCGTGCCCGTCAGCGAGCACGCTGACCCCGATCCGGGACGCGACGCGCAGCGCCGGCCAGGTGCGTGACGTCCGCGCGACGCAAACCGAGACCAGCGGCGGATCCAGCGACACCGAGGTGAACGACGAGGCCGCCATCCCGACCGGGAACCCGTCGGGCTCGGCGGCCAGCGCGGTCACACCGGTCGGGAACGCGGCGAACACGCGGCGGAGACGGCCGGGGTCGGTACCGATCTGGGTGACACTCATGCGCGCTGCTCCTTCGCGACCGGCAGTGGCGGCACCGGCCAAGGTGGATCATTGATCGTTCGCCGCAGCTCCGGGGCGATCGCCGACGGGAACGGCTCGAGCGACTCGCGGTGCTGGGCGTCGGTGGGCCCGCCCGCGTCGGCGTGCAAGTGCATCACCGAGTGCCCGAACCGGTCGTGGTAGCGCTGGACCGTGTCGATCACCTGCTCCGGGCGGCCGATCAACGCGGAGCCGCGCTCGACGTGGTCCTCGAACGTGGTGAACACCGGCTGGGGGGCCAAAGATTTCGGGAAGCCGAGATTCGCCTCGAAGATCGGCCGGTGGACCCGGTAGGCGTCCGGGGACCCGGGGGTGGTGTGGTGGCCGGCGGTGCCCGCGACCGCGGTGGCCGGGTCGTGCCCGTCGGCGGCCAGCCGTTCCCGGGAGCAGCGGACGGCGCCGTTGCCCTTGCGCGCGGCGATGTGGCTGAGCACGACCGGCGGGGACGAGGAGACGGACGGCCGCTCGCGACGCTCGCCGACGCCCCGCTCCTCGGCGGGCCGGGCGCTCCCGATCACCTGCCGGAAGCGATCGTGGGTCGACACCGTGCGCCGGGTGAGCGGGTCGGGCGCGTGCACGATGAGCGTGATCGCGAGCAACTTCACCTGGCACCTCCTCCGGTCTCCTTTCCCCAGTAAACCAGTCTGGATTGTGGGTCGCCAGACGTCACGCTGTGATGCTCGACGTTGACGCACGGGCGAAGGCCTCCCTTGGCCGCTGTGCGCACGCGAGAGATATGTCTGCCGACCGGCCGGTTGGCACACCTGTCCCGTCTGAATTTCGGTCGACGAGGTGGGGCAGGCCGATCATGGGCGGACGCTGGTGCGGAACCGCGTCGCCGCCCGCTCGGTCCCTGACCGTCCGGTGTGGCTCAACTGCCGCGAGAGGGTGACGATAAGGTCTCGCTCAGTAACTTCAGGCAGGGGGCCGACCTGATGAGCGTTGTCCAGGCGCGTTTTGTGCGACGAACGATCGAGGATCGCTTCGACGGCCTGCTCGACCTGTCCGACCTAAGCACTCGCCCGCCGGACGCCCAGCAACAGGCATTTCTTAGCCGAGGGCTGGCCGCACTCGCCGTCCAGATCGAGCACCCCTCCAGCGACGCGGTCGCCGCGCAGGCCGTCTTCGACGGCCAGGACGATCAGGGCCTCGACGCGATCGCATTCGACACCCAGGCCGGCCGCCCGACGATCACGCTCGTGCAGGCAAAATGGAGCGACTCGGCCAAGGGCGGCTTCGGGGAAGCCGAAGTGCACAAGATGCTCAACGGTCTGGACCTGATCCTCGACTTCAAATTCTCCTACTTCAACCGGCGTTTCCAGCCCCACGTCGCGGCGGCGCAGGCTGCGTTCGACGTCACCACACCCCGGATCACACTGCTGGCCGACATGTTCGAGGAACACCGACGCGGTCTTTTCGCCCGCAACATTCGCGAATCCCTCGACTTCACCGACGTCAACAACAAGATTCGCCAGACGCTGCTCTCCGAGCCGGAGAACCTCTGGTACTTCAGCAACGGCATCACGATGCTGTGCGACTCGATCAAGCCGGTCGGGCGGCCGGTCCTCGGCCACGTGGGGGAATTCCAGCTGAGCGGCGCGAGCGTCGTGAACGGGGCGCAGACCGTCAGCGCCATTCACAAAGCGTATGCGGCGGATCCGTCGATCGCGGAGCGCGGCCGAGTGCTCGTCCGATTGATCTCGCTGGAAGATTGCCCGCCGGGATTCGGCGAGCAGGTGACCACGAGCACCAATACCCAGAACCCGATCGTCGAGCGCGACTTCAAGGCGCTGGATCCGGCGCAACTCGCCCTCCGCGATCAGTTCGCGATCGACCTCAGCTTGATCTACGTCATCAAACGCGGCGAGCCGGTGCCCGACGCCGAGCACGGAACGTCAATCACCGCCGCGGTCGAGGCATTAGCGGCCACGCACGCCAACGCTGAATTCGCCGCCCGCGCGAAGCGCGATCTTTCGTCCCTCTGGCAGGACGATGCTTACGGCGAGCTTTTTGGGGCCGCTCCGAACGCCCACCGTGTCTGGCGGTCCGTCTTAGTAGTTCGCGCCGCACGGCACGAGTTGGCGCGCCTCCGCGAAGGACTCGTTTCGCGGGCAGACGCGATGGCTGTGACGGGTGACCTGCTGATCTCCCACGTCGTCTTTCGTCAGCTCGACCACAAGCGGATCGAAGACCCCGAATTCCACTGGGACAAGGAGCTCGAGCGGATTCCCTCCCTGGTCGAAGGAGCCTTGATCCGCTGCCTGGAGGCAATCAACGCCGAGTTCGGGGTCACCAGCCACATCATCGCCGCCGTGAAGAACTCCGAGCGCATTGAACGTGTCGCCCAGGCGGCGATCGACGCTCTGCTCACCGGTGATTCCGTGCCCGAGCTCGACAGCGAGTACCAGGTCAGCGTCGCGAATCGGAAGAGCCGGCAGACCGACACGGTCAAAGTGCTGGTGGCGGCCGGCACGATCGCGGACGGAACGGTGCTCGAGTTCCGTCCGTTCAGCCGTCCGGAGCGGCGGGAGATGACCGATTGGCTAGCCGAGGACGCGGCCCGGAGCCTGGCCATCTGGCGCAACAGCAAGCGGAATCAGGTGCAGTGGCAGGCGGACGGGAAGTGGTACTCCCCGAGTGGTCTGGTTCGGCAGATGCGGGCGATGGCGTCCGGCCGGGATCAAGCCGTGCAGGGAACACTGCACTGGCATGTTCCGGACCGAGGGTCGTTGAAGCAGATCGGCGATGCCGTCCAGCAGGAGCAGGATGCCGCAGCGGCCGAAACGTCCTAGCCGGGCCGTCGGTGCAGCATCGTGGTGAGGTCGCGCGCGAGGGCCGGCGCGTCGGCGACGACTAGTTGGTATTCGCGCACCACGACGCGGCCCGCGATCACGACGTGCCGGGGGCGGCGGCCCGGGTCGGTCCAGAGGAGCCCGCCGATCGGATCGGCCACCCCCGCGTCGGCCACTCCGGTGACGTCCCAGCACACGAAGTCGGCCGCCGCCCCCACCGCCAACGACCCGAGCACCACCGGCGCGCCGGTCCCGGCCCCGCCCGGACCGACGGACCCGCCCGGACCGACGGACCCGCCCGGACCGACGGACCCGCCCGGACCGGCGGCCGGGCCCGGGCCTCGGCCCAGGCCGGTGGCCGAGCCGGCGGTGGCCCAGCTCAGGACCTCGCGGGCGGAGACGGGGCGACCCGCCAACGGGGCCACCTGCAGGGCCAGGCGGGCGTCGGCGAGCAGGTGGCCGGCGTCGTTCGAGCCGCCGCCGCTGGTACCCAGCCCCACCGCGACCCCCGCGTCGGCGAACGACGCCATCGGCGCCACTCCCCACCCCATCGGCAGGTCGCAGCCGGGCGCGTGCGTCACGCTCACCCCGGCCGCGGCGACGCGTCGCACCTCCGACGGCGTCACGTCGCACAGGTGCGCGAGCGTCACGTCGGGCGCCAGCCAGCCCCACTCGTCGAGCAGGTCCAGCGGGCGCCGCCCGTACTTCTGCGCCGCGACCTGCACGTCCACCTGCTCGTTGGCCTGCGTCCGGCGGCGTAGCCCGTACCGCGCCGCCACCTCGCCGAGCAGCGCGAACGTCTCCTTCGAGTCGCTGTGCACCCCGGCCGGGCCGACGGCCACCCGGACGTGGTCGTCGGCCGGGAACGCGGACGCGATCGCGGCGGCCGACTCCGCGGCACGCATCGGGTCGTCCCCGGCGCTCCCCCGCACGAAGACCAGCCGGACGCCGAGCCGTCGCGCCGCCGCCACCACCGCGGACGCCAACCCGACGTCGTCGGACACCGACGCGCCCAACCAGGTCAGCTGGTGGTCCGCCACCGTGGTCACACCACGCAGCGCCGCCTCGGCCAACCCCACCGACGCGGCCGCGCCGGCCAGCTCGGCGTCCACCCCGGTACGCCGGTACGCCGCGCCCATCACGCGCAGCCACTCGCGCATCGGCACACCCCGGGTGCCGGGGAGCGTACGGAACGCGCTCTGGAGCAGATGGTGGTGGGCGTTCACCAGCCCCGGCGTCACCACGCATCCCTCGGCCACCAGAACGTCGTCATCGTCGGGGCGAGCGGCCACGAACCGGCCGGTCACCGGGTCGCACGCCAGATCCCCCGACGAATCGCCGCGGAAGTCCCAGCGGCGCACCGCGCCGACGACCCTCACCGAGGGCTGAACCGCTGGGCTTCGCCGAGCACCGACGCCATCGTGTCGACCGCGCGCTCGAAGACCTCCCGGCCGTACTCCGCGGTGGCCGTGGAGGCGTCCCCGAGCACACCGTCGGCGTTGAAGTCCGACGACAGCCACCCGAAGCTGACCGGCTTGCCGAAGCCGATGTGCTCGTACCCGGCCAGGTGCTCGGGCACCCACCGGCCCGCGTGCTCCAGGTGCACGAGGTCGGGCCGCAGGTGCAACATGACCGACGTCTCGGAGTGACCGCCGTGGATGCCGAGGCCCTGTTCGGACGCCGACGAGGAGCCGGGCGCCGACGGGTGCGCGAGGAACGTCCGGAGCCCGAACTCCCGGCGCAGTTCCCGGCACGCCACCTGGCCGAGCGCCGAGTTGCCGCCGTGCGCGTTCAGCAGCAGCAACCGGCGCGCGGGCGTGGTCGCTATCGACCGTCCGATGTCGACGAGCGTACGCATCAGCGTGTCCCAGGAGAGCCAGATCGTGCCGGGCGACCAGGCGTGCTCGTCGGACTTTGTGTACGACAGCGCGGGCAGCAGGAGGGCGTCGACACCGCGTGAGCGGGCCAGCGGAACGGCCGCGGACGCCACCGCCGACGCTACGGTCAGATCGGTGGACACCGGCAGGTGCGGTCCGTGCTGCTCGATCGAGCCCAGCGGTAGCACGATCACCGCGTCCGGATCGAGGGCGGCCAGCTCGGGCGCGGTGCGGTCGACGAAGTTCATTCGAGCTTCCCCGGGTTGAGCAGCCCTTTCGGGTCGGACGTCGCGGCCTGCGCGCGGATCAGGTCCACCTGCCGGTCCACGTACCACTGGTGCGGGCTGTGCACGCCGACGCCGAGTTCCTCCAGCGCCGCGATCGCCGCGAGCACACCCTCCTCGGACGTGTAGTCGGCGACGATCATCCCCTGGATCCCCCGATGGCCCAGGTCGAGGTGGAACAGCGCGTTCGGCAGCGCCGCGCGGATCGCGTCGGGGGCGTCCCACAGCGGGTCACCGGCGGATTCCAGGTGGAAGCACGGATACCCGGACTGCTGGAGGAAGTAGACCGGGTGGTTGTACGACATCCCGGAGAGGAGATCGGTGGCCTCGACCCCGTCGAGCACCGCGGTGACCTCGCCCCCGGCCTCCGCGACCAGCACCGTGAACGCCGCGACCGACGCTTCCGGCAGGATCGCGCGCACGCTCACCCGGGTCCGGTCGACGGCGGGCGACGGCAGGTGCTCGACGAGCGGCACCTCGTCCAGCGACGCGAGCCGCGGGCCGAGCGGCCGGACGCGACGCAGGATGTCGGTGCCGGTGCGGTAGTCGTCGGTCGCGACGTAGACCGCACGCCAGTCCCGGGCGGGTTCGGTGGCGAGCGTGAGTTCGGTGAGCACCCCGGTGACGCCGTACGCGTGCACGTAGGGCCGGACGTCGGCGGGGGTGACGGCGGTCCCGCTCCCGTCGCAGGGCGCGACCGTCACGGACTTCACGAACCCGTCGTAGGTCGTGCCGTGCTCGATCGTTCCGGTGCCCGCGCTGCCGCCGCCGACGAACCCGCCGGCGGTGGAGCCCTTGGTGGACGGGAACAGCCAGAGATCCTGGCCGGTGGCCCGGACCGCGGCGTCCACCGCGGTGAGCTTCGCGCCCGGTTCGACGCGGACGTAGCCCTCGCCGACCTCCAGGACACGGTCGCATCGACGCAGGTCGAGGATGGCGCCGCCGGCGAACGGCGTCGCCTGGCCGTAGTTGCCGGTGCCGGCGCCGCGAGGCGTGATCGGGACGTCGTGCTCGTACGCGGCGGCGAGGACGCGCGGGATCTCGGCCGAGGTCTCCGGCGTCACGACGAGCTGGGCGGTGAAGCGGCCCGGGGGCAGCTTCTCACGCAGCACCGGCGACATCCGCGACCAGTCCGAGGACAGCTTGACCAGGTCGCCGGTACCGGTCGTCACGTCGCCGAGAGCCGCCACGAAGCCGTCGATCTGGGCCTGCGCCGGCACCGGGGGAAGCGGCGCACGGGTCACGGTCACGGGAGCGTCACCGACTTGTCGAGGAACCGCGTGTCGATGATGTCGGCGGCTTTCAGGCCGGCCTTCGGGGTGCCGCCGCTGGCCTGCAGCAGCGGGGCGAACGTGTCGATCGTCTGCTGCACCCGGGCCGGGTCCATGCCGCCGAGCGGACCGGACGTGTCGTCGGCGACGATCTTCAGGTCGGCCATCGTCTTCGCCGCGTACTTCGCGACGCCCTCGGAGTACGTCCAGCCGTCGTCGTACTTCTCGACGACGTCGACGATCAGGGCGTTCGTGGTGTCGGGCCGTTCCAGGTAGTCGATCTGGGCGCGCTGCAGGATCGGCACCAGCTTCTTCAGACAGGGCGCGTTCTTCTCCAGGTCACCGGTGCGCACCGAGAGCGGCTCCGGGTAGACGGAGTACCCGACGTCGGCGAGCAGCTGGTAGGCCACCGGCTTGCCCCAGGCCCGCACCTCCTTCTCGTAGATGTACGGCTCCGCGGTGGCGAAGCCCTGCTGGGCGATCTTCGGGTCGCCGACGAAGCGGGCGGGCGCGCCGTCGTAGGACGTGTCCAGCTGGGACTTCGTGATCAGCCCGTTCTTCACCAGCAGCTCGGCGTAGAGCGTGCCCTCGGACACGACGATCGACGCCTTCTTCTTCCCGAGGTCGGCGACCGTCTTCACGTCCGGGTAGGTCTTCGGGTCCCACATCAGCATCTGCGGGCTCTTGTTCAGCGGCGCGACGACCGCGGTCACCGGCTGCTTCCCGGACGCCGAGATCGCCTGGTCGGTGGTGACCAGGCCGAGCAGGATGTCCTGGTCGACGTACATCTGCGAGGTGACCGACTGGAAACCGATCGCGGCGCCACCGGCACGCACCTCGACGTCGACGCCGGTGTCCATACCGCCGCTGACCAGCGGTCCCTTGACGCGCTTCTTCCCCGCGTCGACCGTGTAGCCGGCGCCGATCAGCGCGTACGCGGCGCTGTGTTCGGCTTCCGGCTCCCAGTCGGCCTGGACCACGACGGTCGCCGGGCAGACGTCCGAGAGGTCCTGCGCGGAGCCCTTCGGGGCGGCCGTCGCGGTGTTCGCGCCGCTGACCGCGGTGTCGTCGTCGGACGAACACGCGGTGACGAGCGCCGGCGCGAGGGCGAGCAGCAGGGTGGCGGCGAGCCGCCGACGGGCGATTTTGTTCACGTCATCTCCGGGGGTGGGGTTCGCGTCAGGCTCGGGACGTGCCGTACCAGCGGCCGATCACCGCGCGGTCGAGCGCGGTGAACACGGCGAAGATGGCCACGCCGAGGAACGAGGCCAGGAAGATCGAGGCGATCAGGTCTTCCGACTGCAGCCGCGACCGGTAGGTGTCGAGCAGCCCGCCGATGCCCGGTTCGCCCTGGCGGAAGAACATGTCGCCGACGACCGCGCCGATCACCGCCAACCCGGCCGACGTCCGCAGCCCGGTGAAGATCGACGGCACCGCGGCCGGCAACTGCAACAGCACGAGGCGCTGCCAGCGGCCGGCCCGGTTGAGCGTGAACAGGTCGTGGGCATCGCGGTCGGCCGAATGGATGCCGAACAGCGTGTTCGAGATCATCGGGAACAGCGAGATGATCACGCAGACGATGACCCGGCTGGTGAACCCGAACTGGAACCACAACCCGATCAGCGGCACGATCGCCAGGATCGGCACGGTCTGGATCACCACCGCGTACGGATAGACCGCGCGCTCGATGAAGTCGGCCTGGCTCATCAGGATCGCGGTGAGGATGCCGAGCACCACCGCGATGCCGAGGCCGGTGAGTGCGACGCGCGTGGTCAGCGCCAGTGCTTCGAGCTTCGGCTGCAGGTGGTCGGGGTCGAGCACGGCGACCGCGAGCACCTCGTCGGGCGGTGGCAGCAGGAACCGGCGTTGCTCCGAGAGCACCAGGTAGGTGACCCCGTACCAGATCCCCAGCCCGGCCAGGAGCGCGCCCAGCACCGGCAGGACGTTGCGCGTGATCCGCCGTTTCTTCCGCGGCGCGAGGGTCGGCGCCGTCTTCTCCAGGGTGGCCGCAGTCATGAGTGGTGGCCCTCCAGTGCGTGCGAGACCTCGCCGGTGAGCGCCGCGAACTCCGGGGTGTAGCGCAGCTCCGGCGAGCGGGGATGCGGGAACGGCACCGGGACGTCGGCCGCGATCCGGCCCGGTCGTCCCGTCATCACCACCACCCGGGTGGAGAGGTAGACCGCTTCGCTCACCGAGTGCGTGATGAACAGCCCCGCGAAGCCGCGCAGCTGGAACAGGCGCTGCAGCTCGGTCTGCATGCCGAGGCGGGTGATCTCGTCGAGCGCGCCGAACGGCTCGTCGAACAACGCGAGCTGCGGGTCCGCGACCAGCGCGCGGGCCAGCGAGACCCGCATCCGCATCCCCCCGGACAACTGCCGGGGAAAGCTCTTCGCGAAGTCGGTGAGACCGACGAGCGCGAGGGCTTCCGCCGCGCGCTCCGTCCGTTCTCTCCGGCCGACGCCGCGGAGCTGCCCGACCAGCGCGACGTTGCCCAGGGCCGACCGCCACGGCAGCAACGTGGGGTCCTGGAACACGAAGCTCGTGGTGGCCGCGGCGACGTCGAGCGTGCCGTCGGTGACGGTGTCCAATCCGGAGGCCAGCCGCAGCAGGGTGCTCTTCCCGCAGCCCGACGGTCCGACGACCGCGACGAACTCGCCGGGCGCGACGCTCAGGTCGACGCCGCTCAGCGCGGTCGTCCCGGTGTCGAACACCTTGCTGACGCCGGTGAACTCGAGCGCGGCTCTCGTGGTGGCGGTCATCGGCCCTCCGGACCTCTCGGGTGAGCGGGAACGCCGGTGGCGGCCGGTGCGGTGGCGGGCAGTGCGGTGGCGCTCTCGGTCCGGGTGCGGGCCAGGACGGTGCCGGCGCGCAGCACCACCCGCGCGTCGCCGGGGCCGGCCACCAGGCTGGTGAGCGACTGCACGGGGACGAGGAGCAGGTCGGCGACCGCGCCGTCGGCCGGCCCGGCGGCGGGCAGGTGCAGCGCCGCGCGGACGCCGCCGGTCACCGCCTCCAGCGCCTCGTGCGGATGCAGGTGGGCCGCGCTGACCAGCAGGGATGCCGTCTCCAGCGGATCGCCCCTGCCGACGGCGTTGAACGGGTCGCGCAGGTTGTCGCCACCGGCCGCGACCGTGATCCCGGCGTCGAGCATCGGCCGCACCGGGGCGATTCCCCGCGGCACCGAGTGCCCGTGGTCGCGTCCCTGCAGGTAGAGGTTGGTCTGCGGGAGCACGACGACCGCGATGCCGGCTCGCGCGACCCGGTCGAGCGTGCTCGCGAGGCGCTCGGGCGGGAGCATCGAGAGGCGGACGCAGTGGCTGGCCGTGACCCGGTGCTGGAACCCGCGGGCGATCACCTGGTCGGCCAGGTCGGCCAGATCGAGGCCGGGGGTCAGGTCGAGCGTCTCATCGGTGTGCAGGTCGAGTGGGAGCCCGGCGCGTTCGGCGACGTCGAGCAGGCGTGCGGTCTCCGCCGCCGGGTCTTCGGCGAGGTGGGGCACGCCGCCGAGCAGGTCGGCGCCCTCCTTCGCGGCGGCCTCGACGACCGGTAACGGGGTCGCCGGGGAGATCAGGGGTACGACCTGGATCGTCAGGTGGTCCGCGAGCGCGTCCCGGAGCTCGAGCAGCGCGCGCAGGCCGCGCAGCGCGTCGCCGTCGGGTGGGACGTCCACGTGGGTGCGGATCGCGGTGACACCGGCGGCGGTGTACTGCCGGAGCGCGCGTCCGGCGCGGTCGCTGATGTCGGCGCCGTCGATCCCCGGCAGCATCCGGTGCCACTGCTCGACCGCCTCGACCAGGCCGTTGAGCCGGGTGGCGCCCCGGTCGACGGTGAGCGCCTTGTCGAGGTGCGCGTGCGGCTCCCCGAGCGCGGTCACGGCGAGCCAGCCCTCCGCGTCGACGTCGGCGCCCGGCGGGGTCCCGGTGCCGACGACGGTCCCACCGCTGATCGTCAGGTCGGTGGTCCGGCCGTCGAGGAGTTGGACGCCTCGGAGGTGGGCGACGCGGTCTCCGGGCCGGAGTGCGGACGGACCGAGCACGAGGCACTTCTCCCCTCGGGCAGAATGTTGACCAGGTGAACATCGGCGAGGCTAGGCCGCGAATGTTTCGTCGCGCGCAACGCCGGTGACAGCGCTGTTTCGCATCCGAAAGCTGTTTCGTACCGAGGGGGAAGGACGAGAGTTGCGGCGACAGGCCGGGCCGGAAGCGCGGGCCCTGGGGGAGGTCATCCGGCAGCGGCGGCGGTCACTCGGGATGACGTTGGTGCAGGTCGCTGCGGTCACCGGGTTGTCGCACCCGTTCCTGAGCCAGCTCGAGCGCGGGCGGACACGGGGCAGCATGCGGACGCTGTTCCTGGTCGCGGAAGCCTTGCGCACCTCGCAGCAGGCGTTGCTCGCCGCCGCACAGCCGGCACCGGACGGGGTCGAGACGGTGGTGCTCGAGGTGGACGACGCGAGGTCGATCCCGGTCGACTCCGGTTCGGCGCGGTTGCTCGCGGAGGCACCCGGGCAGTTCGCGGTCACCGAGTTCCGGCTGCGGCCGCAGGAGTTCAGCGAGTTCTACGTGCACGAGCACGCGGAGCTGGTCTACGTGGCCTCGGGGAGGGTCGAGGCCCAGGTGCGGCCCGGGCCCGAGCAGCACGTGCTGCGTCCGCGTGACGTGCTGCGGATTCCCGGATCGGTACCGCACCGGTGGCGGGCGTTCGGGACGAGCGAGGCGGTGGTGCTGGTGACGCACACGTTCACGTCATAAACGGCGTATTCTAGGCAAAACGCCGCTTATCCGGGGGTTGAGATGGCCGTCGTCGAATACCACTTCCCACCGACCACGGAGGCCGGGGGGCGTCCGGGGGCCGAGGCCTACCCGATGGCCGAGGTATGCCCGGGGGCCGAGGTGCGTCCTGGGGCCGAGGTCGCGCTGACCGGAGCCCCGGCGCGCCGGCCCGCGGTGTATCGCGCCCCGAGCACCCGCCTGGACCGCCCCTCCCCCGCGCACCGCGGTTCACTCGCCGAGTCTCCGCCGCCACGCCGATTCGCCGCCGCGGCGGCTCCCCGGCCGACGCCTCCACCCGTCGCCCGCCCGGCGGCCCGTCCCGCATCGACACCTCCGCCCGTCACCCGCCCGGCGATCCGGCCCGCGTCGGCGCCTCCGCCCGTCTCGCGGCCGACGGCCGTCCGGCCCGCGGCCTACCCGGTCGAGCCCCGCTCCGTGGCCCACCCGCAGTACCCGCAACCGGCCGTCGGTTACCCCGTGCTGATGCCGGTGGTCGTCGTGGTGCCGGTGGTGCCGGTCCGGGTGTCGGTCACGATCACGTTCGGCTTCTGAGCTCGCGCGCACGCGCCGTCGCCGCGTCGGCAGGTACGACTCGGTCATCGTCGACCACCACCGCCGGATACTGCTGGTGCCCGCCGAGGCCCCGCTCGACCGCTCGCGCACCGTGGCCGGATGCACCACGATCCGCCGGCTCGGCCCGCGCCGGTGCCGCCGAGCCCGGAGCGGCTCGCCGACGGCTCCCCCTACGACAGGACGACTCCCCCTACGACGGCCGGAGCCGCTCGCCGACGGATCCTCACGACAGCCGGCGGACTTCGCCCAGCACGACCCGGCCGACCGGTCCGGCCGGGACCCCGGATCGCGTCAGCGCCGGTACGCCCGGCCGATGGTCGTCGGTGAGCCGTCCGAGGCGTAGAGCGACGTGCCGCTGTTCCCCGGCGAGAAGATGAACCACGAGTACCGCTCGACGAACGGCAGACCGTCCATCATGGCCGTCGACGCGGTCACGAAAGCGGCCTGCTGCTCCGGTGAAGGGTGGCGCGGTGTCCCGGAGCTGAAGTCGATGAGCGCGTACTCGGTGAGCCAGATCGGCTTGTTCCAGCGGTCGTGCACGGCCTGCAGGTAGCTCCGCAACTGGCGCACCGCGTTCGCGGTCGTGAAGTCCCCGCCGTACCAGTGCAGTGCGATGAAGTCGACCCGGTAGCCCTTGGCCCGCGCGCCCGTCATGAACTGGTCGAACCAGCTCCCGTCGGTGGCCGCGCCGAACGCCGGCGCCGGGCTGCCCAAGCGCATCCCGGTGTCCTGCAGCGACGGCCACAGTTCGAGGGCGCGGGCCGGCGAGAGGTTCGACTGGCTCGCGAAGTCGGGTTCGTTGAAACCGAGCAGCGTGTCGCCGCGCTGTTTCACCGTGGACAGCGTCCGCTCGTCGACCGAGTCCTCGCCCCAGATCATCGGCGTGAACGACACGCCCGCGGGTGCGGGGACCGGATCGGTGCCCCAGGTGTAGTACCAGCCGGCGCCGGAGTCGCCCAGCGCCGTCTTCACCGCCCCGAAGTTGTTGAGCGCCGCGCCCCGCTTGCCGGAGACCGCACGCGGCCGCGCCGCCGACGGACTGGCCCCGGCACCGGCCTGCGCGGGCCCCACCGAAACCCGCGGACCCGCCGTCGACCCGGCCGTCGGCCCCGCCGTCGGCCCGGCCGTCGAACCCGCCGTCGAGACGAGCGCCGACGGGGAGGGCGTCGGATCGATCACCGCGGCGACCGGCGCGGCCGGACCGCCCGAGCCTTTCGCGGCCCATCCCCCGACGGCCGCGACGACCACGCCCAGACAGACGGCCAGGATCAGGAGCGCACGGCGGGACACCTCACCAGTCTCGATCGACCCTCGCGCACCGGACAGCAGGATGGTCCGGACACAAGACACTCATAAGGGACCGCCAAGGTTCGCGCTACCGCCGGTGCGCGTACGCCACGTAATCGCTCACCGGCAGCCCACGGTCGAGCGACCCGGAGTCGGCCCGGACCGACGTGACGTCACCGTCGGCCCGCGCGGTCAACAGCCAGGCCGCGACCAGCTCGCCGTCGCGGAACTCCGGTCGCCACCACGCGTCGCAACCGTCGCAGCGCCCGGCCCGCTCGTCCCCGACCGATTCCAGCCGCAACCGGCCGTGCGTGACGTCCGGGCAGAAGCCTTCGCTCAGCCGCGACGTCGGCGTGAACCGAATCCCCATCCCCCCAGTGTCCGGGTGGCACGAAGTGGGGATCAAACCGCCACCACCGGATGACACGGTGCTCTGGTGACGATTTCCGATGCCGGCGAACTCCGCCGACTCCGAGCCGCGGCCCCGGCCGCCGAAGAAGAGATCAGCAACGACCCGGCCGGCTGGCCGTGGTGGGCCGGGTCGCTGCCCCAGGTGCTCGACGTGGCCACCCGCGTCCTGAGATCCGGGTCCGCCACCGAGGACGACCACCGCGCCGCGGTCTGGCTGCTGCTCCAGGCGTCCGGCTATCTGGTCGAGGTCGAACGCCCGGACGAGTCGGTGGAGGCGGCCGGGACGGCGGTGCGGGCGGACGAGGCGCGGTTCGGCCCCACCCATCCCGACACGCTCCGCAGCAAGGAAACACTCGCGGGTGCGCTGTCCGAGACCGACCGGCTCGATGAGGCGCGGGAGCTCATCGAGTCGGTCCTCGCGGACCGCGTCACCGTGCTCGGCCCCGACCACCGGGAGACGCTGCGTGCCGCGGACACCGCCGCCCTCGCGGCCCTCGACCTCGGGGAGATCGACGAGGCGATCACCCGCTTCGAGGGGGTCCTCGAGGCCCGGCGGCGCGTGCTCGGCGACGAGCACCGCGACTGCCTGGTGACCCGGCACAACCTCGCCTACGCGTACGTGGAGGACGGCCGGCCCGAGGACGCGATCCCGATCTACACCCAGGTGTACGACGCCTCGGTGTCGCTGCTCGGCCCCGCGCACCCGGAGACGCTCTTCACGTTGAAGGCCCTCGGCGACGCCCACGTCGACGCCGACCAGCCGGCCGAGGCGGCCGAACGCTTCGCGGTGGCCTACCGGGTGCGACGACGGGTCTTCGGCGAGGACCACCCGGAGACCCTGGTCACCCGGCACGGGCTGGCCGACGCCTGCTTCGGTACCGAGCGCGCGAACGAGGCGGTGGCGCACCTGGAGGACGTCGTCGCCCGCTGGCGCGCACGCGGGGACCGGGAGGACGTCCGCCTGCTCAACGCGGTGCACGACCTGGGCTGCCTCTACTACCTCACCGACCGGGACACCGCGGCGGCCGAGTTGTTCGAGGAGTTCCTGCCCGAGTTCCGGACGGCGCTCGGCGAGGACTCGGCCCGCACGCTCTACGCCTCGGCCGGCGTCGCGAGCCACTACGTCGACACCGGTCGGGACGACGAGGCCCTGGTCCTCTACGAGCGCACGCTCGCCGCCTGCGACCGGCACTACGGTTCCGGCCACCAGCGGTCGCTCCAGCTGCGGTACGAGCTAGCCACCCTCCACGCCGACGCCGGCCGTGACGACGAGGCGATCGTGGAGTTCGAGCGGGTCCTGGAGGGCGAGCGGACGCTCCACGGCCCGCACCACGAGGACACCGAGCAGACCCGCGCGGACCTCGTCCGGGCCTACCAGCGGGCCGGGCGCTCCACCGACCAGGTGCGGCTGCTGGAGCGGACGCTCAGCGAGCGCACCGACCCCGACGACCCCGGGACGCTGCAGATCGCCCATCAGCTGGCCGACGCGCTGGAGGACGACGACCGCCCCGAGGACGCGATCCGCCACTACGAGCCGACGCTGGCCGCGCGCCGGCGCGTACTGGGCGACGACGACGCGGCGACGCTCGTCACCGCGGCCAACCTCGCTTACACCTACCGGAGGGTGCGGCGGCACGACGACGCGATCGCGCTCTACCGGGAGGTGCTCGCGACGGCAGGCGCGGTGCACGGCGCCGACCACCCGGAGACGCTCACCGACCGGCACCTGCTGGCCGGCGCCTACCTCGACGCCGAGCGGTACGAGGAGGCGATCGCGGAGTTCCGGCGGGTGCTGGACGGCCGCACGGACCGGCTCGGCGCCGACCACCGCGCGACGCTGCTGAGCGCGGAAGGACTGGCCTACGCGTTACGTGAGTCCGGCCGGGTCGAGGAGGCGGTGGCCGCGTTCGAGCGCGTGGTCGACGGCTACCGCCGGGTCGTGGGCACCGACGAGCCGGAGACGCTGTACGCGGTACGCGGGCTGGCCCGCGCCCACCGGAGGGCCGGCCGGGCGCACCGGGCGATCACGACGTTCGAGGAGCTGGTCGCCCGGCAGCGGACGGTGTTCGGCGAGCGGCACGAGGAGACGCTCGACACGCTGCACGAGCTGGCCGACTCCTGCCTGCGCGCGGACCGGCCCGACGACAGCGTGTTCTGGTACGAGTGGGCCGTCCGGGGGTACCGGGACACGCTCGGCGACGACGACCCGGTCACGCACGACGTCTGGTGCGGCCTCGCGGACGCGTTCCTCGCCGCCGACCGGCCGGACGACGCGGTCGGCGTCTACACCCGGGTGCTCACCGCGCGGCGGTTGCTCTGGGGCGAGGAGCACAAGGAGACGCTCGTCACCGCGCACAACCTGGCCCACGCCCACCAGAGCGCGGGCCGGCTCCCGGAGGCGATCACGCTGTACGAGGGTGTGCTCGACGACCGGCGCCGCGTGCAGGGCGAGGAGCACGAGGGCACGTTGATCACCGCGCACAACCTGGCCACCGCCTATCTGGCGACCGGCAGGGCCGAGCGCGCGGCCGAGCTGCACGAGCACGTCCGCACGACGGCGGCCCGCGTGCTCGGCCCCGACCACCCGCTCGCGCTGGAAGCGGGCCTCTTCCTCGACGAGGCCCGGGGCGAGGGCTAGAGCTCGGTCAACGGGACACGTTCGTCGCGGAGCCGGTCGGGAGCCACCACCGGCCGCTCCGTGGCGAGCCTCCACAGCGGATCGCCGTCGTCCCAGGCGTTCACGTTCAGCACCCCATGCACGGCCCCGCCGACCAGCCAGAACGCGTACCAGGAGCCCTCCGGGTCGTCGCCGCGCAGAACCACCTCGGCCTCGGGACCGGCGGGGTCGACCCAGCCCCGGTACTCGAACCCCAGCTCGTACTGGTCGGAGAAGAAGTACGGCACGCGGGTGTAGGGCTCGGGCGCGGCGCCGGTCAGCGCCGCGCCCAGGTACCGGCCGTGCTGCTGCGCGACGTCCCAGTGTTCGACGCGTACGTGCGTGCCGTGGACGGGGTGGTCGACGGCCGCGATGTCGCCGATCGCGACGACGTTCGGGTCCGACGTGCGCAGCGTGGCGCTGACCGCCACCCCACCCGCGGCCTCGGTCAGCCCGGCGGAACGGGCGAGCGCGAGCCGTGGGGACACGCCGGTGGCCAGCACGACCACGTCCGCGTCGACGAACCGGTCGGCGAGCGCCACGCCCCGGTCGGTGATCCCGGTGACGTCGGCCCGGAGCGTCACCGCGACGCCCTTCGACCGGTGCAGGCCGAGCAGCCGCTCGCTCACCGCCGCCGAGCCGAGCACCGAGAGCAGACCCGGTCCCTTCTCCAGGATCTCGACGTCACACCCCTGCTGACGCAGCGACGCGGCGACCTCGCAGCCGATCCAGCTGCCACCGACGATCGCGACCTTCGCCCCGTCCGCGGCGGCCGAGCGGATCGCCAGCGCGTCCTCGAGCGTGCGCAGCACGTGGGCCCGGTCGGCGCCCTCGATCGGCGGCCGCCGGGGCTCCGCGCCGGTGGCCAGCACCAGCGTGTCGTACGGGAGCCGCTCGCCGCCGTCGAGCGTGACCGTGCGCCCGCCCGCGTCCACGTCGGTGACCGTCGTGCCCGGGCGGAACGTGACCTCCCGGTCGGCCCAGGCGGCCGCGTTCCCGCCGTCGAGCACCCAGTCGGGTTCGTCGCTGCCGCCCTGCATCAGCTTCTTCGACAGCGGTGGCCGTTCGTACGGCGCCGCGTGCTCCGCGCCGACGAGCGTGACCGACCCGTCGAAACCGTGCTCCCGCAGCGCGAGGGCGGCGGTGCCACCCGCCAGGCTCGCACCGACGACGACTATCCGCTGATCCGTCATCACCCAGGCCTACCACGACGGGGCCGCACGCAGAAGCGCGTGCTCCAGCGCACGCGGCCGCGCGGTGGCCGTCGGAGGCGCCGGACCGGCCGATCCCGGCCTACTGTCGACACCATGTCAACAATTTTGTTCGTAGTGACCGGCGCCCGGCACTGGACGCTGAAGGACGGCACCCAGCACCCGACCGGCTACTGGGCCGAGGAACTGCTCGCCCCGTACGACGCGTTCACGCGGGCCGGGCACACCGTGGTGTTCGCGTCGCCGGGCGGCGTGACCCCGGTGCCCGACCGCGGCAGCCTCGCCCCCGACGCGAACGACGGCCGCACCGACGTCGAGGACCGCCTGAACGCGATTCCCGAGCTCAAGGATCCGCTCGACCTGGCGGAGGTCGACGTCGCCGACTACGCCGCGGTGTTCTACCCGGGCGGCCACGGCCCGATGGAGGACCTGGCCGTCGACGCCGACTCCGGCCGCCTGCTCGCCGCGACGCTCGACTCCGGCAAGCCGCTGGCGGTCGTCTGCCACGGCCCGGCCGCGCTGCTGGCCGCGCGCCGCCCGGACGGGACGTCGCCGTTCGCCGGGTACCGCCTCACCGGGTTCACCAACGCCGAGGAGACCCAGGCCGGGCTGGCCGAGAAGGCTCCGTGGCTGTTGCAGGACCGGCTGACCGCGCTCGGCGTCACGTTCGACGAGGGACCGGCCTGGCAGCCCCACGTCGTGGCCGACCGGAACCTCTACACCGGCCAGAACCCGGCGTCGTCGGCGCCCCTCGCGGCCGAGGTGCTCACGCACCTGTCCTGACGACGGCCCCCCGCGGTTCGCCTCGCCGATACATAGTGGAGGCGAGGGATCACGATACGTGGGGGGAAATCCGATGAGCTTCCAGCGGCGGCCCCGCGCGTTCGGCCCGCGCAACCGGGGTGTGTGGATCCTGCTCATCGTGATGCTCGTGGTGCTCGCGCTGTCCTGTTGCGCCGGTCTGATGGTGTCGATCGCGCAGCAGGGCGGCGACGATCCGGCGCCGGCCGAGTCCCCGTCGGCGAAGGCCGCGGCGGCGGCGCCCGGCCGGCTGACCGTCCCGAACCTGGTCGGGGTCCGCCTACCCGACGCCGAGGAGAAGCTGACCGCGCTCGGCTTCGGGAACCCGCGGGTCGAGGACTCCAGCGGGCGCGACCGACCGGTGCTCAGCCGCGCGAACTGGGTCGTGCGGAGCCAGGATCCGAAGCCCGGCGCGTCGGTGGCCGGATCGACGACGGTGACGCTGCGCGTCAGCAAACCCACCGACACGGCTCCCACCGGGGCGCCGTCCGAGGGGGTGGTCCCGGACGTGGTCTGCCGTGACCTGCAGGCCGCGCAGGACGCGATGCAGGCGGCCGGGTTCTTCGTGCTGGCGTCGGCCGACGGCACCGGCCAGGGGCGGCGGCAGTTCGTCGACCGGAACTGGGTCGTCACCGACCAGTCGGTGAAAGCGGGGACGCGGCCGGTGCGCTCGACCCGGGTGCTGCTCACGGTCGTGAAGATCGGCGAGGCGAACGACGCGTGCGCTAGCTGAGCGCGAACGCCGCGATCCGCGTCGACTGCAGGAAGTGGAAGTTGTCGTCGGAGACGAGCAGCACCGTGCGCCGGCCGTCGGGCCGGTCCGGGCCGAGCGTCGCGCCCTCGAAGTTGTCGACGCGCAGCCCCGGGGCGTCGTCCAGGTCGAGCAGGAGCTTCTTCGTCATCGCGGTCGCGCCGGACAGGGAGTTCCGGCCGAGCACGTCGGTGGCGTTCCGGGTCTCGGCCAGGAAGATGCGCACCGTGATCCGGTACCGGTCGACGACCGCGGCGCGCTCCAGCACGAGGTAACGCCCGCCGCCGAGCGCGACCAGGTCGGACAGCCCGTTCGTGTCGCCGGAGTCGGCCTCGCGCGGCTCGGCGAACAACGGCTCCAGCGGGTACGCGTACTGCGCGACCGGGCGCCCGGTCGCGGTGTCGTACTCGGTGACGCGGGTCAGCGCACCGGCCTGCGCGGTCGGGTTCGGACCGTCCTGACGCAGCGGCTCCTCCATGCCGACGGCGAAACGCTTCCCGTCGGGGGTGAACGAGATGCCCTCCAGGGCCTGGTTGCGGCGGGGGCCCTTCCCGGGCGCGATCGTCAGCTCGTCCGGGATCGGCAGTTTCCGCACATACGCGCCGGACGGTTTCGCGATCCGCACCGCCGGGTCCAGCAGGTTGTCGCTGCGCTCGCCCTCGTCGACCCAGTAGAGGTCACCGTTGCCCGGGTGGACGGCGATGCCCTCCGGGTCGGGCGGAACGGCGCCGGACGCGAGCGACGGGAACGTCGAACCGTCCCGGCGGCGCAGTGGCGCGGTGCCGGTGAGTTTCGCGGTGACCTTCCGGTCGGACACGTCGATGTCCGCGGTGTAGAGGCGCGCCGGGTCGCGCTCCGAACGGTCGTCGCTGATCAGGTAGTAGCGCCCCGAGCGCCGGTCGTAGCTGATTCCGGACAGGCCACCGACCGTGGTGCCCCCGAACTCGGGTGAACGCGGAATCGTCGTGTCGCCGAGGAACTCCAGCGCGGGCCCTGCGGCCTTCGTCGGCTCGGCGTTCGGCTCCGCGTCCTCCCGGCAGCCGGTGAGGAGGAGCACCACCAGGAGAAGAAATGCCGCAGACCGCACGGGAATGAGAGTAAGTGCTTCCGCAATTCGTACTAGTGAAGCATCCGTGTCGTCGTGGGGAGAGCGCTATGACCGTCGCCGCTGACACCTTCGTCCAGGAGTGGGAAGACTGGTACGCCAAGCACCAGCGCGTGCTCGGCGATCCGCACGGCTTCCTGGCGATCACCAGCCTCAACTGGCTCGACGAGAACCCGCAACGGTTCCCGGACGCGCCGGGCGCGTGGTCCACCGGTCCCGACGGCGTCGTCGTCGACCTCGAGCCGGGCGAGGAACTCGTCGTGGACGGGGAGACGATCACCGGGCGCCACGGCTTCGGCGTCGTCGCCGAGCGCGCGAGCCTCTACCCCACCTCGGGCGACGCGGTCATCGAGGTCGCCAAGCGGGGCGGGAACGACATCATCCGGCCGCGCCACCCGGAGAACCCGCTGCGGACGAACTTCGACGGCACGCCGGCGTACGCACCCGACCCGCGCTGGGTCGCGACCGGCGTCTACGTCCCGTTCGACGAGCCGCGTCCGACGACGGTGGGCGCCGCGGTCGAGGGACTGCAGCACGTGTACGACGCTCCGGGCGAGATCCGGTTCACGCTGGAGGGCCGGGAGCTCACGCTCACCGCGTTCAACGGCTACCAGCCCGGCACGCTCTCGGTGCTGTTCACCGACGCCACGTCGGGGGTCACCACGTACGCGGCGAACCGCTCGCTCGCGGTCGAGGCCCCGGCCGAGGACGGGACGGTGACGCTCGACTTCAACCGCGCGGCGAACCTGCCCTGCGCCTACACCGACCTGGCCACGTGCCCGCTGCCCCCGGCCGAGAACCGCCTCCCGATCGCGATCGAGGCCGGCGAGAAGATCCCCACCGAGCGGCTCTGAGCCCGCGGGGGTGGTCCGGGGCTCCGACGAGCCCCGGACCAGCGGCGTCATTCCGCCAGGGCGCCCCGCCGCCGTTCCACCGACGACACGACGCCCGGTAGTCCGGACAACGCGTCGCTGACCGCACCGAGCACGTGGTCGGCGTCCCGCCGGTCGCCGAGCCCGTCCGGTGCACCCACCGCGTGCTCCAGATAGGTCACCAGCGCGCTCAACGCCTGCGCCGCGTAGGCCGTCCGCACCGGGCTGTGCGGCCCCACCAGGGGCCAGTGACCCGCGACGACGGAGTAGCCGTCGATGTCGGTTCCGATCTGATCTTCCACCGTCATCACCATTCGAACTCGTACCAGGTGCGCCCCCGCCGCCGGTCCCTACCCGCCGGAACGCCGCCTATGCGCAGGCACGAGTTCGGTCTTGATCGACCTGCTCAGCTCCAGGCTTCTTCGGAGAAGCGGACGTCCTCGTCGGCCAGGACGTCGTCGATCAGGTCGGTACGGTGGTCCGGGTCGCCCGGCGGGATGTCGACGAGTTCGTAGCCGCAGCTCTCGTAGGCGGTGCGGTGGATCTCCTCGGACCGCTTGGCGTCGGCTTCGCTGATCCGCCGGGGCGGCGTGGGCCCGGCCGGGCCCCAGCGCGCGACGAAGAACACCAGCGGCTGGTAGATGCCGCTCTGCACGACCCGGTTGACCTCGGTGCGCAACGCCCGGGTCATCGGTAAGCCGGAGTAACGTGCGAACGCGAGCGTGCAGATCGGCGACCGGTCGAAGAGCTGCACACCGCCGCTGTCGATCGGGAGCTGTTGCTGACGTTCGTGCTGCAGGCGGATGACCGCGTCGACGAACCCCGCGTCTTCCTCCGGCGCCTCGACGCCGAGGGCCCGCTGCTGGGCGACGACGTCGGCGGCGGCTTCCTCGACCACGGAGTAGCCACGCTCGGCCAAGGCGTGAAGAATCGTCGTCTTCCCGCATCCCGGCGCTCCGGTGAGGATGTACCGACGCACACCACTATTCACGCAGTGATCGGCGACAGAAGCAAGCCGCTGTTCCGGAGGTTCACGTGATGACCGGACCACGGGCCGTGGACGAGGTCGTCCCGCTCGCCAGTGCCTTGATCCGTATCGACACCACGAATCTCGGCGACCCGGACGCTCCGGGCACCGAACGCGCCGCGGCCGAATTCGTCGCCGAGCAGCTGAGCGACGCCGGTTACGACCCGGATTACGTCGAGTCCGGGGCCCCGGGCCGGGGCAACGTCGTCGTGCGGCTCCCCGGCGCCGACCGCGACGCGGGCGCGCTGCTGATCCACGGCCATCTCGACGTCGTTCCGGCCGACCCGGCCGAGTGGACGGTCCATCCGTTCTCCGGCGAGGTCCGCGACGGTTACCTCTGGGGGCGCGGCGCCGTCGACATGAAAGGCATGGTCGCGATGGCGCTCGCGGTCGCGCGCCAGTTCCGCCGCGACGGCACGGTGCCCCGCCGCGACCTCGTCTTCGCGTTCCTCGCCGACGAGGAGGCCGGCGGCCGGGTCGGCTCGCAGTGGCTGGTCGAGAACCGCCATGACCTCTTCGAGGGCGTCACCGAGGCGATCGGCGAGGTCGGCGGCTACTCGGTGACGCTCGGCGGCCGGCGGGCCTACCTCGTGCAGGTCGCCGAGAAGACGTCGTTCGCGCTCAGCCTGGCCGCCCACGGCCGCGCCGCGCACGGCTCGATGCTGCACGAGGACAACCCGGTAGCCCGGCTCGCCGACGCGGTGGCCCGGCTCGACCGGCACCGGTTCCCGGTGGTGCTCACCGATCCGGTCCGCGCGTTCCTGCGTGGCGCCGCGTCCATGCTCGGTACGTCCGACGACCCGGACGTGGTCGTCGCGCGCCTCGGACCGCTCGCCCGGCTCATCGGGGCCACGCTCCGGGACACCGCGAACGTCACGATGTTGCGGGCCGGCGTGAAGTCCAACGTGGTGCCGTCGGTGGCTCGCGCCGAGGTCGACTGCCGGGTACTCCCGGGCCGCCGGGAAGCGTTCGAACGCGAGATCGTCGAGGTGCTGGGGCCGGGCATCGAGGCGACCTGGCGGCACCTCCCGGCGTGGGAGACCCCGTTCGACGGTCCGATCGTCGACGCGATGGGCGCCGCGGTGACGGCCGAGGACCCCGGCGCCCGCCTGCTGCCGTACCTGCTGCCCGCCGCCACCGACGCGAAGGCCTTCCAGCGGCTCGGCATCCGCACGTTCGGCTTCACCCCGCTGCGGCTTCCGCCCGAG
The DNA here is from genome assembly GCF_000585375.1 of Cryptosporangium arvum DSM 44712. Lineage (NCBI taxonomy): Bacteria > Bacillati > Actinomycetota > Actinomycetes > Cryptosporangiales > Cryptosporangiaceae > Cryptosporangium > Cryptosporangium arvum. The sequence goes on from NZ_KK073874.1 coordinate 6,408,933, forward strand.
CTGGATTTCTCCGCGCTGTTCCACGGCGTCGACGAGCGGGTGCCCGTCGACGCCCTGCGGTTCGGCGTCCGCGTGCTCGAACGGTTCCTAGCCGAGGCCTAGGCGTGCGTCCGCGTTCGCCAGCACGTCGGTGAACTCGGCGAGGAACGCGGCCTGGTCGACGTCGAGTACGACCTTCGTCGCCGGGGCGTCGACCAGGGGGAAGGCCGGGAGCTCCAGCTCGGCGGTACGCATCAGGCGGGCGCGGACCGCGTAGCCGTCGTCGCGCACGTTGACCGGCCCGTCGGCGGTGCGGGTGGCCCACTCCGGGTGCAGCAGGATCCCGGCGGCGAGCGGGTCGTGCGCCGAGCAGATCCGGCGGCCCCACTTCTCCTGGTAGAAGTCCAGGTAGTAGCCGAGGATCGCGGAACAGAACGACGTCACGGGGCCGGGCCGGTCGGCGAGCGCCGCGATGAACTCCTCGTCGAGGATCGCCGGCGTCGTCACGTTGACGCCGACCATCACGATCTCGCTGCGCTCGGCGGCGTACACCACCGCGGCGGCCTGCGGGTCGGCGTCCACGTTCGCGTCGACCTCGAGGATCGTGCCGGCGGGCTGGTACGGCCCCGAGCCGCCCATCACCACGATCGAGCGGTACCGGGTGAGCACCTGCGGGTCGATCGCGATCGCGTCGGCGAGGTTCGTCATCGCGCCGAGCACCAGCAGGTCGACCTCGCCGGGCCGCTCCTGCCCGATGCGCACCAGCGCGTCCGCGGCCGACTCCTCCGCCTGCGTGCTCGGGATCCGCTCGAGGCCCAGGTCGCCGAGGCCGTCGTAGCCGTGCACGTGGTGGGAGTAGCGGGGTTCCTTGCCGGAGATCGGGCCGGGCCGGCCGAGGTGGATCGGGACCCCCTCGACGCCGCACAACCCCAGCACGTGGCCGACGTTCACCGCCGAGTCCGCGGTCGAGCAGTTGCCGTGGGTGGCGGTGATCGCGACCAGGTCCACGCCACCGACCGCGGCGAGGTACACCAGCGTGAGCGCGTCGTCGATACCGGTGTCGGTGTCGACGACCACGGCGCGGCGGGACGTCATCGGGTTCCTCCTGTGGCTTCGACTGCGGTGGGTTCGGGGAGCGGATCGGGGCTCCGGCGCTTCCAGCGGGCCGACGTCAGGATCAGCGCGATCAGCGTGATCACGTACGGCGCGGCGTCGGTGGCCTGCTGCGGGAGGCCGAGGCCCTGCAGCCGGAAACCGAACGCCTCGGCCGCGCCGAACACGAGGCTGGCGGCCAGCACGAGCCCGGGACGTCCGCGGCCGAGCATCACGGCGACGACCGCGACCCAGCCGCGGCCTGCGGTCATCTGCTCGCTGAACAGCTGCACGTTGCCCAGCGCGAGCTGCGCGCCGGCCAGGCCGCAGAGCCCACCCGCGACGAGCACCGCGGCCTGCTGATATCCGTTCACGTTGACGCCGAGGCTACGGGCGGCGTCCGGGTTCTCACCGATGCCACGCAGACGCAGCCCCGCCGGGTGTCGCGCCAGGAAGACTCCGAGCGCCGGCACCAGCAGCAGGCTCAGCACGACAACCCAGCTGCTGCTCGCGAGCACGTCACCCAGGATCGGGACGCGACCCAGCCAGGTGTCGCCGAGGCGTCCGAGGCCGGCCAGGTCGGGGCTGCTGTAGGTGCCGCTGGTGCCGAGCAGCGAGCGCAGCAGGAAGCCGGTGAGGCCGACCGCGAGCAGGTTCGTCCCGATCGCGAGCACGATCGGATCGGCACGCAGCCGGATCGACCCGACGGCCAGGATCAGCGCGGTGAGCACGCCCGCGCCCACCGCCGCGGCGACGCCGAGCAGCGCGCTGCCGGTCTTCGCGCTGACCGCGACCGCGGTGAAGCAGCCGAGCAGCATCTGGCCCTCGAGGCCGATGTTGAAGACGCCGGCCCGGGCGCAGAGGGCGCCGCCGAGCGCGGCGAGCAGCACCGGCGCGAGCGCGATCAGGACCGCCGCGACGAAACCGAGCGTGAAGACGTTCACCGGGCCCCCGCCTTCGTCTTCGCGCGGTAGGCCTGCACCGCGACGATCAGCACGAACGTGATGACGACGCTCGCCTGGATGATCGCTGTCAGCTGCCGGGGGATGCCGACGTCGCGTTCCATGCCGGTGCCGCCGACCTGCAGCGCGGTGAACAGCATCGCGCCGGCGAGCAGCCCCGCCGGGCGGCCGGACGCGATCAGCGCCACGGTGACGCCGGTGAACGTGTATCCGGGCGCGACGAGCGCGCCGTCGATGAACCGGTAGGGCGGGCCGGCGACGATCATCGCGCCGGTGAGGCCGGCGATCGCGCCGCTGGCCGCCAGCGCGCCGCTGGTGCGGCGGTTCAGGTTGATGCCGACGTACTCGCCGAAACGGAGGTTCGCCCCGAGCGTGCGCAGGTCCAGGCCGGTGGCCGTGCGCGCGTCGACGATCCAGTACGCGGCGAACAGCAGCACCGCCACGACCAGGCCGAGGTTGACGTAGGCGTTCGCGGGCAGCGACGGCAGGTGCATCGCGTCGGGCAGGCGCGGGGTCTGCGGGATGCCGGTGCCCTTGTCGGTGAGCGGGTAGCGCGCCAGGTACGACGCGAAGCTCACGGCCGGGAAGCCGAGCAGCAGCGTCGAGATGATGACCGGGACGCGGCCGAAGCGGGCCAGCGGCACCGCGAGGTACGCCCAGGCCGCCGCGGCGGCGGCGCCGGCCAGCGCGGCCAGCGCGTAGCCGGCCAGGCCCGCGTCCGGCAGCGCGATCGCCACCGCGGCGGCGGTGATGCCACCGAGGACGAGTTGCCCGTCGCCTCCGAGGTTGAACTCGCCCATGCGCAGCGGGATCGCGAAGCTCACGGCCATGCCCAGGATCGGCGCGAACGCCGCCGCGAGGTAGGGCAGGTTGGTGTCGAGCAGGATGCCGCGGAACAGCGCCTCGTACCCGGTGAGCGGGTTGGTGCCCGCGCTGAGCAGCACGATCGCCCCGACCAGGAAGCTGGCGACCAACGCCGGCAGCGCGGCCCCGGTGACGGCCCGCCGACCCACTGCCGTCAGCGTGCTCATGTGTCCTCTCCCGGTGGAGTCAGCGCCGGAGCCTCGTCGGTGGCGTTGGTCATGGCCTCGCCGAGGCGTTGTTCGGAGAGGTCGGCGCGGTCGAACGCGGCCACGAAGCGGCCGTCGACCATCACGTGCACGCGGTCGGCGAGCGCGATCAGCTCGCTCAGCTCGTTGGAGACCAGCAGCACGCCGTGCCCGGCGGCCCGGTAGTCCAGCAGCTCCCGGTGGATGTACTCGATCGCGCCGATGTCGACGCCCTGGGTCGGGTTCTCGGCCACCAGCAGCGGCGCCCGGTGCTCCAGCTCCCGCGCGAGCACGACCTTCTGCGCGTTGCCGCCGGAGAGCGAGGACACCGGGGCGTCCGGCCCGGCTCCCCGCACGTCGTGCCTGCGCATGAGCTCGGCCGCGAACTCCCGGAGCCGGGCCGGTTTCAGCCACCCCTTCCGGAAGTGCCCGACGGCCAGGTTCTCGGTGATGCTCAGCGATCGGGCCGACCCGACCGCGCCCCGGTCCTCGGGGACGTAGGCCAGCCCCGCGGCCCGCCGCCGCCGCAGGTCGGCTCGACTGACGTCGGCCGAGGCGATCCGCACCGTGCCGGACGCCGACCGGAGCCCGACCACCGCCTGCACCAGCTCGCTCTGGCCGTTGCCGGCGACGCCGGCGATCCCGACGATCTCCCCCGCGCGCACGGTCAGCCGGTCGACGTGGACCGGCGCCGCACGCAGGTCGGTCACCTCGAGCACGGCCTCCCCCGGCTCGTGCGGCGCGTCGTTCGTCGCCGCCTCGATGTCCCGGCCGGTCATCAGGTGGGCGAGCTTCGCGGGGGTGGTCGCCGCGGTGGCGAGCGAGTCGACGACCGCGCCCCGGCGCAACACCGTGACCCGGTCGCTGACCTGCATGACCTCGTCGAGCTTGTGGGTGACGAGCGCGACCGCGGTGCCCCGCTCCGCCAGCCGCCGGACCGACGTGAACAGCAGCGCGGTCTCGGCCGGCGTGAGCACCGCGGTCGGCTCGTCGAGGATCAGCACGTCGGCGCCCCGGTAGAGCGCCTTCATGATCTCGACCTGCTGACGCAGCCCCATCGGCAGCGACGCGACGGTCGCGGCGGGGTCGAGCGTCGACCCGTACTCCTCGACCAGCGCGGCGACGCGTCGGCGGGCCCCGGGCCGGTCGAGGAAGCCCCGCTTCACCGGTTCCGCGCCGTAGATCACGTTGTCGGTGACCGACATGCTCTCGAACAGCTGGAAATGCTGGTGGACCATGCCGATCCCGGCGGCGATGGCGGCTTTCGGCGAGTCGAAGCCGATGTCCTCGCCGCGGGCCACGATCCGCCCTTCGTCGGGCCGCACGCTGCCGTACAGCACCGACATCAGCGTCGACTTGCCGGCGCCGTTCTCGCCGACGATCGCGTGCACCTCGCCGGCGCGCAGTTCGAGGTCGACGTCGTCATTCGCGACGACCGGGCCGAACCGCTTGGTGATCCCGGCGAGGCGCACACGAGCGTCGGTCATGCCGCGGCCGGGTCCTTCACGACCAGCTTGCCGGAGACGATCTGGTCGCGGACTTCCTTGACCTTGGTCAGCACGTCCTGGTGCTGGGCGATGACGCAGCCGGAGCTGGCCACGTCGGCCTCCAGGCCGGTCAGGCCGACGCCGTCCTCCTTGAGGCCGTACTCGGTGACGCCGCCGGGCTTGCCGTCGAAGATCGCCTTGACCGCGTTCTGGATCGCGACGTCCACACGCTTGATCGCGTTGTCGACGACGACGCCGGGCTCCTTGCCGCACTCGTTGACGTCGACGCCGAACGCGTAGAAGCCACCGGCCTTGGCGGCCTGGAAGACGCCGGTGTTACCGCCCGAGGAGGCGGCCATCACGTAGTCGACGCCCTTCTGGGCCAGCGTCTCGGCCTGGGCGTTCGCCCGCGCCGGGTCGCTGAACGGGTTGTTGCCACCGACGAAGAGCGGGGTGAACGTCGACTTCGGGTTCACCGACTTCGCGCCCTCACCGAACGGGTCGGTCCAGCGGTGGATGAAAGGCGAGTCGAGCGCGGCGACGGCGCCGAGCGCGTTCTTCTTGGTCAGCAGACCGGCCTCGACGCCGGCCAGGTACACCGCCTCGTACTCCTTGAACCGGGCGCAGGTGAGGTTCTTGGCCGGGTTCTCCGGGCACGAGTCGACCTGCAGGAACTGCTGGTCGGGGTTGTCGACCGGCGCGGTCTTCATGAGGTCGTCGAAGTTGAAGCCGATCGCGACGATCAGGTTCGGCTTCGCGTCGATCGCGGCCTGCAGGTTCTGCGAGATGCTCGTCGGGTCGGTGCTCTCGTACACCTTGACGTCGGCGTTCGCGGTCTTCGCGGCGGCCTTGGAGCCGTCGACGGAGAGCTTCAGGAACGCGTCGACGCCGACGGGGTTCGGGGTGATGACGACGATCGACTTCTTGGCGCCATCGGCGCTCGAGCCGGACTCGGCGCTGCACCCGGTAGCGGCGACCGCCACGACGGCCGCGCCCAGGGTCAGGGCCAATAACTTGGCGTGACGACGTAACCGCATTCCTGAGTTCTCCTACCAGCAGTGTGGGGTATGCTCCCGGCAGCATACGGAGTTGATCAGTGATTGAACAACTTCCACTGATCGCTAGGCTAACGCGCGTACGGTTATCCTTGGCAGGAGTGTGACCATCACCAGGCGTCCGGTGCGACCAACCGCACTTCCGGAAGTGATCGCGGCGTCGTTACGGGAGCGCATCGGGGTCGAGTGGTCCACCGGGGACCAGCTGCCGAGCGAGGCGGAACTCGCCGCCGAGTACGCGGTCAGCCGGCACACGATGCGGGCGTCGCTGCTCGCGCTGCAGCGGGCCGGGCTGGTGACGACACGCCACGGATCAGGCACGTTCGTGACGCGGTACAACTCGTCGATCCGGGCCGGGCTGCAGGAGCTGCGCTCGCTGCACGATCTCATCGCCCAGCAGGGCCACCGCCCGGGCGCGTCCTACCGGTCGCGCCGCCGGCGCGTGGTCACGACGTCCGAGGCCGAGCTGCTCGAGCGCGGCGCCGCGTCGGAGGTCTACGAGATCGAACGCGAGATCACCTCCGACGGCCGGACGGTGGCCTTCGACTACTCCGTGGTCGCCGCGGACGCGTTACCGGGCGACGCCGACCTGTCCGGCTCGCTGTTCGAGCAGTACGCGAAGGTGAACGCGCTGCCCGATCGGGCGGTGGCGCGCGTGCGTGCGGTGCTGGAGCCGTCGGTGGGATGGGGCGCGGGGCGGCATCCCGACGGTTTGTACCTGCTGCTCGACCAGGTGCAGTACCTACCGGGGGGACGCCCGCTCTCCCACTCACGCATCTACTTCCTCGACGAGGGTTTCGAGTTCCTCCTCGTCCGCAGCTGAGCCCGCTCCGCGCGCGGGGTTCAGTGGGCGAGGTTCACGTGGGCGCGGTGGTGGGCGCCCTTCTCGATGAGGTCGACGAAGCCGAGCGCGTAGTCCGCACCGGAGATCGCGCCGCCGTCGGACGGGGCCACGGACACCTCGTCGCCGACCCGGTACGCGCCCCGGCGCTCGCCGGGCGCGAAAGAGCCGAACATCCGGGCCGGGCTCACGAACACCCAGTTGAGCGTTTCGGGCGTCGCCGGGAGGTCCTCGACGACCAGGCCGGCACCGGCCAGCACCTCGGTGTGCAGCTCGGCCGGGACGTGGGTGAGGTCCTCGACGAAACGCGGGGCCCCGGGCGCCGGGCGCAGCGACGAGAAGCCTCCGACGACGTACAGCGTGGCGCCCTCGGCGTCGGCCAGGCGGGCGGCGGTGCCGGTGACGGCGCGGAAAGTGCCGGCCAGCGGGCCGCGCGGCGCGAGCGCGGCCACCACCACGTCGGCGCCTCGGACGACGGCGGCCAGCGCGGCCTCGTCGGTGGCGTCACCCTGGACGTAGGTGACACCCGGGACGGGCTCGGTAGGCGCGGAGCGGCTGAACGCGGTGACCTCGTGACCGCGCCCGGCGGCCTCCGCGACGATTGCCGATCCGGCGTAACCGGTGCCGCCGATGACGACGATGCGAGACATGATGTGCCCTTCTTCCCCACGGGGTTCGACATGGTTACCGTAAGAGACCAGGTCTCCAGCGGGAAGAAGGCACTTCGTGGTAACCACCCAGGTAGACGCGGTGATCGCGGGTGATCCGTATCACGCCGACTGCCCCACCCGGCGCATTCTGGATCGCGTCGGCGACCGGTGGACCGTCCTCGTCGTCGGTGTGCTCGGCGACGGGGACGCCCGCTTCTCCGAGCTGCGCCGCCGGATCGAGCGGATCTCGCAGAAGATGCTGACGCAGACGCTGCGCAGCCTCGAACGGGACGGGCTGGTGCGGCGCACGGTCTACCCGGAGGTGCCGGTCCGGGTCGAGTACGGCCTCACCGACGCCGGGCGCACGCTGCTGGAGCCGCTACGGGCCCTGCGCCAGTGGTCGATCGAGCACCGCGACGAGATCGCGGCCGCACAGGCGGCCTACGACCGCACCGAGTGACCCTCCGCGGCCGTCGAGGCCCGCCCCAAATGGAGCCGGCGGCGGGCCTCGGACGCCTCAGAACGCCGCGAGCACCGAGCCCGAGTACTTGTCCTCGATGAACTTCTTCACCTCGGGCGAGTGCAACAGCTTCTCCAGCTTCACGACACGCTCGTCCTTCTCGTCCCCGGCCCGGACGACGAGCAGGTTCGCGTAGGGGTTGTCGGTGCCGCTCTCCAGCGCGAGGGCGTCCTCGGCCGGGTTGAGGTCCGTCTCGATCGCGTAGTTGCCGTTGATCACCGAGACCGCGGTGTCGTCCAGGCTCCGCGGCAGCTGCGCGGCTTCCAGCGCCTTGAACGTGAGCTTCTTCGGGTTCGACGCGATGTCCCGCTCGGTCGCGTTGACGCCGACGCCGTCCTTCAGCGTGAGCAACCCGTTGGCGGCGAGCAGGTTCAGCGCCCGGCCCGAGTTCGAGGGGTCGTTCGGGATCGCGACGACGCCGCCCTCGGGGACGGCCGTGAGGTCCTTGACCTTCTTCGAGTACAGACCGAGCGGCTCGATGTGCACCGGCGTCAGCGCGGTGAACTTGTAGCCCTTGGCTTTCACTTCCTCGGCCAGGTACGGCTTGTGCTGGAAGTAGTTCGCGTCGAGTTGCTTGTCCTGCAGCGCGACGTTGGGCTGGACGTAGTCGTTGAACTCGACGATCTCGAGGTCCAGGCCTTCCTTCTCGGCGAGGTTGTCCTTGATGTACGTCAGGATCTCGCCGTGCGGAACGGGGCTGACCCCGACCTTGAGCGCGCCGTCGGACGACGTCCCGGAGTCACCGCCGCAGGCGGCGAGCCCGAAGACGAGCGTGAGGGCGACCAGGAGGCGACGCATGGGTTTCCTTATCGGTGGGAGAGACGGCGAACGATCAGATCGCCGAGCATCTGGATGAGTTGGACGAACACCACGAGCACCACGACCGTGGCGACCATGACCTCGGTCTCGAAGCGCTGGTAGCCGTAGCGGATCGCGAGGTCACCGAGGCCACCGCCGCCGACGACGCCGGCCATCGCCGAGTAGCCGACGAGCGCGACGACCGTGATCGTCAGGCCCGCGACCAGACCCGGCCGGGCCTCGCGGAGCAGCACCTTCCCGACGATCTGGCGACGGGTGGCGCCCATCGCCACGGCGGCCGCGACGACGTCGGGCGGCACGTCACGGATCGCGGACTCGACGATGCGGGCGAAGAACGGGATCGCCCCGATCGTCAGCGGCACGATCGCCGCGGACGTGCCGATCGTGGTGCCCACGATCGCGCGGGTGAACGGGATGACCGCGACCAGCAGGATGATGAACGGCAACGACCGGCCGACGTTGACGACCAGCCCGAGCACCGCGTTCACCGGCGGTGCGGTCAGCAGGCCACCGCGGTCGGTGAGCACGAGCAGCACGCCGACGAGCAGCCCGCCGACGGCGGTGAGCACCGTGGAGACGCCGACCATGTAGGCGGTCTCCTGCAGCCCGACGCCGAGGATCTCACTGAGTTCCGACCAGGTCATGCGGCCACCTCCACCAGGGCGCCGTGATCGCGGAGGTAGGCGATCAAGGGCTGGGCCGCGGACCGGTCGCCGGGCAGCGCCAGGCGCAGACGCCCCGCGCGCACCGCGGCGAGCTGCTCGACCGCGCCGCTGAGGATGCGGACGTCGGCGTCGAACCGGCGGACGAGGCCGGCGAGCAGCGCGTCGTCGGCGTGCGTGCCGCTGACCGTGACGTCGACGACCGTGGTCCCGGGCACGTCCGGTACCGGCCCGAGCGGGAACAGCCCGCGGGTGAGCTCGCTGCCGGGCGCCGTCAGCAACTCCGCCACCGGGCCCGACTCGACGAACCGCCCGTTGCGCATCACCGCGGCCGAGTGGCACGCCTGCTTCACCACCCCCATCTCGTGGGTGATCAGCAGGATCGTCAGGCCCAGCCGACGGTTGAGGTCCTGCAGCAGGCTGAGGATCGAACCGGTGGTGTCCGCGTCCAACGCCGAGGTCGCCTCGTCCGACAACAGCACTTTCGGACGTCCGGCGAGCGCACGGGCGATCCCGACGCGCTGTTTCTGGCCGCCGGAGAGCTGCGCGGGGTACGCCCCGCCCCGGTCGCCGAGCCCGACCAGGTCGAGCAGCTCGGCCACCCGTTCGGCCCGCTCCGCCCGGCCCACCCCGGTGACCTCCAGCGGGAGCGCCACGTTGCCGGCGGCGGTGCGTGACGAGAGCAGCGCGAAGTGCTGATGGATCATGCCGATGCCGTGCCGGGCCCGGCGGAGCTCGCCGACGGACAACGACGTCAGCTCCGTGCCGTCGACCGTGATCGTGCCGGCGTCGGGCCGCTCCAGCAGGTTGACGCAGCGCAGCAACGTGCTCTTGCCCGCGCCGCTGGTACCGATGACCCCGTGGATCTCTCCTTCCGCGACGGTGAGGTCCACACCGTCGACCGCGATGACGTCCCGCCTCGCCGACCGGTAGGTCTTCCGTAGGCCTTCGATCCGAATCACGAGAGCGGAGCTTAACTACTAAAACCCTACCTGTCATATCGGTTTAAGATTGATACGCTGGGGGCGCTCCGAAATCACCTCGACGTGCCGGACGCTCGGCGTTACGGTCCCCGCCGTGGACCAAGACGGATATTTCGGCGAAAGCATCGCCGCGACCTACGACGATCCCGACAGCACGGAGTTCTCCCCCGCCGTCGTCGGCACCACGGTCGACGTGCTGGCCTCGCTGGCGCAGCGCCCCGGCGCCGCTCCCGGCCGCGCGCTGGAGTTCGCCGTCGGCACCGGGCGGATCGCGCTGCCGCTGGCCGCGCGGGGCGTCGAGGTGGCCGGCATCGAGCTCTCGAACGCGATGGTCGAGCGGCTACGCGCCAAACCCGGTGCCGACGCCGTCCGGGTCACGGTCGGCGACATGACCACCACCCGCGTGGACGGCGCCTACGACCTCGTCTTCCTGGTCTTCAACACGGTCATGAACCTCACCACGCAGGAGGCCCAGGTCGCCTGTTTCCGCAACGCCGCCGCGCACCTGGCGCCCGGGGGGCGGTTCCTGATCGAGGTGATGGTGCCGGAGCTGCGGCGCCTGCCGCCGGGCCAGACGATGGTGCCGTGGCTGGACGGCGAGAACCGCTGGGCGTTCGACCGCTACGACACCGCGACGCAGGCGATGAGCTCGAACTACGTCGAGCCCGGCGAGTTCCGCTCGATCCCGTTCCGCTACGCCTGGCCGGCCGAGCTCGACCTGATGGCCCAGCTCGCCGGCCTCCACCTCGAGGCCCGTTGGGAGGACTGGCACCGTACGCCGTTCACCCACGAGAGCACGAAGCACGTCTCGGTCTGGCGCAAGCCGCCGGAACCTCAGGCCGGCACCGACTCCTTGGACTCCTCTTCCGGGCGCTGAACGTCCTCGACCGCGGTGACGGCGTCCACGGATTCCTGGGCCTTGTCCGCGAAGTACTGCTTGAACGACCAGGCGATCGCCGCCGCCCAGACCAGGTAGATCACCGCGTAGAAGCCGTAGCGCACGCCGTCGGGTGCGTCGATCCAGTCGCTCTTGAGCAGCGAGCGGGTGTTCGTCAGCACGATGATGCCGCCGACGAGCGACCCCAGCACGCGCGGCGGAACGTGGCGCACCAGCCAGGCGGCGATCGGCGCGGCGATCACGCCGCCGATGAGCAGCGCGACCACCCAGCCGAAGTCGATGTTCTCCGAGCCGATGCCGACGAAGAAGCCGATGCTCGCGGCGACCGAGATCAGGAACTCGCTGGTGTCGATCGAGCCGACGACCTTGCGGGGCTGCAGCCGGCCGCTGGCCAGGATCGCCGGCGTGCCCACCGGACCCCAGCCGCCACCGCCGGTGGCGTCGATGAAACCGGCGAAGACGCCGAGCGGCGCGAGGAACCGCTTGCGCAGCGGTAGCCCCAACCGGTCCTTGCGCAGGCCGAAGAGCGTGAACCGGACGAGCACGTAGAGCCCGAGCGCCAGCAGGATGAGCGCCATGATCGGCGCGGCGGTCGCGGTGTCGAGGCTGGAGAGGAACGTCGCGCCGGCGAACGCGCCGAACGCGCCCGGTACCCCGATCTTCAGCACCACCGGCCAGTCGACGTTGCCGAACCGCCAGTGCGAGAACCCGGAGACCAGCGTGGTGCCCACCTCGGCGAGGTGCACGGTGGCCGAGGCCGCGGCGGCGTTGGTGCCGATCGCCAGCAGGAGCGTCGTCGACGTGACGCCGTACGCCATTCCCAGGCTGCCGTCGACGAGTTGGGCACCGAGGCCGACGAGAGCCAGCAGGATCAGTTTGCGCACGGACGCCTCCGTTGTATCCCTATCGGGCACATAGGTTCGAGCAAGTCTCCGTGCCCTAGTCGACATCGTCAAGCGTGGTTCCCAGGGTGTGGGTCACGCGTTTCGTTGACACGTCGCGTTCGGCATGTGACGGTCAGCACGGTTTCACTGTCGAGACCGGAGGGTGCCCGATGCCTGATGCTCCCGAGATGACCGAATTACTCCGCGATACACCGTCCAACTGGGGCCGGTGGGGTGACGACGACGAAGTCGGCGCGCTCAACCACCTCACCGCCGCGGAGGTTCTCCGTGGCGCCGCTCACATCCGCTCCGGCTCGGTGTTCACACTCCAACGCCTGATCGGCGACCCGAAGGGCGACCCGGTGTGGCCCGGCCGCACCCCGGCCGTCCGCACCCAGGTGCTCGACGAATCGACCTGGGACAGCGACAGCGCTCCCCAGTTCCCCGGCGGCCTGCACTACGCCGACGACAAGATCAACGCGTTCCTGCAGGGCTCCACGCAGTACGACGCGCTCGGTCACGTCTGGTACGGCGGCAAGATCTGGAACGGGTACGACGCCCGCACCACGGTCGGCGGGCTCGACAAGGCCAGCGTCCAGCCGATCGCGGAGCGCGGTGTCGTCGGCCGGGGCGTCCTGCTCGACCTCGCCCGCTTCCGCGGCAAGGAGAACCTCGAGAAGGCCGAGACGTTCACCCACGAGGACCTCGAGGCCTGCGCGTCGGCTCAGGGCCACACGATCGAACCGCACGACATCCTCCTCATCCGGACGAACTTCCTGCGGCTCTTCTTCGAGCAGGGCCCGGCGTTCTACGAGGGGTTCTGCGAGCCCGGCCTGACCTACTCGCGCGAGCTCGTGCAGTGGTTCCAGGACAAGGAGATCCCGAACCTGGTCACCGACACGATCGCGAACGAGGTCACGATCGACCCGGTGTCCGGCGTCGCGCTCCCCCTGCACTGCGCGCTGATGCGTGACCTGGGCGTCACGCTCACCGAGATCTGCGACCTGGAGAAGCTCGCGGCCAGCTGCGCGGAGGACAAGCAGTACACCTTCCTCTACGTCGCCGCCCCGCTGAAGGTCGCGCGGGCGAGCGGATCGCCGGTGAATCCCGTCGCGATCAAATGAGCGCGAAACCCTGGCTCGCGCACTACGGCGAGGGCCGGCCCGCCGAACTCACCCCCGACCACGAGACGATGCTCGACCTGTTCCGCGCCTCGCTGGCCCGGGCCCCGGGCACCGAGGTGATCCGGTACTTCGACGGCGTCCTCACGCTGGCGGAGCTGGACCGCGCGTCGGACGCGCTGGCCTCGGCGCTGCTGGACCGGGGGTTCGCCGCCGGCGACCGGATCGCGCTCTACCTGCAGAACGACCCCGCGTTCGTGATCGGGCTGGTGGCGGCCTGGAAGGCCGGCGGGATCGCGGTCGCGATCAACCCGATGAACCGGCACCGCGAGCTGACGTATCTGCTCACCGACGCCGGGGCGTCCGCGCTGCTCTGCCTGGACGAGCTGTACGCCGACGTGGGGCGCGCGGTCGTCGCGTCGGGCGCCACCGACGTCCGCATCGTGATCACCGCCTCGGCGCTCGACCGGCAGCAGCGCATCGACCCGCGGCTGTTCGCCCACGTCACCAAGCCGGTCATCGAGGACGCGAGCGACCTGGAGACGCTCCTCGAGCAGTACGACGGGCGCACGCCGCCGCCGGTCGACCCCGCACCCGACGACGTCGCGATCCTGACCTACACCTCCGGCACCACGGGCGTCCCGAAAGGCGCGCTGAACACCCACCGCAACCTCGCGTTCAACGCGCAGACCTACCGCGACTGGATGGCGCTGACGCCGGCCGACCGGATCCTCGGCGTCGCGCCGCTGTTCCACATCACCGGCCTGGTCGGGCACATCGGCATCGCGCTGCTGCTGCCGGCGCCGCTGGTGCTGGCCCACCGGTTCCACCCCGGCGTCGTGCTGGACGCGATCCGCGAGCACCGGCCGACGTTCACGGTCGCGGCGATCACCGTGTTCATCAGCCTCGCCGACCAGCCCGACGCCACCTCCGACGACTTCGCGTCGCTGACGATCGTGTACTCGGGCGGCGCGCCGATCGCCCCGGCCGTACGAGACCGGATCGCGGCCGCGACCGGACTGAACATCCACAACATCTACGGGCTCACCGAGACGAACTCGCCGTCGCACGGCGTGCCCTACGGAGCGCGGGCGCCGGTCGACCCCACGTCCGGCGCGCTCTCGATCGGCGTTCCGGTGTTCAACACCGACGTGCGTGTGCTGGGCGAGGACGGCGCGGAGGTCCCGGTCGGCGAGGTCGGGGAGTTCGCGATCCGCGGGCCCCAGGTGGTGCCGGGGTACTGGAACAAGCCCGACGCCACCGCCGAGTCGATCCCCGGCGGCGAGCTGCGCACCGGCGACGTCGGCTTCATGGACTCCGACGGCTGGTTCTACCTGGTCGACCGCAAGAAGGACATGATCAACGCGGCCGGGTACAAGGTCTGGCCGCGCGAGGTCGAGGACGTGCTCTACACGCACCCGGCGGTCCGCGAAGCCGCCGTCGTCGGCGTGCCCGACGAGTACCGCGGCGAGACCGTCAAAGCGTTCGTGTCCCTGCGGCCCGGCGCCTCGGCAACGCCCGACGAGTTGGTGGAGTTCTGTCGCGCCACCATGGCGGCCTACAAATACCCCCGCATCGTGGAGTTCGTCGACGAGCTCCCCAAAACCACCACCGGCAAAATCCTCCGGCGCGAACTCCGACCTCCCCGATAGGAATACAATGCTCGAATGAGCATCGGGATCGCCGTCGCCGACTTCGACCCATCGACCACCAACTATGTGGACGCCGTGCTGGCGCACGCCCGCCGAGCGCGCGACGCCGGCCTGCGCTCGCTGTGGTTCGCCCAGCGCTTCGACTACGACGCGACGACGCTGGCCACGGTCGTCGCGCGGGAGCTACCCGAGGTCGAGGTCGGCACCTCGGCGATACCGATCTTCGGCCGGCACCCGGTGCTGGTCGCCACCCAGGTGCAGGTGGCGCGGGCCGCGACCGGCGGCCGGTTCCGGCTCGGCCTCGCGCTCGGCACGAAGACGTTGACCGAGCAGACGTTCGGGATCCCGTTCGACCGCCCGATCGCGGTGCTCCGCGAGTTCCTCACCGCGCTGCGGACGCTGCTGGAGACCGGGGACGCGGAGTTCCGGGGTGAGCTGATCACCGCGGACCCGGTGCGGCCGATCACCCTGGCCGGGGCCACACCGCCGCCGATCCACGTGGCGGCGATGGGTCCGCAGGCGCTGCGCGTCACCGGCGAACTGGCCGACGGCACGCTCCCGTATCTGGCCGGTCCGCGGACGCTGGCCGAGGAGATCGTCCCGACGATCACCGCGGCCGCCGAGCGGGCCGGCCGCCCGGCACCGCGGATCGTCGCGTTCCTGCCGGGCGGGTTCGCGAGCGACCCCGACGCCGCGCGCGACGCCGCCGCCGGCCCACTCGCGTTCTACGACTCGATTCCGTCCTACCAGCGGGTCGTCGCCCGCGAAGGGCTCAGCACGGCAGCCGAACTGGCCGTCCTCGGCGACGAGAAGACGGTCGAGGCCGCGATCCGGCGCTACTACGAGGCCGGGGCCACCGACGTGGTCCTCACGCAGACGCACTTCGGTGGCCCCGCCGATCAGCAGCGCACCTACGAGCTGCTGGGCTCGCTCACTTGACCTCGAACTCGCCGAGTTCGGACCAGTCGGTGCCGGGCACCGTCGTGTTCACGATCTTCGGCGTCGCCTGCAGGTACTGCGGCAGTTCCCGCTGCGCGGCCTTGAAGTGCTCCGCGGTCACGTGCGCCACGCCGGCGTCCTGATCGCGGAACGCCTCGTTGATGACGTACTCATCGGGGTTGTCGACGCTGCGCGACCAGTCGAACCAGAGGTTGCCGGGCTCGGCCCTGGTCGCCTCGGTGAACGCCTTGCTGATCTCCGGCCACGAGTCGGCGTGCTCGGGCTTGATCAGGAACTTGGCGGTGATGAAGATCAAAGCTGCTCCTAGGGAATCAGGATGGCCCGCCCGCGGACGCGTCCGTTGTCCAGGTCGTCGATCGCGGTCTGGAAGTCGTCGAGCTGGTACTTCGCAGTATGCAGCGTGACCTTGCCCGCGGCGGCGAGCGCCATCAGCGCCACCAGGTCGTTGTACGAGCCGACGAGGTTGCCCACGATGTTGACCTCGGTGGAGATCAGGTCGATCGTCGGCACGTTGATGTTCTCGCCGTACCCGACGACGTGGTAGTCACCGGCCCGCCGCGTCATCCGCAGCCCCTCCGCGGTCGAGCCGCCCTCGCCGACGAAGTCGATGACCTGCTCGGCGCCGTGCCCGCCGGTCAGGTCCAGTACCTCCTCCACGTGGTTCCCGCCGGCCACCACCCCGTGCTGGGCGCCCAGCTCGAGCGCGAGCTTGAGCGCGTCCGGGTTGCGGTCGACGACGATGATCTCGGCCGGCGAGAGCGCCGCCATCACCTGGATGCCGATGTGGCCGAGGCCCCCGGCCCCGATCAGCACGACCCGGTCGCCGGCACGCAGCCGGCGCGACGACTTCGCCACCGCGTGATACGCGGTCAGACCCGCGTCGGCCAGCGCGGCGACGTCGGACGGCTCGAGCCGGTCGTCGATCTTGACGACGCTGCGCGCGGACGTCTTCAGGTACTCCGCGTAGCCGCCGTCGGTGTCGATGCCGGGGAACGCGTTGTTCTCGCAGTGCACGTCGTCGCCGTCGCGGCAGGCCCGGCAGAGCCCGCAGGTCACCAGCGGGTGCAGGATGACCTTGTCCCCCTCGGCCACGTTCGTGACCGCGGAGCCGATCGCCTCGACCCAGCCGGCGTTCTCGTGCCCGATCGTGTACGGCAGCGCGACCTGGGACTTCTCCGCCCACTGGCCTTCGAGGATGTGCAGGTCGGTGCGGCACACCCCCGCCCCGCCGATGCGGACGACGACGTCGTGCGGGCCGGTGATCTCCGGCTTCGCGACGTCGTCGATGCGCAGCGGCTCGTGGTAACCGACGACACGGACGGCCTTCATCGGGCAGCCTCCTCGAGGATGAGCGGAAGTAGCGGTCGCTGGTCGCGCTCGGCGCCCGGGTAGCGGGTGGCGAGCAGACCTCGGCAGAAGTGGGCGTTCCCCTCGACCGAGATCCGAACCGACCGGGCCCGGCGCAGCCGCAGCTCGGCCTGGTCCCGGGTCGGACGGGTGCCGTCGTCGTTCAGCAGCACCGGCGAGCCGGCGTCGACCGGCCAGCCGATCGTCGTGCGGCGCTGGATCAGGGCGTCGGTGTACGGACCGGCCGGGAGGTCCGCGAGGGTCAGCGCCCAGACGTCCCGCTCGGGTTCGGCACGCAGCAGCGCGGTGATCGCCCGTTCCGTCGCCGCGGTGTGGGCCTTGTGCTGGAACGTCGCGCGCAGCTCGTCGAGCGAGTCCTCGGCTTCGTGCCGGAACGTGCCCTTGTAGCCGGCCGCGGCGGCCAGGCCGGCGTTGATCAGCTCCGAGTCGTGGTGGTCGTCGAGCTCCACGACCACCCGCTCGACGCCGGGAACCGCAGCCACCGCCTCGTACGCGTCCGACGCCATGAGATACGCGAAGTTCGGCGCGCAGAACGACGTCGGCAGGCGCAGGTGGATCTCGACGTGCCCGCCGGTGATCTCGACGGACCGGACGAACCCCAGGTCGGTGATCGGCTCGTCCAGCTCGGGGTCGACCACCGTGCCCAGCGCGTCCAGGATCGCCGGCCTCATGAGGCGGCGGCCGGCTCCCGGGGGCCGGTCTGCGGCGCCTCGGCCGTCGGGAGCTGGAGTTCGGCCGGCACCTTCAGGTCGTAGAGGCGGGCGGCGTTGAGGCCGAGGATCTTCTTCTTGGCCTCCAGGCTCAGCGGGGCGTACTCGTTCATGTCGGCCGGGATCTGGAAGTCGACGAACCGCTCGACCAGCCACTTCGGGGTCCAGAGCGCGTAGTCGCTGGAGAACAGGATGCGGTCCTCGCCGATCCAGTACAGCAACTCACCGATGATCTGCGCGAAGTAGCGCGGCCGCGTGTGGATGAACGGCATCGCGACCGCGAGCCCGGCGTACACGTTGGGCTCCTGCGTGGCGATCCAGCAGAAGTCCTCCAGGCGCGGCAGCCCGCAGTGCTCCACGACGAAGTTGAGGTCGGTGAAGTCGGTGGCCACGTGGTCGATGTCGGCCACGTCGAACGCGTCCCGGTCCAGCGGCCGGATCGTCGGCCCCTTGTGGACGTGGATGTTCTTGATGCCCAGCTCCTGGGCGGCCTCCAGGTACCGGTACGCCCAGGGGTCGGTCAGCTTGTAGCCACGCGACTCGCCCTGCCACTCGGCGGTGTAGAGCTTCACGCCCTTCAGGCCGAAGCGCGCGGCGTCCTCACGCAGTTGCTTGAGGCCCTGCTCGCCGAAGCGAGGATCGAAGCAGTGGTTGTACGTGAGCTTGTCCGGGTGCTGCTGCGTGAGGGCCCAGGCTTCCTCGGTCTGGCCGAACCCGTTGTTGTAGAACTCGCCGAGCAGCGCGGGCTGGAAGATCGCGTGGTCGGCGTACCCGAGCTCGAAGATGTCGCGCATCAGCCGGTCGCCGCCCTGGTACAGGTACTCCTCGTACGACCAGAGCTCGGACTCGGGGCTGAGGTTGCGGTGGTAGTCGTAGAAGCAGTCGATGAACTGCTTGCCGTGGACGTTGCGCAGGTTCTCCGGGCGGGCGTCCCAGAGCGCGATGTGCGCGTCGACGACGTAGTAGTTCTCAGCATCTTTGCTGTACATGCTGGGCCTCCGAGGGGTGGTGGATGCCTTTAGGGGGACGCTAGGCAGAGCCTCCTACCCCTTCAAGACGAGCGCTGTCTCACTCTGAGACGTACGCTGGACGCCCAGCCTCTCCCGGGGGGTGACTCGTGGACGATGCTCTGGCCGGCCGTTCCGCGCCGGGCCGGTTACGTGCCTCCTGGCGCCGCAGCGAGCGGTACGGCGTCTCTCCCGACGTGGTCAGCCCCGTGTTCGCGGAGTCGGTCGACACCGATTCCCTGCTCTACGACTGCGCCGGTGAGGTGCTGAGCGGATTGCAGCGGACGATCGCCAACGAGCCGATCGGCCTGATCGTCGCCGACCGCACCGGGCTCGTGCTCGCGCGCCTCTGCAACGACCCGGCGATCCGCCGTTCGCTCGACCGGGTCTACCTGGCTCCGGGCTTCTCCTACGCCGAGCGCGACGCCGGCACGAACGGGCTCGGCCTCTCGCTCGCCGACCGTGCCCCCACGCTCGTCCGTGCCGACGAGCACTACACCACCGAGCTGCGCAAATACACGTGCGCCGCGGTGCCGGTCGTCGATCCGGTCTCCGGCGACCTGGCCGGCAGCATCAACCTGACGACGTGGTCGGAGTCGTCGTCGGAACTGCTGCTGGCGCTCGCCCAGGCAGCGGCCGGCGCGACGAGCGCGCTGATGCTGGTGCGCGCGACGGGGCGAGCGGTGCGCCCGTCGCCGCGCGGCGAGATCTTCCACGTGGCCGCCGGGCCGGACGACCCGTGTGTCTCCCCCGGCTGGCGGCTGGCCGTCGACGACACGCTCGCGGCGGTGGCGGCCGGCCGTGTCGTCACGGTGATCGGCGAACCCGGAGTGGGCAAGTCGGTGGTCGCCGCGCTCGCGCACCGGCGGCTGGCGCCCCGCTCACGCATCCTGCACGCGCGGGCGCCCGAGGCCGGCGACGTGTCCGCGTGGCTCGAGCTCTGGACGCCGGAGCTCGGCAAACCCGACACCTGTCTGATCGTCTCGGGGGTGCACACGTTGCCCGCGTGGGCGGCCGGTGACCTGGCGCGGCTGCTGGCCGCGGCGGCGCGGTTCGTGCTCACCGCGCCGGAGTACACCGCGCTGCCCGACGAGCTGGCGCCGCTCGTCGACGCGCTGGTCGAGGTGCCGCCGTTACGCCGGCGCGCGGACGACGTCATGCCGCTGGCCCGGCACTTCGGTCTCGCGGCCCGGCACCGCCCGATCGAGTTCACCCCGCGGGCCGCGGCCGCGCTCACCGCGTACTCCTGGCCGGGCAACGCCGCCCAGCTCAAACGGGTGGTGCGTGACGCGGTGACCCGCACGAACGTCGTCGACCTGCACCACCTGGCGCCGGAGGTGCTCGACGCCGGCGCCCGGCCGCTGACCCGGCTGGAGAAGCTGGAGCGCGACGAGATCGTCCGCTGCCTGACCCAGCCCGACCAGACGATGACGCACGCCGCCGAGGAGCTGGGCATCGGCCGCGCGACGCTGTACCGCAAGATCGCGCACTACCGCATCACCGTGTCGCCGCGGAAGGCGTAGAAGCCGGCCGCGATCGTGCCGAGGCAGAGCGCGGCGGCGCTCAGGCCGAGCGCCCAGTGGATGCCGACCACCGCGCCGAACAGCCCGACCGTCACCCCGCTGCCGAACCGCAGCCCCATCGACGCGGTGCCGTAGACGCCGAGCACCCGGCCGCGGTCGGGCGCCGGGGCCAGCAGCTGGACGACGGTCTGCCCGATCGACATCGCGGCGAGGTTCGCGACCCCGCCGAGCACCAGCATGCCGAGGGCCAGCGGGTAGTTCGTGGTGAGCGCGAAGACGAGCGTCGTGACGCCGTAGACGAGCGTGCTGATCACGGCCGCCTTCACGTTCGGCCGCACCCAGCCGGTGGCCTCCAGCACGATGCCGCCGACCACCCCGCCCACGCCGTTGGCGAACAGCAGCACGCCGTACGCGGTGCCCTCGCTGCCGGCCCCGAGGTCGTTGGCGAAGATCGGCATCGTGGACTGCAGCGAGGCGCCGATGAACAGCGAGCCGATGCCTCCCAGCACGATCATGCTGATCAGCGTCGGGTTGTTCGCGATGTCCTTGACGACGCGCACGGAGTCCGTGATCCCGACCCGCTTGACGGTGAAGCCGTCCCGGGTGTGACCGGTGAACCTCGTCCGGAACAGGAACAGCGTCAGCGGCAGGTAGAACAGCACGTTGACGAAGATGCCCGCGGTGGGGCCGATGGTCAGCAGCAGCGCCGAGCCGACGACCGGGCCGAACAGGATGCCGAGGCTGCGGAACGTCGCGTTGAGGCGGACGGCGCTCGGCAGCTCGTCGTCGCCGACGAAGTCGTGCAGCATGAGCTGTTCACCGGGGCCCCAGAGCGCACCGGCCAGGCCGTGCAGCACCAGCAGCAGGCAGGCGTTCCACACCTGGAGCGTGTCGGTGAGGAACAGGACGCCCCACCCGACCGAGACGAGCATGAACAACGCCTGTGCGGCCTGGATGACCCGGCGGCAGTCGAACCGGTCGGCGAGGCCGCCGAAGTACACCGAGAACAGCAGGAACGGCAACCAGTGGCTGATCACCTCGAACCCGGCGAGCGCCGGCGAGTGGAACTTCTCCCAGAGCACCCAGTAGGTGAGGACGTGCTCGATGTTGTCGGCCATCATCGCCAGCGCCGCACCGATGAGGTACGGCCGGCAGTCGCGGTTCCTCAGCGCGGCGAACCGGGCCGGAGCTACTGTCACGAGGCTCCAGGCTAGGCTCCCGGGAATGGCACGGTTCATCGACGTCCACCCGATCAATCCGCAGCCGCGTGCGATCAGTCAGATCGTGGCGCTGATCCGCGGCGGTGGGCTGATCGCGTACCCGACGGACTCCTGCTACGCGCTCGGCTGCCAGGTCGGCAACCGGGAGGGCCTGGACCGCATCAAGGCGATCCGCAAGCTCGACGACCGGCACCACTTCACGCTCGTCTGCAGCGACTTCGCGCAGCTCGGACAGTTCGTGCAGATCAGCAACGCGGTGTTCCGGTCGGTGAAGGCGTCGACGCCGGGGCCGTACACGTTCATCCTCCCGGCCACCCGGGAAGTGCCGAAGCGACTGCTGCACGCCAAGAAGAAGACGGTCGGCGTGCGCATCCCCGAGCACACGGTCACCCAGGCGATCCTCGCCGAGCTGGGCGAACCGCTGCTCTCGACGACGCTGACGCTGCCCGGCGACGAGGAGCCGCTGACCCTGGCCTGGGAGATCCAGGACCGGCTCGACCACCAGATCGACGCGGTCGTGGACGCCGGGGAGTGCGGCATGGAGCCCACGACGGTCGTCGACCTCTCCGGCGACGAGCCGGAGATCCTCCGTCACGGCGCCGGGGACACGTCCCGCTTCGAGTGATGGGCGTGTAGGCGGCGCAGAAGCGTGACCAGCTGATCGCGCTCGCGCGCGGTCAGGGGGGCCAGGATCTCTTCCTGGGCCGCGGTGACGCACGCCTCCAGCGTCGTCAGGCGCTCCGTGCCCGCGCCGGTGATCGAGACGACGTTGCGGCGCTTGTCGGACGGGTCGGGGCGGCGGCGCACGTAGCCGTCGGCTTCGAGCTCGTTCAGCGCCGCCACGACGTCGCTCAGGTGGATGCCGCTGCGACGCCCGAGCTCGGCCTGGCTCGACGGGCCGGCCTCGGCGAGCGTCCCGAGCAGGCGGTAGTGGTAGCCGCGCGCGCCCGCGGCCGCGAAGCCGTCGGCCACCACCCGCCCGGCGTGCTGCGCGGTCTGTGACAGCAACCAGCTCGGGAGCGACGGCAACCGGGAGAACGCGGGTTCCATGCCCGAACGTTAGTTGACCTAACGATCTCGGCCCAACTATCGTTAGGCCTCCAAACGTTAGGAGCACTAACGATGATCACCCCCTTCCGCATCGCGATCCCCGGCTCCGAGCTCGACGACCTGGCCGCCCGGCTCGACGCCACCCGCTGGCCGTCGGCGTTACCGGACGGCTACGGCTATCCCCTCACCGACCTCCAGGCGCTCGCGTCCTACTGGCGCCGCGAGTACGACTGGCGGGCCGCCGAGGCCGAACTGAACGGGTATCCGCAGTTCACGACCGAGTTCGACGGCACGACCGTCCATTTCCTGCACGTCCGCTCGGCCCGGTCGGACGCGCTCCCGCTGCTGCTCACCCACGGCTGGCCGGGCTCGATAGTCGAGTTCCTCGACGTCGTCCCGCGGCTCGCCGACTTCCACCTGGTCATTCCCTCGATCCCCGGCTTCGGGTTCTCCACCTCGACCGGCGGCTGGGACGTTCCCCGGGTCGCCGACGCCTGGCTCAAGCTGATGAACCGCCTCGGGTACGACCGCTTCGGCGCCCACGGCGGCGACTGGGGCTCGGCGATCTCGCGCGTGCTGGGCGCGGCGGCGCCCGACCGCGTGGTCGGCGTCCACCTGAGCTACCTGCCGACCCCGCCGGCTCCCGGCGACTTCGACGCGGCGGACCAGGAGCGGCTGGCGCAGATCCGGCGGTACCTCGAGCAGCCGCCCGGGGTGCGGGTGCTCAACTCGCAGACGCCGCAGACCGCGGCCTACGCCCTCACCGACTCCCCCGTCGGGCAGCTCGCGTGGATCGCCGAACGGTTCGCCGAGTGGGGCGACCCGAACACGCCGGTCGGCGCGGATCGGCTGCTCACCGACGTCATGCTGTACTGGCTCACCCGCACCGCGAACTCGTCGGCGCGGCTGCACCGGGAGACGACCGCCGGGCCGCTCCCCTGCCCGGTGCCGCTGGGCGTGGCGGTGTTCGCGCACGACATCACCCGGCCGGTCCGATCACTCGCGGAAAGGGTCTACGACATCCGGCACTGGTCCGAGTTCGACCGCGGCGGCCACTTCGCGGGCCTGGAGGCGCCGGACCTGCTGACCGCCGACCTCCGCGAGTTCTTCTCCGCGGTGGCGTGAACCGCCGTCCGGCCGACGTCGCCCGCTAGCCCGACCAGGGCTGGTTGACGAAGACAGCGGCGCCACGGGGCGGCGTCACGTCCGCACCGTTCGCGAGCTGCCGGCACAACGCCCACAACGGCTCGGCGTTCGGGCCGTTGCCACCGCCGCTCGCGGCCGCGCTCTCCGGGCTCCAGCGCACCTGCCAGCTCGTGGCCTGCAGCACCACGTACGGTCCGTCCACCACCTCGGTCACGACGTCGTCGAGGTTCTCGAGCAACGACTCCGACCCGGAGTCACAGGCGTCGCACCCGCAGTCCGGCAGCATCTCGAGCACGACGTCGGGCCGGCCGAGACAGAGGTACAGCACCGGCGGCGGGCCGTCCCGCTCCAGCAGGAGCAGCGGCTGGGTGCCGGGCCGGTCCGACGCGACCCGGGTACCGCGGTCGAACCCGCGGAGCTCCGTCGGCTCCGCCCGGACGCCCGGCACCTCGGCGAGCCGCTCGGCCCACAACCGGGCCCGGGTGAACACGATCCGGTACCGCTCCGGGGCGGTGACGCGCTGGTACTCCTCCGGGAGCGGCTCGTCCCGGTCCGGAGCCGGCCACGCCCGCTCGCCGAGTGCGTCGTACCGCTCGGCGACGTCCCTCCGCAGTCCGTCCACCCGATCAGCCTCGCACGCGCGACGGGCCGGACGCGCAACCGCGGGTCGTCGGCCCCCGCGAGCGGGGATCAGCGCAGCGCGTAGACGCGGATCGTGCCGTCGTCGAACGCGACCGCGACCCGGGTGGCGTCCCGGTTGAACGCGGCGCTGCCCGGGGTGGCCCCGGCGGCGGTCAGGAGGCGGACGTCGCGCACCGAGGCGCCCGTCGTCGGGTCCCAGCGGGTGACCGTGCGGTCCACGGCGGCGACGAGTTGCTCGCCGTACTCGTCGAACGTGATCGCGCTGTCGCTGGTGAGCGTGCCGACCGGCAGGTCGGGCCCGATCGGGCGGCCGGTCGGGAGGTCCCAGACGCGCACCGTGTCGGGCCCGGACGCCGCCGCGAGCCGGCGTCCGTCCGGGCTGAACGCCACCGCGGTGGGCCCGGTCGCCCCGGCCACCCGGGTACGGAGCGCGCCGGTCGCCACGTCCCACAGCTGGACGCCGCCGGGACCGGCCGCGGCCAGCGTCGTGCCGTCCGGGCTGAACCGCAGGCCGCGCTCGGCGACCCGCACCCCGGGGATCGACGCCTTCCCGGCGAACGTCTCGTTCCGGTCGATGCGGATGCCGGTGCCGTCGGCGACCGCGACGGTCGCGCCCTGCCCCGTCTCGGCGAGCGCCACGACGTCCCGGCCCACCCCGGGGAGCGGACCGTAGAACAGCCGCCCGGTGTCGGCGGACCACACCCGCACGGTGCCGTCGGACCCGGCCGTGATCACGGCGCCGTCGGTCTCGTCGAACCGCACGTCGCCGAACGCCCCGGCGGTCCGGATCGGACCGACCGCGTCCGGCCGGCCCGGCGCCCGGACCTGGTTCGGTGTCCAGACGTACAACGAGCCGGTCGCGTCGAGGAACGCGATCCGGTCGGTGGCCGGCGCGTACGCCAGCCGCGTCGCGGTCCCCGGGGCGCCGTGGTGGACGGCGATCGCTTCGGTGTCCTTCGCCAGCGCGAGAGCCACCGTGGGCGCCGACGGCGGGGGCGGGGCGCCGAAGCTGACGAACCGGGCCCCGGCCGCGATCACGGTCAACGCCAGCACGCCCCCCACCGCGACCAGGGCCCGACGCCTCCGCGCCGGGCGCTCCGCCCCCGACGGCGCCGACGGCGATCCCGGCCCCGATCCCGATCCCGGGACGATGCGCAGTGGGACGCCCGAGCGCCACGGCCAGTCGGGGCCCAGATCGCGGGCGGCCGCGGCGGCCAGCTCGGTCACGCACTCCTGCGCCGACGGCCGGGCCGGCGGGTCGTCGTCGCGCATACGCCGCAGCACCGCCCCCACCGAGCGCGGCGGATCCTCGGCCGTCGCCAGCAGACCGTCGAGCACGGTGGCCAGCGCGGACACGTCGTCCGCCGGCTCCGGTGCGACGTCCGACCCGAGCACCGCGAAGCCGAAGTCGCTCACCTTCAGCGCGCCCTCGGCGTCGAGCAGCAGGTTCGTGGGGGTGATCCCGCCGTGCACCAGGCCCGCGCCGTGCGCCGCCGCCAGCGCGGACGCGGCGGCCAGCGCCCACGCGCACACCGCCTCGGGCGCCGGGCGCGGCTGCTCGTCCAGCGAACCGCCGGGCATCAGCTCGCTCACGACCAGCCAGCGCCCGTCCTGGACGGTGTGCCGCAGCACCGGAACCACGTGCGGGTGTTCGGGCGCGGCCAGCGACGCGCCGGAGCCGGGAACGGGAAGCACCTTCACCGCCCGCGGCGCCCCGGAGGACCGGTGCGTCGCGACGAGGACCACCCCACGTGGACCGGACCCGAGCGCCGGGCCGACCACGAGATCCGGCAACGCCGCCGCGACCTGCGCCCGATCGACGATCACGGCGGCGAGGCTATACCGCCGGCACCACTACCGGAGGATGTTCGCGAGCGCGTGCGACGCGGTCGCGCCACCGTCGACGACGAACTCGCCGCCGGTGCAGTAGCTGCTCTCGTCGGAGGCCAGGAACAGCACCATGTTCGCGATGTCGTCGGCGGACGCGACCCGTTGGAGCGGCACCCGCTTCCCGATCGGCCCGACGTCGACCGCCATCCCGCCGAGCGCGTTGGACACCATCGGGGTGTCGACCGCGCCGGGGTGCACCGAGTTCACCCGGATGTCGTACTGCCCGAGCTCCATCGCGGCGACCTTCGTCATGCCGCGGATCGCGAACTTGCTCGACGCGTACGCGACGAGCAGCGGCATCCCGCCCAGGCCCTCGATCGACGAGACGTTGACGATCGACCCGCCGTGTTCACGCATCAGCGGCACCGCGGTACGCATGCCGAGGAACGTGCCGAACTGGTTGACGCGGATCACGCGCTCGTAGTCGGCGAGCGTGGTGTCGGCGAGCGCGGAGAAGTGCAGCAGGCCGGCGTTGTTGACGAGCACGTCGAGGCGCCCGAACCGTTCGCGCACCGCACCGGCGGCGGTGGCCCACGCGGCCTCGTCGCTGACGTCGAGCGGCAGGAACGTGGCCGCGTCGCCGAGGTCGGCGGCCAGCTTCGCGCCGTCCTCCTCGAGGACGTCGGTGAGGAGCACCTGCGCGCCCTCGGCCACGAACCGCCGGGCCGCCGCGGCGCCCTGCCCGCGGGACGCGCCGGTGATCAACGCGATCTTCCCGTTCAGCCGCATGTGCTCAGCCTCTCTGTTCAGCTAGCTCTGGCGCTCGAGCAACGAGATCTCCCGGCCGGTGAACACCTGATCGGGCGTGTGGTCGGCGAAGTACCCGCCGAGAGCTTTCGCCAGCTCCGCGGGGTCCCAGGTGTCGCCGGCCGCGTCGAACCGGGCCGCCACGGTGGGCGGCGCCAGCACCGCGACCAGGCCGCCGTGCACGAAGAACACCTGGCCGTTGATGTGGTCCGCCGCTTCCGAGGCCAGGTAGGTGACGAGCGGCGTGACGTGCTCGACGCCGAGCGGATCGGGGCCTTCGGACGGCGCGGGCCCGTAGACCGGCTCGGTCATGGCCGTACGCGCCCGCGGGCAGATCGCGTTGGCCCGCACCCCGTAGCGGGAGAGCCCGCGCGCGGCGGCGACCGTCAGCGCGGTGATGCCGCCCTTCGCCGCGGCGTAGTTCGGCTGGGCCACCGCGCCGAGGAACCAGGCCTCCGAGGTGGTGTTGATCAGCCGCCCGTAGACCGGCGCCCCGGTCTGCTTCGACCGGTCCCGCCAGTACGCCCCGGCGTTGCGGCAGAGCAGGAAGTGCCCCCGGAGGTGGACGCGGACCACCAGGTCCCACTCGTCGTCGGACATCGAGAACAACATCCGGTCGCGCACGACCCCGGCGTTGTTGACCACGATGTCCAGCTGCCCGTAGTGCCGGATCGCGGTGTCGACGAGTTCACGCGCCACGTCCGCGTCGCCGACGTCGCCCTGGACACCCACCGAGCCCGGCGGCAGATCGGCCACGTCGTTGAGGACGACCGACGCCCCGGCCGCTTCGAGCGCGAGCGCCTCCGCCCGGCCGAGGCCGGACCCGGCCCCGGTCACGATCGCCACCCGCCCGGATAAAGACATAGAACCCGTTCTCCGATCTCAGCTACTCGGTCACGGTGATCACTCGCCAACAATCTAGAACACGTTCTACGCTAGCGGAAACCGTTCGACCGAGGAGGGGCGGATGCGGCTGCGCTACACGCGGGAGCAACTGGCCTTGGCCGCCGAGTTGCGCGCCTACTTCGAAGCGCTGATGACGCCCGAGCGGCGCGAGGCGCTCGAGACCGGCGAGGACGACTACGGCGAGGGCAACGCCTACCGCGAGGTCGTCCGCCAGCTCGGCAAGGACGGCTGGCTGGTGCTGGGCTGGCCCACCGAGTACGGCGGGCAGGGCCGCTCCCAGCTCGACCAGCTCATCTTCCTGGACGAGGCCGCGATCGCCGGGGTGCCGATCCCGTTCCTGACCCTCAACACGGTCGGGCCGACGATCATGCGTCACGGCACCGAGGAGCAGAAGCGCGACTATCTGCCCCGGATCGCGGGCGGCGAGCTGCACTTCGCGATCGGCTACTCCGAGCCCGGCGCCGGCACCGACCTGGCGTCACTGCGCACCAAGGCCGTCCGCGACGGCGACGAGTACGTGATCAACGGTCAGAAGATGTGGACGAGCCTGGTCGGTTACGCCGACTACGTCTGGCTGGCCTGCCGCACCGACCCGGACGCGGTGCGCCACCGCGGGCTGTCGGTGCTCGTCGTGCCCACCGACGCGGCCGGGTTCTCGTGGACCCCGGTCCACACGATGGCGGGGGTCACCACCAGCGCCACGTACTACGAGGACGTCCGGGTGCCGGTCGACGCACGCATCGGCGGTGAGAACGAGGGCTGGGCGCTGATCACCAACCAGCTCAACCACGAGCGGGTCGCGCTGACCTCGGCGGCACCGCTGCGCCGGGCCCTGGCCGACGTACGGGCCTGGGCCGCGGCCACCCCCGGGCGCAACGGCAAGCGGCTGCTCGACGCCGAGTGGGTCCAGCTGCACCTGGCGCGGGTGCACGCCCACGCCGAGGTGCTGCGGCTGATGAACCTGCGCACGGCCTGGGAGCCCGACCTCACGCCGGCCGCCGCGTCGGCCACCAAGGTCTACGGCACCGAGCTGGCCACCGAGGCCTACCGCCTGCTGATGGAGGTGCTCGGGCCGTCGGCGACGCTGCGCGCCGGTGCGCTGAAGGGCCGCATCGAACGGGCGCACCGCTCCGCGCTCATCCTCACGTTCGGCGGCGGCACGAACGAGATCCAGCGCGACATCATCGCAGCCGCGGGACTCCGGCTGCCGGTCGGACGGCGGTAGACGATGGACTTCTCCCTCACCGAGACCCAGGTGGAGCTCGCGGGCCTCACCCGCCGCATCGTCTCCGACCAGGTCACCACGGAACGGCTGCAGGCGGCCGAGGCCGCGGGCTCGCGCTTCGACCGCGCGCTCTGGGGCGTGCTCGCCGAGACCGGCATCCTCGGCGCGGACGACCTGCTCGACCAGTGCTCGGTCCTGATCGAGCTGGGCCGCGGGCTGGCCCCCGTGCCCTACCTGCCGACGATCGCGGTGGCCGCGCCGGGGCTGGCCCGGTTCGGCTCCGCCGACCTCCGGCTGCGGTGGCTGGCGCCCGCGGTCGGCGGACAGGTCGTGCTCACCGCCGCGCTGGCCCATCCCGACGTCCGGCCGCCGGCCGCCGCGGGCAAAGCCGGTGGTGGCTGGCTGCTGACCGGCGAGGTGACCGCGGTACCGGCCGGCCCGATCGCGGACGCCCTGCTGGTCGAGACCGTGGCCGGGGTGTTCGTGGTGAGGTCGGACGACCCCGGGGTGACGATCGAGCGGCAGCCCTCCACCGACCTCGACGACGCCGGCCGGCTGCGCCTCGACGACGTCGAGCTCACCGACGACCGGCGGCTGGACGGCGACGACGTCGCGGGCTGGCTGCGCGCCCGCGCGGCCGTGGCCCGATCGGCGTACCAGCTCGGCGTTCTGCAGGCGGCGCTCGAGCTCACCGCCGAGCACGCACGCACCCGGGTGCAGTTCGGCAAGCCGGTCGGCTCGTTCCAGGCCGTGAGCCAGCGGGTGGCGAACGCGTACGTCGACGTCCAGGCCCTCGAGCTGACGGTCTGGAACGCGGCGTTCGCGGTCTCCGACGACCACGACGCGGCGGCGGCAGTGGCCACGGCCGAGTTCTGGACGGCCGAGGCCGGACACCGGGTCGCGCACACGCTGGTGCACATCCACGGCGGCACCGGAATCGACGTGTCGCACCCGGCGCACCGCTACTTCACCGCGGCCAAACGCGTCGAGTTCGAGGGCGGGGGTGCCACGACCGCGCTCCTGGGGCTGGGGGCGACCCTGGCCACGGAGTAGCCTGCTCCCCCATGCGACTGGGGCTGTTCGGTATCAACACCGACCTCTGCGCGCTCGACCCGCAGCTCGCGGTCGACGTCGCCGTCGCGGCCGAGGAGGCCGGCTGGGAGAGCGTCTGGACCGGCGAGCACTACGCGTTACCCGACCCGCCGGTCCCGGCGTCACCCACCCGGCCCGAGACGCCGTTCCTCGACCCGTTCGTCGCGCTGGGCCACCTCGCCGGGGCCACCAGCACGCTGCTGCTCGGCACCGGCGTCACGGTGGTGCCGGTGCACCAGCCGGTGATCCTGGCCAAGCAGGTGGTGAGCGTCGACCGGCTGTCCCGGGGACGCTTCCTGTTCGGCGTCGGCGTGGGGTACCTCGAGCCGGAGTTCCGGGCGCTCGGCGTCTCGCTCGCCGACCGCGGGGTACGCACCGACGACTACCTGGACGCGCTGCAGGCGCTCTGGACGACGTCGTCGGTGCACGTCGTCGGGCCCCGGGTGTCGATAAGCGGCGTCACCGCGGAGCCGCGCCCGGTCCGTGCCGGTGGGCCTCCGCTGCACGTCGGCGGGGCGTCTCCGGGTGCGTTGCGCCGCACCGTGCTGCGCGGGCACGGCTGGTACGGCTGGGCCGTCACGCCGGAGGAGACGGCCGCGACCGTGACCCAGCTGGCCGAGCTCGCCGACAACCTGGACCGGCCGGCCGAGCTCGGCGCACTGGAGATCTCAGTGACGCCGAGCGGCCGCACACCGCTGGACGCCACGCTCGTCTCGGCCTACGCCGAGGCGGGGGTGGACCGCCTCATCGTCTCGCCTCCCGGTCGCGTCCGCCGCGACCAGGAGGCGCTGCTCCGCTTCGTGCGTGACACCCCCGCGGCGCTACTTCGCTAGGCGGGCCCGGGTCTCCTCGGCCTCCTGGACGATGTCGGCGATGACGTCGGCGACCGGGCGCAGGGTGTCGAACCGGCCGATGATCTGACCGGCGGGCATCGCCACGACCTCCGGGTCGTCGGCGGCGGCGATCCGCCGGTGCGCCTCACCGACGAGCAGGTTCTGCAGCGGCATCGGCAGCGGGTCGGGCGCACCCGGCGCAGCCCAGGCCTCGGTCCACTTGCTCTTCACCAGCCGGGCCATCTTGCCGGAGTAGATCCGGGCCCGGACCGTGTCGGACGAGGACGCGTTGAGCAGCGCCCGGCTCACCGCGGTCTGGCCCGGCAGCCCCTCGCCGTACTCGGACGTCAGCAACCAGGTCGAGCCCATCCACACCCCGGACGCCCCGAGCGCGAGCGCGGCGGTCACCTGCCGCCCCGACCCGATCCCGCCCGCCGCGAGCACCGGCACCTGGTCGCCGACCGCGTCGACGATCTCCGGCACCAGCACCATCGTGCCGACCTCGCCGGTGTGCCCACCGGCCTCCGAGCCCTGCGCCACCACGATGTCGACGCCGTCGGCGACCTGGCGGCGGGCGTGGTCGACCCGGCCGGCGAGCGCCGCGACGAGGATGCCGCGGTCGTGGGCCTGGCCGATCACGTCGGCGGGCGGGGACCCGAGCGCGTTGGCGATCAGCGCCGGCCGGTGCTCCAGCGCGATCTCGACGTGGGCGCGCGCCACCGAGTGCAGCCAGCCGAGGACCCCTTCCTGGTCGGCGCTGTCCTCCGCGGGGAGCGGCGGAACCCCCAGCTCGTGCAGCGTCTTCTCGACGAAGTCCCGGTGGGCGGGCGGCACCAGCGCGGACAGGTCGCCGATCGAGCCCTCGGTGGGTGCCTTCATCGGCATCACGACGTCGACGCCGTACGGCCGGCCGTCGGTGTTGGCGTCCATCCAGTCCAGCGCGGCCGCCAGCCCCGCCGGGTCGTTGTAGCGGACGGCGCCGAGCACGCCGAGGCCACCGGCCCGGCTGACCGCGGCCGCCACGTGTTCCGACGGCGTGAACCCGAAGATCGGGTGCTCGATGCCGAGCCGGTCACAGAGATCGGTACGCACGCTGTGTCTCCTCTTAATGGCCGGCCGAGACGGGCAGTTCCTCGGACGGCGGGTGCGCCTCGACGTGCCGCCGGGCGCCGGTGTAGTCGGCCTTCCCGGTCGCGAGCCGTGGCATCTGGTCGACCCACCAGTACGACCGGGGCATCTTGTACCCCGACAGCTCGGCGCGGCCGGTGCTGTCGAGCCCGGCGGCGTCGGGCTCGTGGCCCTCCCGCCACTGGATGATCGCGCCGACGCGCCAGCCGAGCCGTTCGTCGGGGACGCCGACGACCAGGGCGTCGAACACGCCCGGGTGCGCCTTGAGCGCGCCCTCGACCTCCTCCGGGAAGACCTTCTCCCCGCCGGTGTTGATGCACGTGTTGCCGCGGCCGAGCAGCAGGAACGTGCCGTCGGCCTCCGGGATCGCGAAGTCGCCGGGCACCGTGTACCGCTTGCCGTCCACCTCGGCGAACAGCGTGGCGGTCTTCTCCGGGTCCTTGTAGTAGCCCTGCGGCAGGTAGCCGCCGCGGGCCAGCCGGCCCACCTGGCCCGACCCCGGCGCGATCGGCCGGTTGTACTCGTCGATGACGATCGTCTCCCGGCTGGAGTTCACCCGGGGCCCGCGGGGCTCGATGTTGTCCTTGCTGATCGCGCCGATGCCGCTGAAACCGGTCTCCGACGAGCCGACGGCCTCGGTGAGGAAGCTGTTGGGGAACGTCTCCAGGTACTCACGCTTCACCGAGGGGGACATCAGCGCGGCGGTGCTGGAGATCGCGAGCAGCGAGGACGGGTCGTACGCGCCGCCGTCGGGCGGCCCCTCGCGGTAGGCCTCGAGCAGCGGCCGGGCCATCGCGTCGCCGACGATCGCGATCACGTTGACCCGCTCGTCGGTGATGGCCCGCCACACCTCGTGGGCGTCGAACCGCGGCATCAGGACGATCGTGCTG
This sequence comes from Cryptosporangium arvum DSM 44712, assembly GCF_000585375.1. Lineage (NCBI taxonomy): Bacteria > Bacillati > Actinomycetota > Actinomycetes > Cryptosporangiales > Cryptosporangiaceae > Cryptosporangium > Cryptosporangium arvum. The sequence continues at coordinate 6,441,924 of NZ_KK073874.1, forward strand.
CCGGTGAAGAGACCGCCGAACAGCGTCCACTGCGCGGCGCCGTGGATCAGCGGGGCGGCGACCAGCCGGACCAGCCCGGAGTCGACGCCGCTGCGGGCCTGCTCCCATTCGTCCTGGATCGGCTCGCCGGTCATGAAGTCGACGCCGCCGCCGAGCACCCGCCAGATGTCTTCCTGGCGCCACATCACGCCCTTCGGACGCCCGGTGGTGCCGCCGGTGTAGATGATGAAGAGGTCGTTCGGATCCCGCTCCGGGAAGTCCCGCTCGGGCGACTCGCCGGCCAGCGCGTCCTCGTACTCGGTGCCCTGATCGCCGAACTCGAGCACGTGCTTCAGGTCCGGGCAGTCGGCCCGGACCGCGCCCACCTCGGCGGCCAGGCCGCGCTGGGAGACGACCGCGACGGCATCGGAGTCACGGAGGACATATCGTAACTCGTTCTCGGTGCTCCGGAAGTTGACGTTGATGGTCGCGGCGCGCAGTTTGCACACGGCGAACATCGTCTCGGCGGCCTCCATCGAGTTGGCCGAGTGCAGCGCCACGTGGTCGCCCGGCTTCACGCCATGTCGGGCCAGGTGGTGAGCTAACTGGTTGGCCCGCGCCTCGAACTGGGCGTAGGTCGCGCGGCGCTCCCCGAAGACCAGGGCGTCGCGGTCAGGGACGAGATCGACGGCATGTTCCACGAGGTCTGCCACGGTGAGGACCATGGCATCAAATTAGAACACGTTATTGTTCGCCACAATGGTTCTTCGCATTCCTCGCGCGTCCGCGCAGAAAGTGAACCGCGATTCGGCGGACCGTTGATCCCAGGGCAGCGCCGCGCTTACCGTGAGGGCACTCCGATTGCGGCGACAGCGAGGTGGCCGGCATGGATGCAGACTTCCGGGTAGCTGATCTCACTCGACGACATGCCGCGGAACGCGGCGACCGCCCGGCCCTGACCCAGGGCGACCGCACGCTCACCTACTCCGAACTGGAGGAACGCGCCGGTCGGATCGCCAACGCGCTACGCGCCGACGGCGTCGGCGAGGGCGATCGCGTCGCGGTGCTCGACAAGAACTCGATCGAGACCGTCGAGGTGCTCGTCGCCGCCTGGAAGCTCGGCGCGGTCCTGATCCCGCTCAACTGGCGGCTGACCGCGGCCGAGCTCTCCCCCGTCGTCGAGGACGCCGGAGCGGTCGTCCTGTTCGCCGCGCCCGAGTTCGCGGAGACCGCCGAGCGGGTCGCGGCGGCCGTCGGCTCGGTCGTGAAGACCGTGCAGCTCGGCTCCGACTACGAGAAGTGGCTGGGCGCGGCCCCGGCCGAGGACACCGGCTTCCGCGGCGACCTGGACACGGTCGTCTTCCAGCTCTACACCTCCGGCACCACCGGGCGTCCGAAGGGCGTGCTCACGACGAACCGCACGCTGAGCGTCGGCGAGGAGGGCGCGGCGCGCTCGTGGGGCATCGACGGGGACTCGGTGACGCTCGTCGCGATGCCGATGTTCCACATCGGTGGGCTCGGCTTCGCACTCGTCGGCCTGTTGTTCGGCGCGCACGGCGTGATCGTGCGCGAGCTCGTGCCGCCCGACCTGCTCGACCTGATCGTCGAGCGGAAGGTCACGAACACGTTCCTGGTGCCGTCGGTGATCGGCATGCTCGTCGCCCTGCCCGGCGCGGCCGAGCGCGACTACTCGGCGCTGCGCTCGATCGCCTACGGCGCCTCCCCGATCACCCCGGCGTTGCTGCGCCGGGCGCTGGCGACGTTCGGCCGCCCGCTCTTCCAGCTCTACGGGCTGACCGAGACGCAGGGCGCGATCGTGCAGCTCGACGCCGACGACCACGACCCCGGCGGCCCCCGCGAGCACCTGCTGCGGGCGGCGGGCAAGCCGTACCCGTGGGTGGAGCTGCGGATCGTCGACCCGGTGGACGGCACCGCGCTGCCCGCGGGCACGCCCGGCGAGATCCTGGTCAGGAGCGTGGTCAACACCCCCGGCTACCACAACCAGCCGGAGACGACGGCGGCGCTGCTCGACCCGGAGGGGTGGCTGCACACCGGCGACATCGGCAGCCTGGACGACGAGGGCTACCTCACGATCTCCGACCGGCTCAAGGACATGATCATCACCGGGGGCGAAAACGTGTTCCCGGCCGAGGTGGAGGCCGTGCTCGCCGACCACCCCGACGTCGCCGGGGTGGCCGTGGTCGGCCGGCCCGACCCGACGTGGGGCGAGGCCGTGGTGGCCGTGGTGGTGGCGCGGCCCGGCAGCGTGCCCGATGCCGACGGCCTGATCGGTTTCGCGCGCACCCGCCTGGCCGGATACAAGCTGCCCAAGTCGGTGGACTACGTGGACGCGCTTCCCCTGGGGCCAACGGGCAAGGTGCTCAAGCGCGAGCTGCGCCGCTCCTACGACGACGCCTGACCGCGGGCTGCCGGGGCGTCGGCCCGGAGCAGCGCACCCAGCGCGCGGACCTCGGCCACCGAGCGGGCGCCGGTGAGGAGCATCGAGACGCCCGCCGCCTCGCGGCGGGCGATCTCCCGGCGGACGTGGTCGGCGTCGCCGACGATCGAGATCTCGTCGACCATCTCGTCGGGCACGGCGGCGACCGCCTCGGCCCGTTTGCCCGCCGCGAACAACGACGTGATGTCGTCCACGGCCTCCTTGAAGCCGGCGCGGACGAACAGGTCGGCGTGGAAGTTCATGCCGGGCGCGCCCATCCCGCCGATGTAGTGCGCCAGCGCGGGCTTCTGCGCGTCGAGTCCGGGCCGCCGGTCGTCGGTGACGATGATCTGGCAGTTCGCGACCACGTCGAACTCGCCGCGGGTGCGCCGCGCGCCGGGCCGGGCCAGCCCTTCGCCGAGCCACTCCTCGTACATGCCGCCCAGCCGCGGGGAGTAGAAGACCGCGATCCAGCCGTCGGCGATCTCGCCGGTGAGCGCGACGTTCTTCGGGCCTTCGGAGCCGAGCAGGATCGGCAGGTCGGCGCGGAGCGGATGGGTGATCGGCTTGAGCGGTTTGCCGAGCCCGAGCGCGCCCTCGCCGCGGTAGGGCAGCGGGTAGTGCGGGCCGTCGTTGGTGACCGGCGCCCGGCGGGCGAGCACGTCCCGCACGACGCGGACGTACTCCCGGGTGCGGGCCAGCGGCTTGGCGAACGGCCGCCCGTACCAGCCCTCGACGACCTGCGGCCCGGAGACGCCCAGCCCGAGCGAGAACCGCCCACCGGAGAGGTGGTCGAGCGTGAGCGCGTGCATCGCACACGCGGCCGGGGTGCGCGCCGAGATCTGCACGACCGCGGTACCCAGCCCGATCCGCTCCGTGGCCGCACCCCACCAGGCCAGCGGCGTGAAGGCGTCCGACCCCCACGCCTCGGCGGTGTAGACCGCGTCGAACCCGGCCTCCTCGGCGGCGGCGACGAGCTCGGGCGCGCCGGTCGGCGGCGCAGCCCCCCAGTAGCCGAGCTGCAAGCCGAGCCGCATCAAGACCTCCGAGCGTGTCGAGCGCCGCTAGGCGCGAGTGCATGAAACCTGGAGCCCGCTCAGGGCGGCGCTGCCAGTCGAGCGCGAATCCGCCGCGTACAGGTGCGTACTCAAGGGTTCGCGCTCGCCTGGCAGCGCCGTCCTGAGCGGGCCGCCCACCTAGGAGTAGCGGACGGGGAGGTGTTTGATGCCGTTGATCCAGCCGGAACGCAGGCGGGCCGGTTCGGCGACCTTCCGGATGTCGGGCATGTGGTCGGCGATCGCGTTGAAGATGAGGTCGATCTCCAGGCGGGCGAGGTTCGCGCCGATGCAGTAGTGCGTGCCGCTGCCGCCGAACCCGAGGTGCGGGTTGGGGCTGCGCATGATGTCGAACTTCTCCGGGTGGTCGAACACCTCGGTGTCGTTGTTCGCCGAGCTGTAGAACATCGCGACCCGCTGGCCGGCCTTGATCGGCTGCCCACCGAGCTCGGTGTCCTGCGTCGCGGTGCGCTGGAACGCGATGATCGGCGTCGCCCACCGCACGATCTCGTCGGGCGCGGTGCGCGGCCGCTCCTTCTTGTACAGCTCCCACTGGTCGGGGTGGTCGAGGAACGCGTTCATCCCGTGGGTGATCGCGTTGCGTGTGGTCTCGTTGCCGGCCACCGCGAGGATGAGCACGAAGAACCCGAACTCGTCGTCGCTCAGCCCGCTCTCGCCCTCCTGCGCGTTGATCAAAGTGGTGACCAGGTCGTTCGCGGGGCACTTCCGCCGCTCCTCGGCCATCCCCATCGCGTACCCGAGCATGTTGGCCGACGCCATGTTCGACGCTTCCGTGGCCAGTTCGTCGTCGTCGGAACCGATCATCTGGTTCGACCACTCGAAGACCTTGTGCCGGTCCTCCTGGGAGACGCCGAGCAGGCCGGCGATCGCCTGCAGCGGCAGCTCGACCGCGACGTCGTTGACGAAGTCACCCTCGCCCTTCGCGGCGGCCTCGTCGACGATCGTCCGCGCCCGCGCGGCCAACTCCTCGCGCAGGCTGTTCACCGCGCGCGGCGTGAACATCCGGGACACGATCGAGCGCTGCGCGGTGTGCTTCGGCGGGTCCATGTTCAGCAGGATCAGCGACTGCATGTCGATCGCGTCGCGCGTCATGTCCGGCCCGAACCGGACGATCGCGGTATTCGTGGTGCTGGAGAACACCGACGGGTTCCGCGAGATGTCCACGATGTCGGCGTGCCGGGTGACCACCCAGTAGCCGTCGTCCTCGAAGCCCGCGATGCCGTGCGGCTGCGCGTTCCACCAGACCGGCGCGGTGCGGCGTAGCTCGGCGAACTTCTCCAGCGGCACACCCTCCTGCATGTACAGGTCGGGATCGGTGAAGTCGATGCCGGCGGGAATGTCGGGAGCGGTCATGACGACGACCTCCGCTGTGAGGTATCCGTGCGAGTAACCAGACGCTACATGATCAACTGGAACCTGTTCTAGTATCGACGTCGCCCCCGAGCGAAGGAGCACGTATGGGAACCCCGGTCATCGTCTCGGCCGTGCGGACGCCGATCGGGCGTCGCCGCGGCCGGCTCTCCGGCCTGTTCCCGGCCGAGTTGCTCGGCGTCGCGCAGCGAGCGGCCGTCGACCGCGCCGGCCTCCCCGCGTCGGAGGTCGAGCAGGTGATCGGCGGGTGCGTCACCCAGGCCGGCGAGCAGGCGGGCAACGTCACCCGGGTGGCCTGGCTGCACGCGGGCCTGCCGGAGAGCACCGGCGCGACCACGATCGACGCCCAGTGCGGGTCGGCGCAGCAGGCCACGCACCTGATCGCGGCCCTGATCGCGGCCGACGCGATCACCGCGGGCATCGGGTGCGGCGTCGAGGCGATGTCACGGCAGCCGCTGGGCAGCAACATCTCCGAGGACAAGAAGCCGAAGCCCGACAGCTGGACCATCGACCTGCCGAACCAGTACGGCGCCGCCGAGCGCATCGCGGTGCGCCGGGGCCTCACCCGCGCCGACACCGACGCGTTCGGCGTCCGGTCGCAGGCGCTGGCCGCCGCCGCGTGGGCGGAGGGGCGCTTCGAGCGCGAGATCGTGCCGGTGGAGCTGCCCGACGGCACCGTCGTCCGGCGCGACGAGGGGCTGCGCGAGACCACGCTCGAAGGGCTGCGCGCGCTGAAGCCGGTGCTCGACGGCGGCGTGCACACCGCCGGCACGTCGTCGCAGATCTCCGACGGCGCGGCCGCGCTGCTGCTGATGGACGCCGCCGCCGCGGCCGAGCGCGGGTTGACGCCGCGGGCCCGGATCGTCGCGCAGGCGCTCGTCGGCGCCGAGACGTACTACCACCTCGACGGGCCGGTGCAGGCCACCGCGAAGGTACTCGCCGGCGCCGGGATGAAGATCGGCGACATCGACGTGTTCGAGGTCAACGAGGCGTTCGCGTCGATCCCGCTGTCGTGGATGTCGGTGCACGAACCGGCCGCCGACCGGGTCAACGTCAACGGCGGGGCGATCGCGCTCGGGCACCCGGTCGGCTCGACCGGCGCGCGCCTGCTCACCAGCGCGCTGCACGAACTCGAACGCCGTGACGCCGAGACCGCGCTGGTGACGATGTGCGCCGGTGGCGCACTGGCCACCGCGACGATCCTCACCCGCGCGTAGTCAGCCTCGCCCGCACGTACCCCGCCAGCACCAGCGCGATCCAGACCAGCCCGTGCACGCTCAGCAGCACGACGTCGACCACCGCGTTGTCGTTGGCCGCGCGGACGGACGCGGTCAGGCGCGGCACCAGCCACCCGAGCGGGTCGACCGACCCCGACCCCAGGCCCAGCACGAGCACGACGCCTGCCACCAGCACGATCGTCGCGCGGCCGAGGTCGGGGCTGGTCGCGCGGGACGCCCAGGCTCCGATCGCCAGCCCGGTCAGCGCGCTCAGCAGGTGGATCCAGAGCCCGAACAGCAGGCCGGTGAGGGCGTGCCCGGTCTGGACCGCCCCGATGACCCAGGGCAGCACGAGGGCGATCACGATCGTCAGCGTCGCGGGCAGCAACGCCGCCAGCAGCCCCGCGAGGACCTCACGCACCGGCCCGCCGACCACCACGCTCGACAGCAGCCGCTGCGTGTCCGGTTCGGCGTCCAGCACGAGCTTGGCCTGCCAGGCCAGCACCGGCAGCAGCACCAGCGCCGACGTGCCGTACGCCTCGACACCGGGCGCGGCGCCACCGGCGTGCAGGACCGCGAGCAGCACCACGGTGGCGATCAGCGGCGCGAGCGCACGGCGGGTGCGCGCGTACCCGGACACCCGGCTGCCGGCGAGCGCGCCGACCCGGGACGCGGTGGCGACGCTCACCGGGCGGCCCCCACCGATCGCACCACGTGCCCACCGGCACGCAGCCACGCCACCACCGCGGCGACCTCCTCCGCGTCGACCACCACTTCGATCACCTGCGCCTCCCGGGACGTGGCCCGCACCGTCAGCCGACCCTCGGCCAGGCACCACTCGGCATCCGGGTGCAGCCCGGCCAGCTCACCCCGGTGATCGGACACGACGACCACCCCACCGGCCGCGGTGACCTCACGCACCAGCGCCGGCAACTCGGTGCGGGTCGCCGCGTCGAGGCCCTCCCACGGCTCGTCCAGCACCAGCAGGCCCGGGCGGACCAGCAGCGCCTGCACCAGCCCGACCTTCTGCGCGGTGCCCTTGGACAGTTCGGACAGGCGGGTGTCGAGGAACGGCGTGAGGTGCAGACGCTCGGCCCAGGCGTCGATCACCGGTGCGCCGAGCGTCCGCCCCCGGACCCGGCCCACGGTGGTCAGATACTGCCTCGTCGTCCAGGCCTGCTCGGCCGGGAACCGCTCCGGCACCCAGCCCACGACCGCCGGGCGCCCCATCACCTCGCCGCGGGTCGGCGCCAGCACCCCGGCCAGCACGCGCAGCAGCGTCGTCTTGCCGGCGCCGTTGCGCCCGGTCACCGCCGTCACCGTGCCGCGCGGCAACACCCCGTTGACGCCGGTGAGCACCCAGGGGCCGCGCCGTCCGAATCGGAGGGAGACGTTCTGCAGCGCCAGACCGGTCACGCCGACCGATCGTACGCAATGGGAGGAAGCCGTGGGGCGCGCGTGCCGCCCCGGACGACTGTCCACGGTCCCGCGTGAAAACCCTGCTGACGCCGGGCTCCCACTCCTGGTATGCCTGTTCCGGGCTGGAAACCTCCAGCGCCGGTCACAGCGTCGGTCGGGGGCACCGATGCTCCTTCCTCAGCTGATGCGTCCGCTGCCGGCGGGGTCACCCGGAGCGCAACCCGGCGCGGGGATACTCGACACCTCGTTCTACACGGTCATCTCCGGGCCGGTGGGCTCTTATCTGGCCGAACGGCTCGCGGCGGCGATAGCCTCACGCAACCGCTGGAACGGGTGCGTCTGGCTACGGCGGCCCCAGCGGACCCTCCGGTCCCTCGACGCGGCGCTCGGGGAGGCCTGCGCGAAACGGTGGAACGCTGACCCGCACCCCCTCGACGACCCGCGGCGCCGGCTGGAGCAGGCCCTGCTCCGCTCGCCGGAAGGAGCCGTCGTGGTCGTCGAGGTCACCGACCTCACCACGGCGATAGGCCGCTTGATGACCGGCCTGCGCCCGCTCGCGTCGGAGCGTGGCGTCCGCCTCGTCGTGGTGACCGAAGGTCTGCACCTCCCGGTCCTGCGTTTCGCGCCCGACACCCTGGTGACGCCGGCCGCGCTCGGGGGTCGCGACGGGCTGGCCGCCCGGATCGGCGAGGCCGCCTACGCCCCGGTGGCGGCGAAACGGCTGGCCCGCCTGGCCGAGCGGCGGCCCGCCGTGGCCACCGACCTGCTCGACGCCGCGGCGGTCTGGCCCTCCGACGTGCTGGGCGGCGCGCTGGCCGGACGGATCCGGACGCTGGAGCGGGTCACCGCCGCGCTCCTCGAACTCTGCACCCCCGCGCAGCGCTCAGCACTGGAGGCGTCCGTGTCGACCGGTTACTGGCACCCGCAGCTCGACACCGGCGTCGTCCGGGCCGCCGACCTGCGACCGTGGCTCGTGCCGCTGGAGGAGTCCTGGAGCTGGGTCCGTCCGATCTGGCTGGCACCGCTGCGGCGCGCGCTGGCCGCACGGGAGCGCCGGGGACCCCGGTCCGTCGTGGCCGTTCCGGCCCCTCGACCGGTCGTCCGGGACCGTTCGCCGGGCCGGGGCGTCGTCGAGGCCCGGCTGTTCGGTGGTTTCGAGGTCCGGGTCGACGGCATCGCGGTCGACTTCCCCGGCCGGCGCGGACGGAGCGTGCTGCGGTTCCTGCTGGCGCGGCCGGATCGCCGCTGCCCGCGGGACCAGTTGCTCGAGGAGTTCTGGCCCGACGTCGACGAGCGGGCGGCACGCAACCGGCTCCAGGTGGCGATCAGCGGTCTGCGCTCCGCGCTGCGCCCGGCGACGAACGACCACGTCATCGAGTACGTCGCCGACGGGTACCGGATCTCGCCGGCGGTGCGGGTGCACACCGACGTCGAGGAGTTCGAGGACGCGCTCGGCGCCGCGCGCACCGCCGAGCACCGCGGCCGGCCGGACGTCGCGCTGGGCGCCTACCACCAGGCCATCGATCTGTACCGCGGCGACTTCGCCGCCGACGTGCCGTACGAGCCCTGGACGCTGCTGCCCCGCGAGCGCCTACGCCTGCGGTACCTCGACGCGCTCGACGCCGCCGGCCGCATCTCGCTGGGCGCGGGGCGGATCGACGACTGCATCGTGACCGCGCACCGCGTGCTGGAGGTGGACCCCGGCCGGGAGGACGCGCACCGGTTGTTGATGCGCTGCTACCTCCGGCAGGGGCGCACCCACCAGGCCCTGCGTCAGTACGAGCTGTGCCGGCGCCTGCTCGCCGCGACGCTCGCGGTCGAACCGGCGCCGGAGACCACGGCGCTCTACCGCTCTATCCGGCCGCGATGAGCTGCGGCAGCGGGCCGTGGACGGGGACGAGACGAATGCGCGCTCGCCGGACCCCGGCGGGCAGGACGACGTCGGTGAAGCTCAGGATCAACGGGGCCGGGGGCTCGTGTGCGCCGCTGAGCGAGGCACGCACCGTCCACTCGCCCGGTTCGCCGTACGGACGGTCGAGCAGGTCGGCGTGGTACCGGAACACGGGCGCCGGGCTCCGACCGACGGGCCGCAGGGTCTGCTCGACGGTCCGGCGACCACCGACGAGCCGGCCCGCATCGAACGTGGCCGCGCCTCCGTCCGGCTCGCTCCCCCGGCACGCCGCCAGCGACGGTGGAGGCGGCCACGGGCCCCCGGCCGCGGGCTCGGACGGGCCCGGGGTCGCGGGCTCGGACGCTGGGAGCGCCGGGCGGGCCGGCGTGGGGTCCACGCCGGCTTCCGCTTCGACGAATCGGGCGATCGCGTCCGCGCCCCAGCCGGCCACGGCCAGTTCGCGCCCGCTCCGCACGTGCGTGATCGTGCCGTGCGTCGGCCGACCGTCCGCGGTCAGCGAGAGCCGCAGTACGAACGCCTCGTGCCGGTGCTCCAGTGCCGCCCCGGTGCCGGCTGCCCCGTGGTCCGAGAGTTGCTCGTAGAGCTCCTGCAACCGGTCGCCGGTCCGCTCCCGCGTGCCCCGCAGTGCGCCCACGATCTCGGTGAGCGCGGCCCAGGTGACGACACCGGCGCGGTGCAGACGTGACTCCGCACCGGCCCCGATGCCCTCCAGGTCGCGGAAGCTCGCACCGACGGGCGGGACGGCCCCGGCCCGGATGCCGGTCACTACGGTGATTCGACCTGGATGATCGGCCCTTCGAAGAAGCCGGTCAGGTCGTAACCGGGAGACCCGACCGACCGGCTGTTCAGGAACACGGTCGCGATCAGTTTGTAGATTCCGCTGTTGCCCGCGCTGTCCTCCTTCAGGAGGTTCGCGGGGACCACGAGGTCGACGGTGAACAGCTCCCGGTTCGGCCGCACCGGGTCCGGGTTCGCCGCCGCCGTGCCGCGCCGCGCGACCGTCGTGTCCCGCCCGAGCTCGATCTCGTCGCCGGGGCCGATCGACTCGGCGTAGACGCGCACCAGCCAGGTGGGCGCCCCGCGGTCGAGGAAGAGCGGTGCGAGCTGACCGAAGACCTCCCACGCGACCCGGAGCGTGAACGGCTTCGCCGGGTCGACGACGTGGTTGCCGGTGCCGCCGTTGAACGGTTGCGGATCGATGACGGCCAGCGCGGTGATGGCTCCCTCGATCGAGCTCGGGTCACCCGGGTTCCGCGGCCCCACATTGGGGTCGAACTGCAGCACCATCTGACACCCTCCGGATTCGGGTCGCCGCGAGCCGGCGACCTCCGGAACAACGCTAGGGACGACGCTTAGCGACCCACCCGTTCAGCGCCCCGATGGCGAGTTCAGCTTTCGCTAAGCGCATTCTCAGCGGATCACCGAGACGTTCATGCGCAGCCCCGGTGACCCGCCCGAATGCGTCGCGAAGAAATCACCCTTGTCGATCACGGTGAGCCCATCGACACCGGCTACGAGTCGTCGTCCACAGTCGGGGCGAGAACAGACGTAGAGCACTTCCCCGGGCATTTGTGCCTCGATAAGCAATTCGTGGTGTTCCATCGTGTCCTCCCGACGGGTGGGGTACACAATGGGTTCCCGGTCCGCCGGCGCTCACACGCTCAGATCCAGTCGTCGGGTTCCGGCCAGGCGAACCACGGTTCCGGGTCGGACGTCGCGGTGTAGCGGCCCCGGTGGAACAGCAGGGGCGCGTGCCCGGCCCCGGGCGCTTCCAACGCGTCGACGCGGCCGACGACGATCTGGTGGTCACCGCCCGGGTACACCGCCTCCACCCGGCAGTCGATCCAGGCCAGCGCGCCGTGCAGCACCGGGGACCCGGACGGCGCCGCGCTCCACCCGACGACGTCGAACTTGTCCGCGCGCCGGGCGCCGAACACCGCGCTCACCTCGGCCTGGTCGGCCCCGAGCACGTTGACGCAGAACGTGCCGGCGCGCGCGATCACCGGCCAGCTGCGTGACGTCGCGCTGGGGCAGAAGACGACCAGCGGTGGCTCCAGCGACAGGGCGGAGAAGGACTGGCAGGCGAAGCCGACCGGCTCGCCGTCGAGGCTCGCGGTCACCACCGTGACGCCCGTGCAGAACTGTCCGAGCACCGACCGGAACGTGCCCGGATCAACCGTTGGCGCCGACACTGAAGTCATGCCCCCAGAGGCTCACCGCGGTGCTCTCCCGCGCGATCCAGTCGTCGTCCTCGACCTGCCGGCCACCCGTACCGAACTCCACGTCGAAGCCGCCGGGCGTTTTCATGTAGAACGACAGCATCAGGTCGTTGACGTGGCGGCCGAGCGTCGCCGACATCGGCACCCGGTGGCGGCGGGCCCGGTCGAGCGCGAGCCCGACGTCGTCGGTGTCCTCGACCTCCACCATCAGGTGGACGATGCCCGACGGCGTCGGCATCGGCAGGAACGCCAGGCTGTGGTGGCGCGGGTTGCAGCCGAAGAACCGCAGCCACGCCGGCGGCCCGTCCTCGGAACGGCCGACCGCGATCGCCGGTAGCCGCATCGAGTCACGCAGCTTGAAGCCCAGCACGTCCCGGTAGAAGTGCAGCGCCTCGGCGTCGTCGCGGGTGGACAGCACGACGTGCCCGAGCCCCTGCTCACCGGTGACGAACCGGTGCCCGTACGGGCTCACCACCCGGCGGTGCTGCAGCGCGACCCCGGAGAAGACCTCCTGGGTGTTGCCCGAGGGGTCTTCGAACAGGATCAGCCCGGTGACCTTCCGGGATGCCTTCTGCTCGGGCGTGCCTTCCTTCCACGGAACGCCCGCGGCGTCGAGCCGGGCCTGGATGTCGCGCAGGCCCTCCTCGTTCGCGGTCTCCCAGCCGGTGGCCGACAGCCGATCGGCCTCGCCCCGGACGATCACCAGCCGGGCCGGGAAGTCGTCCATCCGCAGGTGCAGCTCGCCCTCGGGCGCGCCGGTGCCCTCGACCATGCCGAGCACCTTCAGCCCGTACGTGCGCCACGCCTCGAGGTCGGTGCACTCGACGCGGAGATACCCCAGCGACGTGATCATCGAAGACCCTGCCCTCCTAAGAACGCCTCGGTCAGCCGGTTGAACTCGTCGAACTTCTCGAGCTGCGCCCAGTGCCCGCACCGGCTGAAGACATGCAGCTGGACGTCGGGCAGCTGCTTGAGCGCGACCAGGGCGCCGTCGAGCGGGTTCACGCGGTCTTCGCGGCCCCAGATCATCAGCGTGGGCTGCTGGATGCGGTGGGCCTCGCGCCAGAGCTGCCCCTCTTCGGGGTGCTGGAAGAAGGACATGCCCATCGCCGTCATGGCCCGCAGCGACTCGGGGTCGCTCGCGGCCGCGAAGCGCTCCGCGACCAGCTCGTCGGTGATCAGCTTCTGGTCGTGGACGAGCGTGCGCAGGAACGCCTTGAGCTTCTCGGGCGTGGGGCCGGGCGGTGCGCCGAACTTCCCCAGACGCTGGACGCCCTCGGTGGGGTCGGCGGCGAACACGTTCAGGCCCAGGCCGCCGGGGGCCATCAGCACGAGCCGCCGCGCCCGGCCGGGGTGGGTGAGCGCGAACCGGGTTGCCACGCCTCCGCCGAGCGAGTTGCCGACGAGGTCGACCACCTCGATGCCGAGTTCGTCGAGCAGCTCCGCGAGCACCCCGGCGGCGTAGGTGAAGTACTGGGGATGCTCGGTGCGCTTGCCGGAGCGTCCGAAGCCGGGCATGTCGACCGCGAGCACCCGGGCCGACTTGCTGAACACCTCGACGTTGCGCCCGAAGTTGCTCCACGCGTTCGCGCCCGGCCCACCCCCGTGCAGGAGCACCAGCGGTGGCCGGTCGGCCGACTCGTCGCCCAGGTCGTGGTAGTGCACGTCCAGACCGGACGGGACGGCCAGCGTGTGCCCGTCCATCAGAACATCCCGTCGGTGACCGGGAGCCCCAACTCGGCCCGCCCGTACATCACCAGGGCGCGCTCGACGTCGTTCGCCGCGTGCACCCGGGCCGCGTGGGCGTCGCGCCAGAACCGGGAGATCACCGACGGCGCGTTGATCGCCTTCCCGCCGGCGCTCTCGTAGAGGCTGTCGGTGGCGTCGATCGCGCGTGCGCTGCCGAGCACCTGGTCGCGGCGGGCGCGTAACCGCATCTCTATCGGGATGCGCGTGTTCTCCACCGCGAGCGCGTACTCCTCGTTGACGTCGCGTTCGAGCTGCAGCCAGGCGGCGTCGATCTCCGCCGCGGCGCGGGCGACGCGGACCTGCGCGAACGGGTCGTCCTTGGCTTTCTCACCCAGGTACGACGCGCGGACCCGGGCCTTGGTGTGCCCGGCGTAGGCCTCGTACGCGCCGTCGGCCATGCCGATCAGCGGCGCGGTGATCGCGAACGGGTGGATCGTTCCGTACGGCATGCGGTAGAGCGGGCCGTCGTTGAGCTCCTGGCCCGGGCACCGGACCTTCGCGGTGTTCTGGAACGAGAGCGTGCGGTGCTCGGGCACGAACACGTCGTCGATGACGACGTCGTTGCTGCCCGTGCCCCGCAGGCCGACGGTGTCCCAGACGTCCTCCACCGTGTAGTCGGTGCGCGGGAGGAGGAACGTGCGGAAGTCGGTGGGACGGCCGTCGTCGCCGATGACCAGGCCGCCGACCAGGACCCAGGTGGCGTGGTCGGACCCGGAGGAGAAGCTCCACCGGCCGCTGAACCGGAACCCGCCGTCGACCGCGGTGGCCCGGCCCTGCGGGGCGTACGAGGACGAGATGCGCGTGTCGAGATCGTCGGCCCAGACCTCGCGCTGCGCCTCTTCGGCGAACAGCCCGACGTGCCAGGGGTGGACGCCGAGCACCGACGTGACCCAGCCGGTGGCGCCGCACGCGCTCGCGATCAGCCGGACGGCTTTGTAGAAGACGATCGGGTGCGCCTCGTGACCGCCGTAGCGCTGCGGCTGCAGCAGCCGAAGCACGCCGGTTTCCTGCAGCGCCTGGATCGACGCGGCGGGGATGCGGCGCCCCGCCTCCGTCTCCGCGGCGCGCTCGTGGAGCACCGGGAGGAGGTCGCGTACCGCGTCCAGCACTTTTTCGTCGACGGTCTCCATCGCTGGGCTCTCTCCGTCTCTCGGCAGTCAGGGGTAGCCTAGAACACGTTCTTTTTCGTGTCGAGGAGCCGCACGTCAGAGCCGGGTGGCGCTCCTCGGGATCAAAACTATAACCTGTTCTATGTCAGGGCCCGAAAGATCGGGAGGTTCAGCATGACGCTGACGAGCTCCGACGGTGACGTGCGGACGATCGATGCGGGCACTCCGCAGGCTCGTTACGCACGCGGTTGGCACTGCATCGGCCTGGCCGAGCGGTTCCGCGACGGCAAGCCGCACGCGGTGCAGGCGTTCGGCACCAAGCTCGTGGTGTTCGCCGACACGGCGGGCGCCATCCACGTGCTCGACGGGTACTGCCGGCACATGGGCGGCGACCTCACCCAGGGCACGGTCAAGGGCGACGAGGTGGCCTGCCCGTTCCACGACTGGCGCTGGTCGGGCAACGGGCGCTGCGCGGCGATCCCGTACGCCCGCCGCGTGCCGCCGCGGGCGCGCACCCGCTCGTGGCTGACGCTCGAGCGCAACGACCAGCTGTTCGTCTACAACGACCCGGAGGGCAATCCCCCGCCGCCGGGCGTCGACATCCCGGCGATCGCCGAGCGCGACACGTACAGCACCTGGACGTGGGACAGCGTGCTCGTCGAGGGCTCCCACTGCCGGGAGATCATCGACAACATGGTCGACATGGCCCATTTCTTCTACATCCACCACGCGTTCCCGGTGTACTTCAAGAACGTGTTCGAGGGCCATGTCGCCAGCCAGTACCTGCACTCGCGGGCCCGGCCCGACACCGGTCTCGGCGCCAACAGCGACCCGGGCGATCTGTTGCGTTCCGACGCGTCGTACTACGGGCCCTCGTACATGATCGACTACCTGTGGAACGAGATGGCCAACGGTTTCACGCTCGAAACCGTGCTCATCAACTGCCACTACCCGGTCTCGCCGACGTCGTTCATGCTGCAGTGGGGCGTCATGGTGAAGAAGATCCCCGGGGTCGACGACGTGACGTCGGACAAGATCGCGCGCAAGCTCTCCAAGGGCTACGGCACCGGCTTCCTGCAGGACGTCGAGATCTGGCGCAACAAGACCCCGATCGACAACCCGCTGCTCTGCGAGGAGGACGGGCCGGTCTACCAGCTGCGCCGCTGGTACGAGCAGTTCTACGTGGACGCGGCCGAGGTCACCGGCGACATGGTGGCCCGGTACGAGTTCGAGGTCGACACCGCCCGCGCCGTCGAGACGTGGGAGGCCGAAGTGGCCGAGAACCTGGCCCGGGCGCAGGAATCATGACGCGGGTCCTGCGCCGGGACGCCCACCGGGAGGAGCAGCTGCACGGCGGCTACCACCCGGTGGCGTGCGGCGCGTGCACCACGACGGTGCTGGTGCGCCACGCGAGCGCGAAGCAGACGTCGATCCAGTGGCCCGCCGACGCCGCCTGCCCCGAGTTGCTCGACCGGGGGCCCGACGGCGCCCCGGTGCGGGCGTGCACACGGCTCGGC
This sequence comes from Cryptosporangium arvum DSM 44712, assembly GCF_000585375.1. Lineage (NCBI taxonomy): Bacteria > Bacillati > Actinomycetota > Actinomycetes > Cryptosporangiales > Cryptosporangiaceae > Cryptosporangium > Cryptosporangium arvum. The sequence goes on from NZ_KK073874.1 coordinate 6,457,929, forward strand.
GCGGCGATCCAGGCCGCGGAGCGTCCGTGACCTCGTACCGCTTACGGGTGGCCGAGGTCGTGGCCGAGACCGACGACGCCCGGTCGTTCGTGCTCGACGTCCCGCCGGAGCTCACCGAGGTCTTCGCCCACAAACCCGGCCAGTTCCTCACCGTGCGGGTGCCGGTCGAGCCGGCCGTGGCCCGGTGCTACTCGCTCGCCAACGCACCCGGTGATCCGCTGACCATCACCGTCAAGCGCACGGCCGACGGGTACGGCTCGGTGTGGCTGCACTCCCACGTGGCCGCCGGCGACACGCTGGAGGTGCTGCCGCCCGCCGGGCGCTTCCACCCGCGCTCGCTCGACGGCTCGTTCCTGCTGGTGGCGGCGGGCAGCGGCAGCACACCCGTGCTCGGCATCCTGCGCACGGTGCTGACGTCCGGCACCGGGCGCGTGACGCTCTTCTACGCCAACCGCGACGAGAACTCGGTGATCTTCGCCGCCGCGCTCCGTGCGCTGGCCGAGAAGTATCCCGACCGGCTCACCGTGCTGCACTGGCTGGAGTCGGTGAGCGGCCTGCCCACACCGGCCGCGCTGGGGCCGCTGCTCGCACCGTGGGCCGCCGGGGCGGAGGTCTTCCTGTGCGGCCCGGCGCCGTTCATGGCGGCGGCGGACCTGGCGCTGCGCGGGGCGGACGTCGCGCGCGTCCACGTCGAGAAATTCCAGTCGCTGGCCGAGGACCCGTTCGTCGACGTGGCGTACGTCCCACGCACGGCCGAGGGCGAACCGCTCGAGGTGGAGATCGACGGGGCCTGGCACACGCTGTCGTGGCCGGAGGGGCGGCGGATGCTCGACGTCCTGGTCGAGCACGGCCTGGCCGCGCCGTCGTCGTGCCGCGAGGGGCGCTGCGGCGCGTGCACGTGCCTGCTGGTCGACGGCGAGGTGGAGATGGTGAACAACGAGGTGCTCGACGCGACCGACCTGGCCGACGGGTACGTGCTGGCCTGCCAGTCGACGCCGAAGACCGGCCCGTTCCGGGTCTCGTACGACGCATGAGTCTGCCGCCGCGGCCCAAGCAGCTGGATTCCCCGCTGCTGCCGACGATCTTCCGCTACGCCTCGCGCGCGCAGGTATGGGTGTACCGCCGTACCCGCGGGCGCGTCGGGGGGAAGTGGCGCATCGGCGCCGGCTTCCGCAAGCCGGTGCCGACGCTGTTGCTCGACCACCGCGGGCGCACGTCGGGCCGGCTGTTCACCGTCCCGCTGCTCTACCTGGCCGACGGCGACGACCTGGTCGTCGTCGCGTCCCAGGGTGGCCTCGCGTCACATCCGCAGTGGTACCGGAACCTGTGCGCCTCCCCCGACACGTCGGTGCAGGTCGGCGGCGAGCGCCGGGCCGTGCGGGCGCGGGTGGCCACCGGCGAGGAGCGGGCGCGGCTGTGGAAGCGCGCGGTGGGCGTGTACGCCGACTTCGAGGCCTACCAGTCCTGGACCGACCGCGAGATCCCGGTGCTGGTGCTGTCGGCCCGCTAGGGCCCCGACCTCGAACTGTTCATGTCGCACGCTTCCGAAGACAAGTCGGGCTTGGTGAGGAGTCTGGCTGAGCGATTACGCCGGTGGGGGATCAAAGTTTGGTACGACGAATATTCCTTGAGCCCGGGAGACAGCCTCTCGAGATCACTCGACAAAGGTCTCGCCGCCACGAGATACGGCCTCGTGGTGATAAGCCAGCATTTCATCACCAAGCCGTGGACAGAGTACGAACTGCGCGGGCTGACCGCCAAAGAGATGCTCGGTCGAGACACAGTGATCATCCCGGACAAAATTGCGATAACGACGACCGACAAGAGCCTGGACGACGTTACGAATCTGGGAACTCATCGCGGGTATTTTCGCAACAGTCGAGCGGCAGTACCGCCCATCCAGTGCGTGCGTAACGAGGACGGCACCATCCTCTACGCGGGGCCGGAGCCTACTGACGAGGCGATCCGGACCTAAGGCTTGCGCGCGACACCGCCCCACATCTCGACCTCGCCGGGAGCCAGGTCGGTGGTGGCACGCCACTCCGCGATGCTCACCAGGCCCGGCTCCACCAGGTCCAGCCCGTCGAAGAACCGCGACACCTCCGCGAAGGAGCGGAACTGGCCCGGCGTCGACGCCATGATCGGCGCCAGCGCCTCCAGTTGCTCCGGCATCTGGTGGTCGATGGTTCCGTGGGAGAGCGCGAGGTGGCTCCCCGGCGCCAACGCGTCGACGAGCGTCCGCAGGTGGGCGTAGGGCGCGTCGGAATCCTCCAGGAAGTGCAGCACCGAGAACAGCAGCAGCCCCACCGGCTGATCGAAGTCCAGCGGCGCACGCGCGAGGATCTCGCCCGGGTCCCGGACGTCACCCTCGAGGTAGGTGGTGTTCCGGCTCAGCAGCGGCCCGGCGTGCAGCAGCACGATCGGGTCGTTGTCGACGTACACCACCCGCGCGTCCGGTGCGACCTCGTGTACGTTCCCGGCGCTCGGGATCCCGGTACCGACGTCCAGGAACTGCCGGACGCCCTGGTCGGACAGGTACGTCACGGCCCGCTGCAGGAACCGGCGGTTCTCCACCGCGGCGGTGCGGGTGCTCGGGAACGCGGCGGCGATCGCGTCGCCCGACGCCCGGTCGGCGGCGAAGTTCACGGTGCCGCCGAGCCAGTAGTCGTACCGCCGCGCGGGGTGGGGCACCGACGTGTCGATCCCGGGAGGAGCCGGCTCACTGTTCACAGACGCATTAGAGCGCACCCGCCGCATCGAGCGCCGCCAGGTACCCCGACGTCATCGCGGGCCCCAGCGTCGCCCCCGGGCCGGCGTACGTGCGGCCCATCACCTGCGCGCTGGTGTTGCCGGCCGCGTAGAGGCCCGGGATGACGCTACCGTCCTCACGCAGCACGCGCGAGCGCTCGTCGGTGACCAGCCCGCCCTTCGTCCCGAGGTCGCCCGGGACGATCTTCACCGCGTAGAACGGCGGCTTCACCAGCGCCGCGAGGTTGGGGTTCGGCTTCACCCTCGGGTCGCCGTAGTACCGGTCGTAGGCCGACTCGCCCCGCCCGAAGTCCTCGTCCTTCCCGGTCCGCGCGAACCCGTTGAAGCGCGCGACGGTCTGCTCCAGCGCGGACGCCGGAAGCCCGATCTTCTCGGCCAGGCCCGCCAGCGACGACGACTTCGCCGCCACCCCGGCCCGGTACCAGGAGCCGGGCAGCGGCTGCCGCGGCCCCTTCGCGGTGAACAGGTACCGGTCGCGGTAGCGCTGGTCGAACACCAGCCACGCCGGCACCGCCGGGTCGGCCTGCTCGTAGATCGCGTGTACCGCGTCGACGTAGGGCGCGGCCTCGTTGACGAACCGCTTGCCGTCGACGTCCACCAGCACGCACCCCGGCAGCGAGCGCTCGGCGAGCAGGAAGTAGGGCCCCCGGGGCAGCGGCACCGACGGCCCCCACCACGCGTCGTCCATCAGCCGTACCGCCGCACCGAGGTCCTGCGCGGTGCGGATGCCGTCTCCGGTGTTGGCCTCGGCGCCGACGGTCCACTCGGTGCCGATCGGCTCCTTCTGGTACTTCTTGCGCATCGTGTCGTCCCGCTCGAACCCGCCCGCGGTGAGCACGACGCCCTTCTCGGCGAGCAGGACGTCGGACTCGATCCGCACCCCGGCGACCCGCCCGTCCTCCACGACGAGCTCGAACATCGGCGTCGACAGCGACACCGGAACGTCGTGACGCTCCAGGCCCACGCGTAACCCGGCCGCGAGCGCCTGGCCCATCGTCAGCAGCTCCCGCCGGCGCATCCGGCTGCCCCAGGCCCGCGCGCCGACCCGGGCGGCGGTGGCCACCCCGCGCGGATGACGCATCGCCAGGTTCAGCCAGCGGAACTCCGCTTGCGTGATCGCCAGGCCGCCCTTGGCCGCGAGGTACGGCGGCTCGAGCGTCGAGCGCAGCGGGCCCAGCACCCCGGCGGGGAACGGCTTGGGCTCCACCGAGCGCCCCATCGGTCGTCCGCCGGGCGCCTCCGGGTAGTAGTCGGAGTAGCCGCGCACCCAGCCCAGGCGCAGCGGCGTCTCCCGCTCCAGCAGCGCCAGCATGTCGGGCCCGTGGCGTAGGAACGCCGCACGCAGCGCGGCGCCGTCCGCGTCGCCGGGGCGGGCCGCGGTGGTGACGATGTGCTCCAGGTAGGTGGCCGCCGCCGCGGCGTCGTCGACGACGCCGTCGCGCCGCAACACGTGGTTGTTCGGGATCCAGACGCCGCCGCCGGAGCGAGCGGTGGAACCGCCGTAGCAGGGCGACTTCTCCAGCACGATCGCGCGCAGGCCCGACGTGGCGGCGGTGAGCGCCGCGGTCATGCCGGCGCCACCGGCACCGACGACAACCAGGTCGAACTTCTTCGCAGCGGACATCGACGCTCCTCCGGTCACGGCCTCGATCTGTAACACGTTATAGAAAAGTCGGACCGCACCGCTATGGTGTGACAAGGCTTGAATCAGAACGCGTTCTAGACCGGAGCCCTCATGCTCGACGACGTCGAACTGCAAGCGGCGGCGGACGCCCTCCGGGCGGCCGAGCGCGACCGGGTGGCGATCCCACCGCTGATCACCACGTATCCGGGCATCGGCGCCGGCGATGCCTACCGCATCCAGCTGCTCAACATCGAGCGGCGCAGCGCCGCGGTGGTCGGCCACAAGGTCGGGCTCAGTTCCGAGGCCATGCAGCAGATGATGGGCGTGGACGAGCCCGACTACGGCCACCTGCTCGCCGACATGCGCCACACCGAGGACGAACCGGTCGACGCGGGCCGCTACCTGCTCCCCCGGGTCGAGCCCGAGGTCGGCTTCATCCTCGGCGACGACCTGCCGGAAGACTGCACCGAGGAGCAGGCCCTCGCGGCCACCGAGGCCATCGCGCCCGCGCTCGAACTCATCGACAGCCGCATCGTCGAGTGGAAGATCGCCCTCGCCGACACGATCGCCGACAACGCGTCCTCGGCCGGCTTCGTGCTCGGCCGGGCCCGGATCGATCCGCGCACGGTCGACCTCACCGCGCTCCCGGTGCTCCTGCACCGCAACGACGAGCAGGTCGGCGCGGGCACGTCGGCCGCCGTGCTCGGCAACCCGCTGGTGGCGGTCGCCTGGCTCGCCCGCACGGTCGCACGGTTCGGGGTCCGGCTGCGTGCCGGGCACGTGGTGCTCCCCGGCTCCTGCACCCGCGCGGTCGACGCCCGCCCCGGCGACGTGTTCCGGGCCGAGTTCGGGGCGCTCGGCGCCGTCCACCTCACGTTCAAGTGACAACCCCGACCCGAGCGAGGTGACGCATGAGGAAGGCACGGGCAGCGATCGTCGGCTCCGGCAACATCGGCACCGACCTGATGTACAAACTGCTGCGCTCCGACACCGTCGAGCCGCAGTGGATGATCGGCATCGACCCCGGTAGCGAGGGCCTGCGGCGGGCGGCGAATGCGGGCCTGGAGGTGAGCGCCGAGGGCGTCGACTGGCTGCTGGCGCGCGACGAGCGTCCGGAGCTGGTGTTCGAGGCCACCTCGGCGTCGGTGCACCGGGCCAACGCGCCGCGGTACGCGGAGGCCGGGATCGTCGCGGTCGACCTCACGCCGGCCGCGGTCGGTCCCGCCGTGATCCCGTCGGTCAATCTGGGCGACGAGCTGGGCGCCACCAATGTCAACCTCATCACCTGCGGCGGGCAGGCGACGATCCCGATGGTCGCCGCCGTGTCGCGGGCCACCCCGGTGCGGTACGCCGAGATCGTGGCCACCGTGGCGTCGAAATCGGCCGGGCCGGGCACCCGGGCCAACATCGACGAGTTCACCCGGGTCACCAGCCGCGGGCTCGAGACGATCGGCGGCGCCGACAGAGGCAAGGCGATCATCGTGCTCAACCCGGCCGACCCGCCGATGATCATGCGCGACACGATCTTCTGCCAGGTCTCCCCGGACGCCGACCGGGCCGCGATCACCACGTCGGTGGAGCGGATGGTCGCGGACGTGGCCACTTACGTCCCCGGTTACCGGCTCCTCAACGAGGTGCAGTTCGACGACGACCGGGTGAGCATCTTCATCGAGGTCGAGGGCGCGGGCGACTACCTGCCGCCGTACGCGGGCAACCTCGACATCATGACCGCGGCGGCCGCCCGGGTGGGCGCCGAGCTGGCCTCCCGGAAGGTGACGGCATGATCCGCATCACGGACACCTCCCTGCGTGACGGCTCCCACGCGAAGCGCCACCAGTTCACCGTCGACGAGGTGCGCGCGGTCGTCGGCGCCCTGGACGCGGCCGGGGTGCCGGTGCTCGAGGTGACCCACGGCGACGGGCTCGGCGGCTCCTCGTACAACTACGGGTTCAGCCACACGCCGGAGCAGGAGCTCATCCGCACCGCGGTGGCCACGGCCACGCAAGCCAAGATCGCGTTCCTGATGCTGCCCGGCGTCGGCGTGAAGGACGACATCCGCGCCTCGGCCGACAACGGCGCATCGATCTGCCGGGTCGCCACGCACTGCACCGAGGCCGACGTCTCGATCCAGCACTTCGGCCTCGCCCGCGATCTCGGTCTGGAGACCGTGGGGTTCCTGATGATGGCGCACTCGATCCCGCCGGAGGACCTGGCGAAACAGGCGCGGATCATGGCCGACGCCGGCTGCCAGTGCGTCTACGTCGTCGACAGCGCCGGAGCGCTGGTGATGGACCAGGTCGGCGACCGGGTCTCCGCGCTCGTCGCCGAGCTGGGCGACGACGCGACGGTCGGCTTCCACGGGCACGAGAACCTCGGGCTGGGCGTGGCCAACTCGGTGCTGGCCGTCCGCGCCGGCGCGCGGCAGATCGACGGTTCCACCCGGCGCTTCGGGGCCGGGGCCGGCAACACTCCGGTCGAGGCGTTCGTCGGGGTGTGCGACAAGCTGGGCATCGAGACCGGCATCGACTTCTTCAAGATCGTCGACGCCGCCGAGGACGTGGTGCTGCCGACGATGCCCGAGGAGTGCCGTCTCGACCGGATGGCGCTGATCATGGGCTACGCCGGGGTGTACTCGAGCTTCCTCAAGCACGCGTTCCGGCAGGCCGAGCGGTACCAGGTGTCGGGCGCCGAGATCCTGGTGCGGGCGGGTGCGCGCAAACTCGTCGGTGGCCAGGAGGATCAGCTGATCGACATCGCGCTCGAGCTTCAGCGCGAGGCGGCGGCCGCCACGAACCAGTCCCCGGCCAGCACCGGCTGACCGCCGATCTCGTCGGCCAGCTGTTCGGCCCGGAGGAAACGCTTGAACACGTGATGGCGCGAGCCGTCGTTGAGGATTCGTTCCTGCAGCTGTTCGGCGGTGGCGCCCGGGCGAAGGGCGGTGTCCACGACGACGAGCTCGTGCGCCACCCGGCGAGCCTCGCCCAGGAACACCGCCCGCTCGGCCGGCGGCAGGTGCCCCTAGAAGTGGCCGGTGAACACGCGCTCGAAGCTGTCGTCGGCGAACGGCAGGTCGAGCGCGTCACCGCGCATCGCGATCCCGGTACGCAGCCGCCGCTGGGTCAGCGTCACCATCGCCGGGCTCTGGTCCAGCGCGACCACGAGTCCACGCAGGTGCCGCGTGAGGAACCCGCTGCCGCACGCGACGTCGAGCGTGCGCGCCGGCTCCAGGGCGTGGACGAACCGGCACAGGTCGTCGACCTCGGCGTCCCAGCCGGGCCGGGGCCGCGACGCGAACCGCCCGAGGCTCTCGTACCACTCGTCGTACTCCGCGGCGCGCTGCTCGTAGTACGCCGCCGTCCCGGGATCACGCGCGAACGAAGGCATCCGTCCACGATCGCTCCGATTCGGCGACCACGCAATCGGGGAAACCCTCCATCCCGGATGCGGTGCGTGGAAACAGCGCCCCGCGGCATCAACACGCCGATCGCCCCTCCCGCCCGGCGCGACGACAACGGGCTCGGCAGCACCGGTACCGTCGCCGCCGGCCGGGCCGCCGGCCACACGATCGCCGCTGCGTACCGAGCATCCGTACGTTCGCGGTCGGGGCCGGTGCTTCCGGCGCCGCGTGGTCTCGCTCCCGGCCGGTGGCGCGGGCGTCCGGTAGGTCCCCGACATCGCACCGGCATTCCCGCCGCGAACAAACCCCTCGCGGGCGTGCCGGTGCCGCCCGTTCCGGGGAGCCGTCGCCCGGGCTACCCCGCGGTGAGCACCAGCCCGCTGGTCGGGACACCGGTGCCAGCCGTCACCAGCACCGTCGACGCGCCCGGGACCTGGTTCACCGCGCTTCCCCGGAGCTGGCGGACCCCCTCGGCGATGCCGTTCATCCCGTGGATGTACGCCTCGCCGAGCTGCCCGCCGTGCGGGTTCGTCGGCAGCGCACCGTCGAGCCCCAGGGCACCGCCGGCGACGAAGCCCGCGGCCTCCCCGCGTCCGCAGAAGCCGAGTTCCTCCAGCTGCACCAGCACGAACGGCGTGAAATGGTCGTAGAGCACGGCGACGTCCACGTCGGACGGACCGAGCCCGGCCTGGCCCCACAGCTGCCGCGCCACCGTCCCCAGCTCCGGCAACCGCGTCAGGTCGTCGCGGTAGTAGCTGGTCATCAGGTACTCGTCGTCGCCGCTGCCCTGGGCCGCGCCCGCGATCAGCACCGGCGCCCGCCGGAGGTCGCGGGCCCGTTCGGCCGACGTCACGACGAGGGCCACGCCGCCGTCGCTCTCCTGGCAGCAGTCGAAGAGCCGCAGCGGCTCGCAGATCCACCGCGACGCCTGGTGTTCCTCCAGCGTGATCGGGCGCTGGTAGAACCAGGCGGCCGGGTTGGTCGCCGCGTGGGCGCGCATCGTCACCGCCACCCGGCCCAGGTCCTCGGACGAGGCGCCGTAGGTGTGCAGGTAACGCTGCGCGAACATCGCCACCCAGCTCGCCGGCGTGCCGAGCCCGAACGTGTACGCCCACCCCGCGTCCACCCCGCCGGTGGTCGGCGCTCCGGCCAACCCGGCCTGCACCTGGCCGAACCGGTGACCGGAGCGCTCGTTGAACGCCCGGTAACAGACCACCACCGACGCGACGCCGGTCGCCACCGCCATCGCGGCCTGCTGCACGGTGGCGCAGGCGGCACCGCCCCCGTAGTGGACCCGGCTGAAGAACGTCAGCTCGGGGATGCCCACCTCGCGGGCGACCGCGATCTCGGTGTTGTTGTCCTGGGTGAAGCTCACCAACCCGTCGACGTCGGCGGGGGTGAGCCCGGCGTCGTCGAGGGCGGCCCGGACGGCCTGCGCGGCGAGTTTGAGCTCGCTGCGCCCGGAGTCCTTGGAGAAGTCGGTGGCGCCGATTCCCACCAGCGCGGCCCGGCCGGACAGACTCACAGCGTCACCCTCACGGTCCCGCGGACATGGTCACCACGACTCACCCGGCCGACCACCGCGACCGTGAGCTCCGAGCCCTCGGACGACGTCACCGAGCCCGAGAACGTCAGCCGGTCGTACGCGTAGCACGGCACACCGAGCCGGATCTTGACCCCGCCCACCCGCGCCGACGGCCCCGCCCAGTCGGTGACGTACCGCTGCACCAGGCCGGTCGTCGTCAGGATGTTGAGGAAGATGTCCTGGGAGCCGCGCGCGACCGCGAGATCACGGTCGTGATGCACCTCCTGGAAGTCGCGGGTGGCGATCGCGGTGCTGACGATGAACGTCGGCGTCACCTCGAGGACGAGTTCCGGCAACTGCGTCATCGAACCCTCCACGCGGGCAGCGTCAGCTCGGCGTCGATCTTCTGCCAGGTCAGTTCCACCGGGGTGCCGATCTCCGGCCGGCCGTCGAGCACCTCGCCGAGGATCCGGACACCTTCCTCCAGTTCCACCAGCGCGACGACGTACGGCGTCGCGCGCCCCGGGACCGGTGGGTGGTGGTGCACGACGTAGCTGAACACCGTGCCGCGCCCGGAGGCGACGACGTACCCGGTGAACTCCGAGCCGCAGGAACGGCAGAACGGCCCCGGCGGGTGGCGGAGGGCCCCGCACTTCTCGCATTTCTGGATGCGTAGCTCGCCCCGCCCGGTGCCGTCCCAGAAGAACCCGGTGTCCCGGCTGACGACCGGGCGCAGCACGCCGCCGGACGGCTTCGGCGCCGGCCGGAACTTCAGCACCCGCCACGCCATCTCGGCTACCGGCTCGTCCCCGGAGTACCAGGTGTTGTGCGTCGTCACGAACCAGCCTTCGCCGAGCGCGGTCTGCTTCGGCCCGGTGACCTCACCCAGCCGGGACCGCACGGTCAGCTCCTCGCCGGGGCGCAAATAACGGTGATAGGTCTGGTCGCAGTCGGTGGCGACGATCGAGGGGTAGCCGGCCTCGGTGAGCACGCCGAGCATCAGCCAGAGCGGGTCGTCGGCGTCGCGTACCCGGCCCAGGCCCGGCATCGTCCAGACCTGGATCATCGCCGGCGGCACGACGACGCCGGGATGGCCGGCCGCGCGCGCCGCGTCCTCGTCGACGTAGATCGGGTTCTCGTCACCGAGCGCGTCGAGCCAGGCATGCGTCACCGGCTCGTTCACCGGGTCGCGGGCGACGAACGGCGCGCTCTCGCCCCGGGCCCGGATCTTCTCGGCGGCTCCGAGGATGTCGGCGGTCATCGGGGAACCCTCTCCAGACCGAGGCCGGCGGTGGCGATGAGTTCGCGCTGGATCTCGTCGACCCCGCCGCCGAACGTCAGCACGGTGTTGCGTTTGCGGTGGACGTCGAGCCAGCGGAGCAACGCGGCGGTCCCGGGGTCGGCCGGGTCGCCGTGCCGGGACACGACGTCCTCCAGCAGCGGCCAGGCCCACTGGGCGGCCTGGGCGGCGAAGACCTTCGACGCGGACGCGTCCGCGACCTCCCCCGTGCCGCCCGCCGCCGCCGCCACCTGCCAGTTGAGCAGCTCGTTCGCGCGCTGGAACGCGTGCACCCGGCCGAGGGAGCGCCGGACGTCGGGGCGGTCGAGCAGCGGTGTGCCGTCCGGATCGGTCCGGGTGGACGCCCAGGACCGCACCCGGTCGAGCAGGCCGCCGAGCCGCCCGGCCGGGCCGAGCATCACCCGTTCGTGGTTGAGCTGGGTGGTGATCAGCCGCCAGCCCCGGTTCTCCTCGCCGACGCGCATCGCGACCGGCACCCGCACCTCGCGGTAGTAGGTGGCGTTGACGTGGTGCGCGCCGTCGGACGTGATGATCGGCGTCCAGGAGTAGCCGGGGTCGCGGGTGTCGACGATCAGGATCGAGATGCCGCGGTGCTTGGGTGCGTCGGGGTCGGTGCGGCAGGCCAGCCAGACGTAGTCGGCGTCGTGTCCGCCGGTGGTGAAGATCTTCTGACCGTCGACGACGTAGTCCGCGCCGTCGCGGACGGCCCGGGTGCGCAGCGAGGCCAGGTCGGTGCCGGCCTCGGGCTCGGTGTAGCCGATCGCGAAGTGGACGTCGCCGCGCAGGATGCCGGGCAGGAAGCGCGCCTTCTGCTCCTCGGTGCCGTAGCGCTGCAACGTCGGGCCGACGGTCTCCAGCGTCACCGACGGCAGCGGGACGTCGGCGCGGGTGGCCTCGTTGACGAACAGCTGCTGTTCGACCGGGCCGAGGCCGCGCCCGCCGTACTCGGTCGGCCAGCCGAGCCCGAGCCACCCGTCACGGCCCAGCCGGCGGATCAGGTCGCGGTACTCGGGGCCGTGCCGGTCGACGAGCATCGCCTCCCGCTCGGCCGGCGAGAGCACGCCGGCGAAGTACGCGCGCATCTCCTCGCGCAGGGCCCGTTGTTCGGCCGTCAGGTCGATCAGCACTTCTCCCCCAGGTACCGCGCGCCGAGCCGGTCGAGAGCGTCCGACGAACCGCCGACCAGCCGCGCGAGGTCGCTCGCCGCGGCCGAGAACCGGTGCAGCGGGTAGTCCCGGTCGAGGCCGAGACCGCCGTGCAGGTGATGACAGGTGCCGATCGCCGCCGGGAGCTCGGTCGCCACCCAGTACGCGGCCACCTCGGCGTCGGTGCCCGGGTCGAGGTCGTTCGACAACCGCCAGACCGTGGACTGCGCCAGCAGGTGGAGCGTGCGTGAGGCCAGGTAGACGTCGGCGATCTGCTGGGCGACCGCCTGGAACGTCGCCAGCGGACGCCCGAACTGGTGCCGGGCGGCCACGTGCGCAACGGTCAGCTCCAGCGCGCCGGAAAGCAGGCCGTCGCCGTAGCTGACCGCGGCGGCGAGCGCGAGCCGGTACAGGTCGCGCACCGCGTCGGGCCCGCCCACCAGCGCCTGCGCGGGCACCGCATCGAACGAGACCCGGTAGGGCGCGTTCGGCCCGGCGCCCGGTACCCGGGAGACGTCGATCCCCGGCGAGGCGAGATCGACGAGCAGGAGCGCAGGGCCGGCCACCGGCACCAGCACGTACTCGGCCGCGCCGGCGTCGGGAACGCCGAGCTTGACCCCGGAGACCACGAGACCGTCGGCCACCGTCCGGGGCTCGGCCGGGAACGGCGTCGAGGGCTCGTGCAGCGCGACGGTGATCACGGCGCCGTCGTCGACGACGCGCCGGAGCAAATCCTCCGCGGCGCCGCACCGCGCCAGCGCCAGCGCGCCGACGCCGAGCGTGGCGAAGAACGGGGTGGTGGCCGCCCGGCGCCCGAGCTCGGTGAGCACGACCGCGGCTCCGGCCGGCCCGAGGTCGTCCCCGCCGACGCCGGAGGGTAAGGAGAGTTCCACGAGCCCGGCGTCGACGAGCGCGTCCCACAGGCCCTCGCCGGCGGAGCGCTCGACCACCAGCGCGGCCAGCTCCGCGGCGTCACGCAGCGGTGGTTCCGCAGTGAAGTCCACCACCGGATACTAGAACAGGTTCTATCCGTGCGTCGCGGCGTTCCGCGACGAAGAGAACGGTTTCTCCACTGTCACGAGGGGACGATCGTGCGTTACGGGAACGTGACGGGCGGGCGGCACTAGAACGTGTGACTCCTCGGCCGAGGTACTCTGTGCAGGTATCCGTCAGACCCAGGGGGTAGACCCGATGGCCGGACCATCTCGTGCGCGCGGTGGCGGTTCGAGCGTCCTCAACACGCTCAACGCGCTCACCGAGGACGACCTCGGCTCGGCCGCGCAGCGCGACCGGCGCAAGCGGATGCTCGACGCCACGATCGCGCTGGCGACCAAGGGCGGCTACGAAGCCGTGCAGATGCGCTCGGTCGCGGAGAACGCCGACGTCGCGCTGGGCACGCTCTACCGGTACTTCCCCTCGAAGAACCACCTGCTGGTCACCGGCCTCGCCCGGGAGTTTGAGAGCGCCCAGGAGCGGCTCGACCGGGTCGACATCCCCGGCGAGACGCCGAGCGAGCGGGTGCTGTTCGTGCTCGGGCGGGTGACCCGGAAGCTGCAGCGCTACCCGCAGCTCACCGAGGCGATGACGCGGGCGTTCATGTTCGCCGACGCCAGCGTGTCGGCCGAGGTCGACACGGTGGCCCGGCTGATGGAGCGGATGTTCGGGCAGGCCATCCACGAGGAGCCGAACGCCGAAGACCTGGCGATCGCCCGGGTGATCGGCGACGTGTGGCTCTCCAACCTGGTCGCCTGGGTCACCCGGCGGGCCTCGGTCAGCGACGTCGCGGCCCGCCTCGAACTCACCGTGCACCTGCTTCTAGACAACGTCAGCGAGCGGAGCGCAGCGTCAGCACCGTGATCTCGCTCGGCGCGAAGATCCGGAACGGCGGGCCCCAGAAGCCGGTGCCCCCGCTGGTGTAGAGCTGCGTGCGCTCGCCGTGGCGCGACAGGCCACGCACGACCGGCTGGTCGAGCCGGACCAGGAAGTTGAACGGCCACATCTGGCCGCCGTGCGTGTGCCCCGAGACCTGCAGGTCGATGCCGGCCTCGGCGGCGTGCCGGACGAACTTCGGCTGGTGGGCCAGCAGCAGCACCGGCAACTCGGGGTCGGCCCCGTCCAGCGCCGCCGCCAGGTCGGTGCGGTGGCCGGGCAGCCCGGACGACTTCGCGGTGACGTCGTCGACGCCGGCGACCACGAGCCGGTCGCCGCCGCGCTCCACCACCACGTGCCGGTTGTGCAGCGAGTTCCAGCCCAGGTCGGTCATCCGGTCGAGCCAGCCCTGGGCCTCGTTGAAGTACTCGTGGTTGCCGGTGACGTAGACCTTGGCCAGCCGTGCGTTCAGCGTGCCCAGCGGTGCGGCCTGCTCCCGCCGCTGGTCGGGCGTGCCGTCGGCGATGTCACCGGCGTGCGCGACGACGTCCGCGTCGAGCGTGTTGATCAGCTCGGCGGTCCTGCGTGACCACTCGGCCCGGTCGATCGGGCCGTAGTGGGTGTCGGCGATCAGCACGACCCGGGTGCCGTCCAGGCCGGCGCCGAGGCGCGGCAGCGTCACGTCGAGTTCGCGGACGCGGGAGACACGCATCGCCTCGTAGTGGCCCCAGGCCAGCAGCGCGACGCTCACGACGAGCGTGAACACGGTGGTGATCCGGGAGGCGTGCCCGACCCCGCCCAGCCACAGCGCGAGCCGCAGCACGTCGCCGATCACCGACCAGACGAACAGCACCCAGACGACGCCGAGCAACGTGTCGCCGATGCGGGCGGCCCGATCGTCGTGGCGGCCGTGGCCACGCATCATCGAGACCGGCAGGCCCACGAACCCGGCCAGCACCACCAGCGAACCGACCAGGACGACGGCGAGCGGCCAGTCGTTGGACGGGCCGAGCAGCGTCCACCAGGGCACGCCGAACAGCAGCAGCGAGATGACGACGACGATGCCGAGGAACGCCGAGGGGCGCCGGCCGCGCTCGGGGGTGGGTGCCGGCCCGGCGTCGGCGACACTCTGGGGTGGCGAATCGAGATCGGCCACGGCGTACTCCTGTTCGACGGTTCCGGCTAACGGAGCGACGGCTCCGCTAATCCCAACGGCACGCTACTCGCGGTGATTCCGCGTTCCCCCGGTAACCCGCGCCACCCCGCTACTCCCGATCGCCGCCGGTGCGGTAGCGGCGCACGGCCGGGAGCGACGCGGCGATCGCGACCGCGCCGAGGACACACGCGACGCCGCCCAGCGCGGCGCTCGCGGCCGGGCCGACCGCGGCCGCCACCACCCCCGCGCGGGCGTTGCCCAGCTGCGGCCCGCCCGCCCCCACCACGAAGTCGACGCCGCTGATCCGCCCGCGCAGCTCGTCGGGTGTCGTCAGCTGCAGGATCGTGCCGCGGAACACCACCGTGACGACGTCGGCCGCGCCCGCGACCACCAGGCACACCAGCGCGAGCCAGAGCGCCGGGCTCAACCCGAGCCCGACGATCGCCGCTCCCCACACCCCGACCGCCACCAGCATCGCCGCCCCCTGGCGCCGGACCCCGCTCAGCGGGCCGGAGAACACGCCCGCCGCCAGCCCGCCGAGCCCGATGGCCGCGTAGAGCAGGCTCGCGGCGGCCTCCCCGCCGCCGAACCGGGTGACCGCCAGCGCCGGGAAGAGCGCCGCCGGCATGGCCAGCGCCATCGCGTTCAGATCGGCCAGCAGGCTGCCCGCGACCAGCGGGTTGCGCCGGGCGTACCGCAACCCGTCGACGACCGAGCGGAGCCCGACGGCGGTGCCCCCACCGTCGGGCGGGATCGCCCGAATTCCGGCGACCGCCCACGCGGAAACCGCATAGCTCACCGCGTCGGCCAGGTAGACGGCGGCGACCCCGGCCGTCGCGATCAGCCCGCCCGCGAGCAGCGGCCCGGCCAGAGCGCTGACCTGCCAGCCGAGGTGGGTGAGCGCCGCCGCCGCAGGAAGGAGCCCCGGCGGCAGGAGGCGCGGCGCGAACGTGCGCCGGGCCGGCGCGTCGACCGCGGAGAGCCCGGACTGGGCCGCGGCCAGGACGTAGAGCAGCACGAGCTGACGCAGGTCGAGCAGCGCCTGCACGGCGAGCAGCGCGGCGACGAGCGTCAGGCCGAGGCTGGTGACCAGCACGAGCCGACGCCGGTCGACCGCGTCGGCGATCGAACCGCCGAGCAGCCCCAGGGCGAGCGTGGGCGCCATCGTGACCAGCCCGATCGCACCGACCGCGAACGACGAGCCGGTGAGCCGGAAGACCTCGATCGCCAGCGCGACCCCGGTCATGCCGGTGCCGACGGCCGAGATCAGGTGGCCGGCCCAGAGTCTCCGGAACTCCGGTGAGGTCCGGAGTGGACGGGTGTCGGCCAGCAGTGGCGTCACAGCCGGGAAGCTAGCCCGGCCCCCCGACAGAAATCTGACCGTCGACACAGCGTAGACATTCGCGCTACCGTCGAGGGCAACCCCGTCGAGGAGGTAGCGATGCCGACCACCATCGAAACCACGACCGCGGCCTGGCGCACAGCCGGCGAGCGCGGTGACGCCGAGGGAGCCGCCGCCTGCCTGGCCGAGAACGCCGTCGCGATCTCCCCGCTCACCGCCGCGTTCCGGTTCGAAGGGCGCGAGCAGGTGCGTCAGATGCTCGTCGCCGCCGTGCAGGTCTTCGACGACCTCCGCTACCACACCGAGGTCGGCGACGAGCGCACCCGCGCGCTGTTCCTCACCGGCCGGGCCGGCCAGGAACAGTTCGAGGAGGCGCAGCTACTGCGCTTCGACGACGCGGGCCGCATCGTCGAGCTGACGCTGTTCGGTCGTCCGCTGCCCGCGCTCACCCAGGTGATGAGCACGATCGGTCCGGCGCTGCTCCGGGCCCAGGGGCGTCCGGGGCTGGCCCGCGTGATCCGGGCCGCGACCGTGCCGCTGCACGCGATGACACGCCTCGGCGAGCGCACCCTGGTCCCGCTGGCCGACCCGAAGCGCAGCCGCTGAAAGCCACCCACCGACCCCGACCGCGGCCGCTGAAAGCCACCCACCGACCCCGACCGCGGCCGCTGAAAGCCGCCCACCGACCCGAACCGCGGTCACCGGAGGCGCGCGAGCATCACCGATGTCAGCCGGCGGGCCGCGGAGGCGGCTCCGTCGACGTCGCCGGACGCGATCGCCGCCGCGAGCACACGCTGGGTCGCCAGATCGGCGGCCTCGGGCGCGGACAGCTCCCGGGTGACGTCGGCGTTCTGGTTCATCGCCAGCACCAGGCTGTTGTACGACAGCTGATACGCGAGGTTGTCCCCGGCGACGATGATCAGCCGCCAGAACTGCTCGTAGCGCTCGGCCAGCACGTCCGGATCGGTCACCCCGGTCGACCCGGTGACGAATCCTTCGATCTCGGCGGCCGCCCCGGCCGAGGCCCGCGCGGCCGCCAGCCGGGCGGCGTCCACGCCGATCGCGAGCCGCATCTCCAGCGCCGAGCGCAGGATCTCCCCGCCGGGCGAATCCAGCGACGCGGCCAGGTCGCCGAGCAGCTCGAGCCCGGCCGAGACCCGCCAGTCCAGCACCCGGGTGGCACCGCCGTGGCTCACCTCGACCAGGCGCGCCTGCTGCAGCCGCCGGATCGCCTCCCGCAGCCCGTGCCGCGCCACCCCGAACTCCTCGGCCAGCGCCCGCTCGCCGGGCAGCGCCGATCCGGCCGCCAGCGACCCGGTCAGGATCGCGTCACGCAACTGCCGGTACACCGCATCGGAGACGCCACCGCGCGCGATCGGGCTGAAGGTCACGTCACCGACTTTACGGGCGGCGCCCATCCCGGCCCGCGCAGCAGGTGACCGACGCGGTGACGCCAGCAGGACGCGCTCCGCACGGCGCGGGCGATCTTCCCGTACTCCCCGAACGCCACCCGGATCGGGTTGTACGTGCCGATGTTCGTGGTCAGGCCGTAGATCACGCGCTCGCCCTCGGGCTCGAACGTGCGGAACAACCGGTCCCAGACGATCAGGATGCCGCCGTAGTTGCGGTCGAGATACACCTGCTGCGTGCCGTGGTGGACACGGTGATGCGACGGGGTGTTGAACACCGCCTCGTACCAGCGCGGCATCCGATCGATGCGCTCGGTGTGGAGGAAAAATTGATATATCAAATTCACCGACAGCTGGAAGAAGATCATCCACGGTGGAATGCCGATCGCCGCGAGCGGTAGCCAGAACGGCAGCGCGGTGAACGGCGTCCAGGGCTGGCGGAGCGCGGTGGAGAGGTTGTAGCGCCGGCTCGAGTGGTGCACCACGTGGGAGGCCCAGAGGATCCGCACCTCGTGGTGCGAGCGGTGATACCAGTAGTAGGCCAGGTCGTCGGCGAAGAACAACAGCACCCACGTCCCGATCGACGTCGGGTCCAGCCGTAACGGGGTGAGCGCGTACACCCCGGCCAGCGCCGCGAGCGTCACGATCTTCCAGAACGCCTCCACGACGAGGAACCCGAGCCCCATCGACAGGCTCGTCACCGTGTCCCACGCCGTGTAGCCGAGCTCGCTCTCGTCGCTCAGCAAGCGGTAGGAGGCGATCTCCAACGCCACGAACAGCACGAAGACCGGGATGGCGAACACGAGCACGTATTCGGTCATGCGACCAGGCTACGAGAGCTGGTCCACTGGTTCAACCACTTCGCGGCAACGCGTGGATCGCCGCGATCAGCAGGTCCAGGCCGAACTCGAAATCGGCCTCGGGATCGTGCGCGAGCAACGCCGGTGCGGACGCGACCACGTGCGGGAACTGCGCCGGATCGACCCGGGTGAGCGACGGGGCCGTGCCCTCCTCCACCCGATCGAGCAGCTGGGCGAGCCAGAGCGCCTGCAACTGCGACCCGACCGCGTACGCCATCAGCGCGTGCACGATCCGGACCGCGGTGGCGCCCTGGAACCCCGCCTCCGCCGCCAGCGCGAGCGCCCGCTCGGCCAGCCGCGACGCCGCGGTGCTGTCGATCGAGTGGGTCAGCACCACGCGCATCGCCTGGGGGTACTCGTGAGCCGCGGTCCGGAACGCGCGCACCAGCGCCCGGGCCTCGCCCTGCCAGTCGCCGGTTCCCGCGGGCACGGTGTCGAGCCCGGCGACCACGTACTCGGCCACCCCTTCCAGCAGGGTGGCCTTGTTCGGCACGTGGTTGTACAGCGACATCACCGCGACGCCGAGCTCGGCCGCCACCGCGCGCATCGACAGTGCGTCGACCCCGTGCCGCTCGATCAGCTGGACGGCCGCGTGCACGATCCGCTCGCGGGTGAGCACCAGCCGCACCACGGGCTCCGGGGCCCTCCGCGCGGCGTTCACGTCAACCGGACCGGCAGTTCGTCGTAGCCCCGCAGGGTACGGGTGGGGCGACGACGGACCGGGCCGGCGAGCGTCACATCCGGGTAGCGCTCGAAGAGCCGGCGCAACGCCTCCTCGCCCTCGATGCGGGCCAGCGACGCACCCAGGCAGTAGTGGACGCCGCTGGAGAACGCGAGGTGCTCCTTGGCGTTCGCGCGGTGGACGTCGAAGCGCTCCGGGTCGTCGAAGACCGCGGGGTCCCGGTTGGCTCCGCCGATGAGGATCGACAGGAACGTGCCCTTGCGCACCGGTACTCCCGCGACCTCGGTGTCACGCAGCGCCCGCCGGGCCGTGTTCTGCACCGGCGACTCGTACCGCAGGATCTCCTCGACCGCGTTGCCCCAGTCCAGGCCGTCCAGCTGGTCGCGGTGGGACATCAGCAGCGCCGCGCCGTTGCCGATCAGGTTCACGGTCGTCTCGAACCCGGCGGCGAGCAGCAGGCCCGCGATGGCCAGCAGCTCGTTCTCGTCGAGATCGTTGTCGTCGTGGATGAGGCGGCTGATCAGGTCGTCGCCGGGGTCGTGGCGCAGCCGGGCGAAGTGGCCGGACATCCAGTCGTTGAGCTGCCGGATCGCGTGGTCCACCCGGCGGTACTCGCGGTAGGACAGTCCGATGTCGAGCACGGGCGCGGCCGCGCTGCCCCAGGCGACGAACTGCGCCCGCATGGCCGCCGGGACACCGAGGATCTCCGCGATGATCGTCACCGGCAGCAGGCTCGCGTAGTCGCGGACCAGGTCGGGTTCCGGGCCCGCCCGGTCGAGCAGCTCGTCGGCGAGCTCACCGACCCGCTCGCGCATCGACGCCATCGCGCGCGCGGTGAACACACGGGAGACCAGCCGCCGGTAGCGGGTGTGCACCGGCGGGTCGACGGCGAGCATCGACGGCGGCGTCACCGGGCCGATCGTCCGCTGCGGGCGGGTCATCATCCAGCGGGCCGCGGGCGGCAGGGCGTCCGGGTCGGAGACGACGCCGAACGCGTCGCTGCGCAGCACCGCTCCGGCGATGTGGTGATGGGCGGTCGCCGCCAGGAACGACCCCCGCACGATCGGCGCGCGGTCGCGGATCTCGGTGTAGAGCGGGAACGGGTCCTCCCGGGTGGAGCGGTCGGAGAACAGCCGCGCCTGCAGGTCACCCTGCTTGCGGGCCCGGTTCATCGCCAGCCGGGCGACGCCGTGCCGCGTCGACCAGGAGCCGGCGGTGAGCAGCTCGGCGTGCAGACGGTTCGGGCGCTCGCGAGTCTCCATGGAACCTCCAGACGTACGACGTACGTCTTACGTACACCGTACGTACGCTAGCCGTCAACGTGAATGGTGGTTAACATTCCGCCCATGGAGCTCACCGAAGCCCGCCGCCGGTTCGCCGAACTCCGCGACCGGGCCGAGGGCGTCCGCCCCGAGGAACTCGACGAGATCTGGGCCGCGTTACCGACCGCACGGGTCGACGACGTCCTCGGAGCCTGGAAGGGGGCCGACTTCGCCACCGGGCACCCGCTGCACCAGGGTCTGGTCGACGCGCGGTGGTACGGCAAGACGTTCGTCAGCGCCTCCGACGCCAAACCGCTGATCTGCACCGACGAGAACGGCGCGCGCTACTCCGACCTCGCGCTCGGACGCGGCGGCGAGGCCTCGCTGTGGGCGGTCGAGTTCCGCGGCGAGGTCACGGCGACGATGGTGTACGACGCCCAGCCGGTGTTCGACCACTTCAAGTGGGTCGACGACGACACGCTGATGGGGATCATGAACGGCAAGTCGCCGCTGATCTTCCACCAGGGGCACCACTACTACTTCCTGCTCGAGCGGGACGTATCGGGTACAGTCCCGGCGTAGGTCATGAGTGCCAGCGCCAAGCCCCGGCTCGCTGGCCGGCAACCCTCCACGGTTCGCGGTGGGGTGCCCCGGGTGAAGACCTGGCCCGACCGTGGTCCTCACGGCGGGCAAGCGCGGACCTCGTGACGGGGTCCTCTGTGCCAGGAGTGACGCCTCGTGCTGACCCATGCCCACCCCGCCCTGCCCGCCGCGACGAGCCCCGGAGACCGCCGGAGCGCCGGAGTGACCGTGCTCGGAGACGACCTGCCGGTCACGCTGGCCGACGGCACGCTCACCGACCACGTCAACCTCGACTACGCCGCGACCGCGCCCTGCCTCGCCGCCGCCGCGGAGGCCGTGAACGCGATCCTGCCCTGGTACGCGAGCGTGCACCGGGGCGCAGGCGCGGCCTCGCAGCGCTGCACGCTGGCCTACGAGCGGGCGCGCCAGACGATCGGCGACTTCGTCGGCGCGCGCCCGGCCGACCACGTCGTGTTCACCCGGAACACCACCGACGCGCTGAACCTGCTGGCCCGGGCGCTCCCGGCCGGGACCACGGTCGTCGGCTGGGCCGGTGAGCACCACGCGAACCTGCTCCCCTGGACCGACACCGTGTCGCTGCCGGTCCCCCGCACCGCCGCCGAGGCGATCGCCGGCCTCGAAGCCGCCCTGGCCGACCTCCCCGCCCCGCCGCGCGCGGCCACCCCCGGCCGCGCGGGCACTCCGGGGCGGCTCCGGGGAACCGTGCTGGTCACCGTCACCGGGGCCTCCAACGTCACCGGCGAGGTGTGGCCGCTCGCCGCGCTCACCGAGACCGCGCACCGCCACGGCGCCCGCATCGCCGTCGACGCCGCCCAGCTCGCGCCGCACCGCCCGGTCTCGCTCGCCGCCACCGGCATCGACTACCTCGCGCTCTCCGGACACAAGCTCTACGCCCCCTTCGGCGCCGGCGTGCTGGTCGGACGGGCCGACTGGCTCGACGCCGCGGACCCCTACCTGGCCGGCGGCGGGGCCACCGCCTACGTCGCCCCGGTGACCGACGGCGACCTGATCGGCTACGCCGTGGACTGGAACTCCGGGCCGGCCCGGCACGAGGCCGGAACCCCGAACCTGCTCGGCGCGGTAGCGCTCGCCGCGGTCTGCGAAACCCTCGCCGCCGCGGACCGCGACGCCCTCGCCGCCGACGAGAATGCCCTGGTGGAGCGGCTGCGCGACGGGCTGGCGCACCTGCCGGGCGTCGAGGAGCTGCGGAAGTTCACCGACGGGCACGACCGCGTCGGCATCGTGAGTTTCGCGGTGGCGGGCGTGCCGGCCGCGGACGTGTCCGCGTACCTCGCCACCCGCCACGGCATCGGGGTCCGCGACGGCCTCTTCTGCGCCCACCCGCTCACCGAGCGTCTGCTGGCCGACGCGTCCGCCCGCGCCGGCGCCGACCTCGGCCCCACCGCGGTGCGCGCCAGCGTCGGTCTCGGCAGCACTCCCGGCCACGTCGACCGGCTGCTGACCGGGCTCGCCGAACTGACCCGGGACCGTTTTGGTGGGCTATGACCCACCCGAACGTTCACGCTTCACGAGGGGTTCTCCGGATATCGACCGGGTCGCTGGCGCGTACCCGATAGTGTTCGCGGATGTTCGTTGTGACCCTCACTTACGTCGCTGACATCTCCGAAGTGGATTCCGAAGAGGAAGCCCACCTCGCCTGGCTCGACAGCCAGTTCGCCGACGGGGTGTTCGTCGCCTCCGGCCGGCGGGTGCCGCGCCACGGCGGCGTGATCTTCGCCGACAACGTCGATCGCGAGGAGCTCAACCGGCGCCTCTCCCTCGACCCCTACGCCGAGAAGTGCCTGGCCGACTACACCGTGATCGAGTTCGACCCCACGCGGGTCGCGCCCGGTTTCGAGAAGTTACGCTCCGACACCGCTTCTCCGGGTGCCGGCGTGGCCGGTGTCCCGCCCCGCTCCGCCGTCCCGGCCGACGCCCCCGCCACCGAGGCCTGAGAGGCACGATCTCGCGCCGCGCCGGTCGCGCGGCGCGAGCCCGCGCGTCAGGACGGTGCGGGGTGGGCGTTCAGCGCGATACCCGGCTCGAACGCGCCGGTGACCAGGGTGTCGGCGCAGTAGTCGGGCGAGACGAAGATCTTGCGCGCGCCGCTGAAGCCGTCGTAGGCGAACAGGTACACGCGCACCGCGGCGTCGGTGTGCTCACGCAGCAGCGTCGGCAGGTCGATCGACGGGTCGACGCCGCACCGCTCGAGTTCCCCCGGCGGTACCCGCCCCAGGCACATCCGGACGTACCGGTAGCTCTGCCGCTGCAGCCGCGGGAGCCACGTCACCGACGTGGGCAGCTCGATCAGCGACACCGGCGAGCCCGCCTCGTCGACCTCGTGCGGTAACCGTAGCTGGGCCCATACCTGCAGGTCGAGCGCGTGCCGGCGGCCGGTGTTCACGATCTTGATCCGCGGCATGTCGTGGTCGGTGCCGGTCCACGCCGTCTCCGGCGGCGCGACGATGATGTCCGACCACCCGATCCTCGGCGCCAGCCGGCGGGTGAACCACCACCAGAACAGGAACGACGTCAGGATTCCTGTCGGCACGCTGATGAGGGTCGAGACAATGATCTCCACGGCACCACAGTGGATCGGATCCGGTCCGGTCGCGCAGCCGATTATCGTGACCGCATGAGCGGCGACCGGGACCGGGACTCCGGAGGACGGCCACGCCAGGCCCGCCCGCGCGACGCGACGGGCCGTCCGCTCCCCTACGGCGACCCGCGGGGCGTCGACCCGGTGTCGGAGGAGCCGTTGCCGCCTCCGCAGGCGCTCGCCGAGGCCCAGCGGCTTCTCGACGGTGGGCGCGCCTTCTCCGCTCACGAGGTGCTGGAGGCGGCCTGGAAGGCCGCACCCGAGTCCGAGCGCGAGCTCTGGCAGGGCCTCGCGCAGTTCTGCGTCGGCATCACGCACGCCCAGCGCGGCAACCGGACCGGCTCCGGGACGCTGCTGGCCCGCGGCGTGGCCCGGCTACGGCCGTACGCGGCGGCACCACCCCACGGCATCGACGTCCCGGGCCTGCTGACCTGGTACGACACTCACCGGGACGCCCCGGAGAAGGCCGCGCCGCCTCAGCTGACGTGACGGTCGACCTCGGCCAGCAACGCCATCACGTCGATCGGCTTGGCCAGGAACGCGTCCGCTCCGCCCCCGCGTAGGCGCTGCTCCGCCCCGCCGGAGACGTCCGCGGTCACGATCACCACCGGTGTCCGGCGCAGCACCGGGTCGGCGTGATGGCGCACGGCCGCGAGCAGCTCGTCACCCGACAGGCCGGGCAGGTGGACGTCGAGCAGGACGAGCGCGGGCCGGAGTTCCTCGAGCAGCCGCAGCCCGGACGGGCCGTCCGGAGCCACCACCAGGTTGAGCTGCTCGCGCTTGCTGAGCACCCGCTGCACGAGCGTCACGTTCGCGGGGTTGTCCTCGACGTAGAGCACGGTGGACGTGTGCACGGTCGGCGTCACCGGCGCGATCCCGGCGACGATCAGCTCCACCGGGTCGTCCTGGCCGGCCGCGGAGGCCGGGAGATCGATCTGGAAGGTGCTGCCGAAGCCGGCCACGCTGCTCACGCCGATCCGGGCGCCCATCGCCTCGAGCAGGCTCTTGACCAGCGACAAGCCCAGACCAGTGCCTTCGACGCCGGTCCGCTCGGCGCCGAGCCGCTCGAACGGGACGAACACGTCGTCCAGCCGGTCGGCGGGGATGCCGAGCCCGGTGTCGGTGACCGTGATCCGCAGCCAGGTCGCGGCGCCGGCCGCCACCCGGCCACCCTGGTCGTCGGCCGGGTGGAAGTCGACCGTGACGCGTCCGCCGGGCCGGTTGTACTTCACCGCGTTCGACAGCAGGTTGAGCAGCACCTGGCGGAGGCGCTGCCGGTCCGCGCGGGCGATCATGCCGGTCGTGGCCATCGTGGGGCGTTCGAGCGCGACCCCGGCGTCCTCGGCGGCCGGTCGCATCAGCGTGAGCGCCTCCTCGACCAGCGGCTCGACGTGCACGCCCTCCACCGAGAGCGAGAGGCGTCCGGTCTCGATCCTGGCGACGTCGAGCGCGTCGTTGAGCACGGCGAGCAGGTGTCGTCCGGCGCGCAGGATCTGGCCGAGGTTGTCCGCGTCGATCGGGGACAGGTCGGCCGATTCGAGCAGCTGGGCGAATCCGAGGATCGCGTTGAGCGGCGTGCGCAGCTCGTGGCTCATCCGCGACAGGAACTCGCCCTTCGCGCGGTTGGAGCGTTCGGCCCGGTCGCGGGCCTGTTCGGCGCGGTCGCGGGCGACGTGGGCGTTGAGCGTCTCCTGCCGCCGTTCGGTGACGTCGTGCAGCGTGCCGGCGAACCCGACCGGGGCGCCGGAGCCGTCGAGGAGCGGGCCGCCCTGCACCTCCATCCAGCGCGAGTCGCCGTCGCGGTCGCGGAAACGCACGTCGCGGACCATGGACCGGACGCGGTCGGGGCGCGACATCTCGGCCATGTGCTCGGCGGCGACCTGACGGTCGTCGGGGTGGACGCTGTCCATCGCGCCCTGGCCGATCACGTCGCTGGCGGGGATGCCGGTGAACTGCGTGAACGCCGGGTTGACGTAGGAGATCCGGCCCAGCGTGTCGATCTCGACGACGACCGAGCTGAGCTGGTCGAGCAGCGCCCGGGCGTGGTGTTCCTCGAGGTCGGCGGCGAGCAGCGTGGCGCGGCGGGCGATCGCGGCACCGATCAGCGCGCCGGCGCCGACCGCGACCTCACCGCGCTCGCTCTCGCGCAGGTGCTCGGCGACAGCGGTCTCGTTGACCACGCCGCCGATGCGCAGCGCGGCGGTGACCAGGCCGCCGTGGGCCACCGGGACGAGCACGGCCGGGCCGCCGAGGCTGGTGTCGTCGACGGTCGGTCTACCCTCGTCAAGGCGCTGCCACTGGATGTCGCTGAGCCCCGGCGCGGCGCCGATGCCGGGTGCACCGGCCGGCAGCCCGGGGAGCGGCGCGGGCCCCGCGGCGGGCGTGAGCGCCGGAGGCACCGGCGCGGCGTGCTCCCCGGGTTCCGGCGCCGGCGGCAGTCCGGGCGTGAGCCCCGGTGCCTCGGCCAGGCTCGGCGGCTCCGACCGCCCGGAGGCCCCCGGGAGACCGGGCGCGTCCGCGAGCGGGAACGGCTCGGACGGCTCGGACGGGCGCACGACCAGCTCGCCCCGGCGTCCGCCGACGAACGCGGTGACCGCGACCACCGACAGTTCGAGCGCGCTGTCCAGCGTCGCGACCGTCGAGGCGGACAGCAACGTGCCCACCTCGACGAGCAGCTCGACACCCGACCGGTCGGTAACGTTAGGCATTGTCCGGTTCGTCACACTGCTCAATCGGCGCGCGCACCGCGGTCCTGAGTGCTCAGGGCACCACCCACGCGGTGAGCGCGGCGGCCAGCGTCCCGTCGTTCTCCACGGTCTCCACGGTCAGCCGGACGAGCTTGGTGGTCAGCTGCTGCGGCTCGGCCGCGAGCCGCGAGGTGAGCACGCAGACCGTGGTGCCCGCCGACGGCGTGACCCACCCGACGCCGGGGTCGGACTGGATCGCCTCCACGCACCCGCCGGCCGACGCCTGCGGATCCGCCACCACCGCGAACCGCGCCGACTCGCCGAAGTCCAGGTGGAAGCCGTCGGCGCAGCTGCCGTACGCGGCGTCGGCCCCGGCCGGTGGCAGCACCCGGGGCTCGTCCAGGTCGAGGTCGGTGCCCTCGCAGGTGCTCGGCTGCACCCGCACCGGCTGGACAGCGTAGGCCAGCTCGTAGTTGCCGGCCGGATCCAGGCGATCGGGGTTCAGTGACGCGGTCGGGCTCGGCCGCGGCGGCGCGGGCGGCTCGGGCGCCGGTGCCACCGGCTGCGCCACCCCCGGTGTCGACGGGGCCCCGGCCGCCACCGCGCTCGCCGCCGCGCTGGCCGCCCGCTCGGCCGCGGATTCGGCGCTCGCCGCCCGGCCGACCGCGATCAGGCCGGTGACCGTCGCGATGCCGCCGATCAGGATCGCGAGCACCGCGAGGCCGAGCGCGACCACCGGCAACCCGGCCGCCTCGAACGACCGGCTGACCCGGCGGTGCCGGACCCCGGCCTGCGAGTGCCGCCCTGGCCCCGGCTCGGGAACGCCGGTGAAGCCCAGAAACCCGGGCTCCTCGGGGACGGGCTCGGCGGAGTCGTCCGGGTCGTCGTCCGTAACCGTCCGCCCGTACACCGTCGCGGACCGGCCGTAGAGCGTCCCCGGACGCTCGTACGGCGCTCCGTAGGGCACGTCGTACCGGGTCCAGTCAGATTCGTCGCTGCTGGGTTCCCGGAACTCGGGCTCCTGAAGGCTACGCTCCACCGGCCCAGATCCAACCCGATTACCCCGGTTCATCCCAATCCGACACGCTAGACATTGCGGCGGTATTCGCCGCCCACCTCGAAGAAGGCCTCGGTGATCTGGCCCAGGCTGCACACCCGGGCGGCGTCCATCAGTACCGCGAAGACGTTGTCGCCGGCCATCGCCGCGTCCTTGAGACGACGCAGGGCCTCGCGCGCCTCGGGCCGGTGCGACTCCTGGAACGCGCGTACCCGCTCGACCTGCGAGCGCTTCTCGTCCTCGGTGGCCCGGGCGAGCTCGATCTCGCCGACCTCCTCGCTCCCCTCCGGCGGCAGGAACGTGTTGACGCCGACGATCGGCAGCGACCCGTCGTGTTTGCGCTGCTCGTAGAGCATCGACTCGTCCTGGATGCGGCCGCGCTGGTAGCCGGTCTCCATCGCCCCGAGCACACCGCCGCGCTCGGAGATGCGGTCGAACTCGGCCAGCACGGCTTCCTCGACCAGGTCGGTCAGCTCGTCGACGACGTAGGCGCCCTGCAGCGGGTTCTCGTTGACCGCCAGGCCCCACTCGCGGTTGATGATCAACTGGATCGCCAGGGCCCGGCGCACCGAGGCGACGGTCGGGGTGGTGATCGCCTCGTCGTAGGCGTTGGTGTGCAGGCTGTTGCAGTTGTCGTAGATCGCGGTGAGCGCCTGCAGCGTCGTCCGGATGTCGTTGAACTGCATCTCCTGGGCGTGCAGCGACCGGCCGGACGTCTGCACGTGGTACTTGAGCTTCTGGCTGCGCTCGTTCGCGCCGTAGCGTTCTTTCATCGCGATCGCCCAGATCCGCCTGGCGACGCGGCCGAGCACGGTGTACTCGGCGTCCATGCCGTTGGAGAAGAAGAACGAGAGGTTCGGCGCGAAGTCGTCGACGTCCATGCCGCGGGCCAGGTACGACTCCACGTAGGTGAAGCCGTTGGCCAGCGTGAACGCGAGCTGGCTGATCGGGTTCGCCCCGGCCTCGGCGATGTGGTAGCCGGAGATGCTCACCGAGTAGAAGTTGCGGACCTGGTTCTGGATGAACCACTCCTGGATGTCGGCCATCATCTTCAGGCTGAACTCGGTGGAGAACAGGCAGGTGTTCTGGCCCTGGTCCTCCTTGAGGATGTCGGCCTGCACGGTGCCGCGCACCTTCGTCAGCGCGTCGGCGGCGGTGCCGCCCCGCTCCAGCTCCTGGTCGATCACCGTGTTGAGGAAGAACGCGAGGATCGTCGGTGCCGGGCCGTTGATCGTCATGCTCACCGACGTGGTCGGCGCGGTGAGATCGAAGCCGTCGTAGAGCGCCTTCATGTCGTCGAGCGTGGCGATCGAGACCCCGGACGTGCCGATCTTGCCGTAGACGTCCGGCGGGGTGTCGGGGTCGCGCCCGTAGAGCGTCACCGAGTCGAACGCGGTGGAGAGCCGGGTAGCGGAGTCGCCGGAGCTCAGGTACTTGAAGCGGCGGTTCGTGCGGAACGCGTCGCCCTCGCCGGCGAACATGCGTGCCGGGTCCTCGCCCTCGCGTTTGAACGGGAAGACGCCGGCGGTGAACGGGAACCGGCCGGGGAGATTCTCGGCGCGCAGGAAACGGAGCCGCTCGCCCTCGTCGACGTGGCGCGGCAGCGCCACCCGCGGCACCTTGGTGCCCGAGAGCGTCTCCTTGCGGAGCACGGTACGCAGCTCGCGGTCGCGGACCCTGGTCACGAGCTCGTCGCCGGAGTAGTCGGCTTCCAGCTGCGGCCAGGAGGCCAGCAGCGCGTCCGCGTCGCGGTCGACGGCCACCCCGTCGATGAGCGTGCGCAGGGCGTCCGTGGGTGCACCGGCGGCCGTCAGTGCTTCGTGCGCGGCGACGAGATGAGCGCGCTGACGCACGGCGTCGACCTGGGTGGTCGTGGTGGCGTGGTAACCGCGGACGTTCCCGGCGATCTCGGCGAGATAGCGGGCCCTGGTCGGGGGCACCACGGTCGAGGCCGCCGTCGAGGTCTTGCCCTCCACGGCCGGGAGGACTCCCTCGGCGACCGGCAGGCCGGTGCCCGCGAGTTCGTCGCGCAGGTACTGGTAGAGCGCGGTGACGCCGTCGTCGTTGAAGGTCGCGGCGCTGGTCCCGAACACCGGCATGTCGGCCCAGGCGGCGCCGAACGCCTCCCGGTTGCGTACGAGCTGGCGGGCGACGTCACGGCGGGCGTCCTCCGCGCCGCGGCGCTCGAACTTGTTGATCGCGACCGCGTCGGCGTAGTCGAGCATGTCGATCTTCTCGAGCTGGGACGCCGCGCCGAACTCGGGCGTCATCACGTACAGCGAGGTGTCGACGAACGGGACGATCGCGGCGTCGCCCTGGCCGATGCCCGGGGTCTCGACGACCACCAGGTCGAAGCCCGCGGCCCGGCAGATCTCGATGGCCCGTTCGAGCCCGTCGGGGAGTTCGCGGCCGGCGCCGCGGGTGGCCAGCGAGCGGAAGAACACGACGTCGCCGTCGAGGCCGTTCATCCGGATGCGGTCGCCGAGCAGCGCGCCGCCGCCCCGGCGTCGGGTGGGGTCGACCGCGAGCACCGCGATCCGCAGCTTGTCCTGCTGGTCGAGCCGGAACCGGCGGACGAGCTCGTCGGTGAGCGACGACTTGCCCGACCCACCGGTGCCGGTGATGCCGAGTACCGGCACGGTGCGGGCCGCGGCCCTGGCCTCGATCTCGGCGGTGAGCTCGGCGGGCAACCGGTCGGCCTCGGCGAAGGTGATCGCCCGCGCGACGGCGCTGGTGGCGCCGGTGAACAGACCGTCCAGCGCGGTGTCCTGGTCGATCGTCGGCGTCGCCGCCGCCGCGCCGAGAATCTCCGCGACGCCCGTGACCGGTGCGCTCTCGCCGGTGGCGAGGGAGTAGTCGCAGGCCGCGATCATCGAGTTGATCATGGCCGCGAGACCCATCTTCTGGCCGTCGGCGGGCGAGAAGATGCGGGCGACGCCGCGGGAGTGCAGAAGCCGGATCTCCTCCGGCACGATCACTCCCCCGCCGCCGCCGAACACCTTGATGTGTCCGGCGCCGCGCTCGTTCAGCAGCTCGACCAGGTAGCTGAAGTACTCGACGTGCCCGCCCTGGTAGGCGCTGATCGCGACGCCCTGGACGTCCTCCTCGATCGCCGCGTCCACCACTTCGCGCACCGAGCGGTTGTGGCCGAGGTGGATCACCTCCGCACCCTGCGACTGCAGGATCCGCCGCATGATGTTGATCGCCGCGTCGTGCCCGTCGAACAGGCTGGACGCGGTGACGAAGCGGACCGGGTTCACCGGCACGTGGAGCGACGGAGGCATGAACGTGGTCCCGTCCCGAGTCGATTACTTTGACTTCCTACTATCTGACTACCAAGCAAAAATGTCCAGGTTCCGCCGGGCTCTATCCTGTGCGCCACGACACGCGGGGCCTGTTCGACGGCTCGCCGCTGCTGCCGTCCGCGGTGTGCGCCGAGCCCGACGGTCGTCCGCTCGTGGGCCGGGACGCGTTGCACGCCGGCGCGGTGCTCGTTCGGCGCGGTGCTCACCAGGGTCCGCGACGAGGCCGCCGCCACTCTGCGCGACACTCCGGACGAGACCGTGCCGACGTTCCCGGCCGCGGAGCAACAGCGGTCCGCTGTCGGTGAGCCCGGCCCCCGAGGACCACGTCCGCACCGGCGACGCGCTCGGCGTCGCCGGCCCGGACTACCCGCCGGACTTCACCCGGGTCGGTTGATCCGCGCCAGCAGGCGCGCGCGGGCCCCGGCCAGGCTGGGGCCGTACCAGGTCAGCGAGCGGCCGTCGACGCACGCGAACGGCGTGCCCGGGAACACCTCCGGGCCGTCGCCGGGCGTGAACTCGTACGGCTCGTCGGGCAGCAGAACGAGGTCGACCGGCGGCAACGCGGCCGGGTCGAACCTCGGATACCGCTCCGGGCTGTCCGCGAACACGTTGCGGTACCCCAGCCGCTCGACCAGGTCACCGGCGAACGTGTCCGACCCCAGCGCCATCCACGGCCGCCGCCAGATCGGCACCACCGCCGTGGACACGGCGGGGACCGCGACCCGCCACTCGTCGGCGGCGGCGTCCAGCCAGGCCGGGCGGGCCAGCCCGAGCGCGGTGAGCAGCCGCTCCAGCGACGAGAGGGCGGCGGGGACCGTGCGGATGTCGGTCACGTACACCGGGACGCCGGCCGCACGCAGTGCGTCCAGGTCGGGGGCGCGGTTCTCCTCCTGGTTGGCGAGCACGAGGTCGGGCGCGACCGCGACGATCGCCGCCACGTCGGGGTTCTTCGTGCCACCGAGACGAGGAACGTCCAGGTCGGCCGGGTGCGTGCACCAGTCGGTGACGCCCACGAGCAGCTCGCGTGCGCTCGCCGCGACCGTCTCGGTCAGCGACGGCACGATGCTCACCACCCGGCGCACCTCCCCGGGCAGCGTCACCGTGTGACCGAGGTCGTCCACCACCGTCGCCATGCCCCCGACGATAGGCCGATACGCTGCGGTCCATGGCTGCGCCGAGCTCGCTACCGTTCGACCCGGTCGAGGAAGCCGCCCGCAAGTGGAGCGCTCGCTGGGACGAGACCGACGCGATGGCCGTCGCCACCTCGATCATGCGGGTGCAGCAGCTGCTGCTGGGGCGCATCGAGGCCGCGCTGCGTCCGCTGCAGCTGACGTTCGCCCGGTACGAGGCGCTCGTGCTGCTGTGTTTCAGCCGCCAGGGCAGCCTGCCGATGAGCAAGATGGGCCAGCGGCTGATGGTCCACCCCACCAGCATCACGAACATCGTCGACCGGTTGCAGGCGCAGGAGTTCATCCGGCGCGAACCCCATCCCACCGATCGGCGCACGACGCTCGTCGTGATCACCGACGCCGGCCGCGAGGTCACCGAGCGGGCCACCCAGGCGCTCGTCGAGGTGCGGTTCGCGCTCGACTCGCTCGACCCGGAGAAGATGCGCGAGCTCTACGACCTGCTCCGGGACGTCCGGCTGCACGCCGGCGACTTCCCCGCCGACGACCCCCGGCGGAGCTGGCCCGACGCGTTCAGCGAGTGACCTCCGCCAGCAGCTGTTCCCCGGTCAGGGCCGGGGCCCCGTGCTCCTCGGCCGCGTGGACCAGCGCGACCACCGCCCGGTTGACCGGTGCGTCGACGCCCGCGCGTTCGGCCAGGCGCACCACCGCCCCGTTGAGGAACTCGACCTCGGTGCGCCGGCCCGCGTCCAGGTCCTCGGCCATCGACGAGCGGGCCTCCGGGTCGATCCGCAGCATCGCGCCGGCCAGACGGGTGAACAGCGCGTCCGGCACCCGCAGCAGCGTCGGCAGCGCCCCCGGCGGGACCTTCGTGACCCGCGCCGGCCGGATGCCCGCCGCGCGCAGCGCCGCGAGCGCCTCCTCGATCAGCGCCGCCAGCACCCGCCGGTAGGCCCGCTGCGAGAGCTCCGCCCGCAGCGGCACCCCGGCCAGCGCGTTCACCGCGTTGTTGAGGTTGAGCAGCATCTTGCCCCACTGCACCGGCGCGAAGTCCGCGCGCAGCGTCACCGGCAGGCCGGCGGCCGCGAAGGACGGCAGCCACGGATCGAGCGCGCTCGTGCGACCGGCCATCAACCCGCCCTCGGTGGCCCGGTGCAGTCGTCCGTCCTCCGGCGAGACGACGTTGAACGGCACCATGCCGGGCACGATCTCGTAGTCCGGGAGCCGGGTCTGCAGCACGTCGACGTTGCCGACGCCGTTCTGCAGGCTGAGCACCACCGGGCGCTGCGGGGCGTACGTGGCGATCAGGTCGGCGGCGGCCGGCGTGTCGGCGCTCTTCACCGCGAGCAGCACCAGCCCGGCGTCGGCCAGCGCGGTCGGGTCGAGGGAGTAGTCGAGCGCGCCGGCCGGGATCTCGATGCGTCCGCCGTCGAGATCGGTGAGCTCGAGCGGCGCCTCGGTGTAGCGGCGCATCCGCTCTCTGCCGATCAGCGCCACCTCGGCGCCGGAGGCGTGCAGCGCCCCGCCGACGTAGAGACCGATCAGACCCGCGCCCAGTACGACGATCCGGCTTCGCACTCCGTTGCTCCCTCGTTCGTGACCCGCATTGTCGGAACCTTCGTCAGGTACTGACAAGTCGGCTGCGCCGATCGTTGACCCGCTCGGCCGCGCCGCGCAGGGTATGCCCACCGGAACCACAGAGGGAGCGGGCATGGACGCGGACGTCATCGTCGTCGGAAGCGGGTTGGCCGGTCTGGTGGCCACGGCCGAGCTGGCCGACGCCGGGAAATCGGTGATCCTCCTGGACCAGGAGCCCGAGGCGTCCTTCGGCGGCCAGGCGTTCTGGTCGTTCGGCGGCCTGTTCCTGGTGAACTCCCCCGAGCAGCGCCGGATGGGCATCCGCGACTCCCACGACCTGGCCTGGCAGGACTGGCTCGGCACCGCGGGCTTCGACCGGGAGGACGAGGACACCTGGGCCCGCCGCTGGGCCGAGGCGTACGTCGACTTCGCGGCGGGCGAGAAACGCTCGTGGCTGCGTTCGACGGGCATCGGCCTGTTCCCGCTGGTGAACTGGGCCGAGCGGGGCGGCTACGACGCCACCGGGCACGGCAACTCGGTACCGCGGTTCCACATCACCTGGGGCACCGGGCCGGGCGTCATCGCGCCGTTCGTCCGCCGGGTGCGTGCCGCCGGGAACGTGGAGCTGCGCTTCCGGCACCGCGTCGACCTGCTGCTCACCGACAACGGCGCGGTCACCGGCGTCAGCGGCAGCATCCTCGCACCCGACGACGCCCGCCGCGGCGCTCCGAGCTCGCGGGAGGTGGTCGGGGACTTCGCGCTCCGGGCGCAGGCCGTGATCGTCACCTCCGGCGGCATCGGCGGCAACCACGACCTGGTGCGCGCCAACTGGCCCACCCGGCTCGGCGAACCGCCGAAGAGCCTGCTCACCGGTGTCCCCGCGCACGTCGACGGTCGGATGCTCGGCATCACCGAGTCGGCGGGCGGCCGGGTGGTCAACCGCGACCGGATGTGGCACTACACCGAGGGCATCACGAACTGGGATCCGGTGTGGCCGAGCCACGGCATCCGGATCCTGCCCGGCCCGTCGTCGCTCTGGTTCGACGCCACCGGGAAGCGCCTGCCGGTGCCGCTGTTCCCCGGGTTCGACACGCTCGGGACGCTCGAGCACATCACCAGGACCGGCCACGACCACACCTGGTTCGTGCTGACCCAGAAGGTCATCGAGAAGGAGTTCGCGCTCTCCGGCTCCGAGCAGAACCCCGACCTGACCGGGAAGGACGTGCGGCTGCTGCTGCAGCGCGTGCGTCCGGGTGCGCCCGGCCCGGTGGAGGCGTTCAAGAAGAACGGCGTCGACTTCGTGGTCGCCGACAACCTGCCGGAGCTGGTGGCCGGGATGAACAAGCTCACCGGGACCGCGCTGCTGGACGCGGCCGACATCGAGCGGCAGGTGATGGCCCGCGACCGGGAGATGGCCAACCCGTACACGAAGGACCTACAGATCACGGCGTTGCGCGGCGCCCGCGCCTACCGGGGCGACCGGCTCATCCGGGTGGCGTCGCCGCACCGGTTCCTGGATCCGTCGGCCGGTCCGCTCATCGCCGTCAAACTGCACATTCTGACGCGGAAGACGCTCGGTGGGCTCCAGACGGACCTGTCCGGCCGGGTGCTCGGGGCCGACGGTGCTCCGATCGACGGGCTGTACGCGGCCGGGGAGGTCGCCGGGTTCGGCGGGGGCGGCATGCACGGTTACCGGGCGCTGGAGGGCACGTTCCTGGGCGGCTGCCTGTTCTCCGGCCGGACCGCGGGCCGGGCCGCCGCGAGCGCTGTCGGCTGACCCCCGCCGGGGTGCGAGGATCAGAGGCGTGACAACAGTTGACGCGGAGGCCGTCGAAGCCGCCGCCGTGCGGTTGGGCGCGGTCGTCTCGCGTACTCCCCTGGAGCGCAACCTGCGCCTCTCCGCGCGGACCAGCGCCTCGGTCTGGCTCAAACGCGAAGACCTGCAGGTCGTCCGCTCGTACAAGGTGCGCGGCGCCTACAACCTGATCGCCCAGCTCGACGAGGACGCCCGCTCGCGCGGTGTGGTCTGCGCGAGCGCGGGCAACCACGGGCAGGGCCTCGCGTACGCGTGCGCCGCGCTCGGCGTCCGCGGGAAGGTCTTCGTGCCCCGGCCGACGCCGCGGCAGAAGCGGGACCGCATCGCCGCGCTCGGCGGCGCGGCCGTCGAGCTGATCGTCACCGGGGAGAGCTACGACGACGCGGCGGCCGCCGCCGCCGAGGACGCCGCACGCACCGGCGCGACGCTCGCGCCCGCGTTCGACGACCCCCGGACGATCGCCGGGCAGGGAACCGTCCTGAAAGAGGCGTTCGAGCAGCTCGACGAGGTGCCCGACCTCGTCGTGATCCCGGTCGGCGGCGGAGGGCTGCTGGCCGGGTCGCTGGCCTGGCTGCGTGAGCGGTACCCGTCGGTGCGTGTCGTCGGGGTCGAGCCGGCCGGGGCCGCCGGCATGGCCGCCGCGATCGCCGCGGGCGGACCGGTCACGCTCGACGACCTCGACGGGTTCGTCGACGGCGCGGCCGTGCGCCGGGTCGGGGAGCTGACCTATCCCCTGGTGAAAGGCACCGAGCTGATCGCCGTGCCGGAGGGCCAGGTGTGCGTCGAGATGCTGGAGCTCTACCAGTCCGACGGCATCATCGCCGAGCCCGCGGGCGCGCTGGCGCCGAGCGTGCTGGGCCGTGTGCTCGACGTCGAGCCCGACTCGACCGTGCTCTGTGTCCTGTCCGGCGGCAACAACGACGTGAGCCGGTACGCCGAGGTCGTCGAGCGGGCGCTGGTGCACGAAGGGCGCAAGCACTACTTCCTGGTCGAGTTCCCGCAGGAACCGGGCGCGCTGCGTCGCTTCCTCGACGAGGTGCTCGGGCCCGACGACGACATCACGCTGTTCGAGTACGTGAAGCGCAACAACCGGGAGACCGGGCCCGCGCTGGTGGGCATCGAGCTCGGGCGCGCGGAGGACCTGGAGCCGCTGCTCAAGCGGATGAACGAGGCACCGTCGCGGATCGAGCGGGTGGAGACCGACAGCCCGCTCTTCAGGTTCCTGGTCTGAGCAGCGCCAGCTGCTCGCGCTGGGTCGCCAGGTCTGGCGCGGCGACGCGGAGCACGAGGTGCTCGACGCCGGCGTACTCGGCCAGCCGCTCCCGGACCTGCTCGGCCGACCCGGCGACGAGCAGCGCGTACTCGCGCTCCGACCGGTACATGGACAGCACGACAATTCCCTCGAAGGTATCGACGGCACTGATAGACACCGGGACATGGACTTCCCGACGGCGCTGCGCACCCGGCGGCGCGGCCGCAACGTCAGCCAGCTCCAGCTGGCGATCCGCGCCGGAACCACCCAGCGGCACCTGAGCTTCCTGGAGAGCGGCCGCTCCGCGCCCGGGCGCACGCTCGTCGTCCGCCTGGCCGAGTCGCTCGACCTGCCGCTGCGCGAACGCAACGAGCTGCTGGCCTCGGCCGGCTACGCGCCCGTCTACCCGGAGACACCGCTCGCGGACCTGCCCGGCGTGCGCACGGCGCTGCGTCACGTCCTGGCCGGGCACGAACCGTACCCCGCCGTCGTCGTCGACCGTCACGGCACTCTCGTCGACGCCAATCGAGCGCTGAGCCTGCTCACCGACGGCGTCGCGCCGGCCCTCCTGACTCCCCCGGTGAACGTGTACCGGCTGGCCCTGCACCCGCACGGCCTGGCCCCACGGATCCGGAACTTCGGGCAGTGGGCGCACCACGTGGTCGACCGGGCCCGGCAGGAGCTCGCCGCCCATCCGTCCACGCGGCTCGCCGAGCTGGTCGAGGAGCTCGCGGGCTACGCACCGGCACGCACGATCACCGCGGACCACGTCGGCTTCGCGGTGCCGCTGCAGCTCGACGACCTGCGCCTGACCACCACCGTGACGACGTTCGCCACCGCGCTGGACGTCACCGTGGCCGAGCTGAAACTCGAGGCGTTCCTGCCTGCCGACGAAGAAACCGCCACTCGGCTTAGGGTGTCCCGGTGAAACCGTTCCTGTTGCTCGGGACCCGCGCCGACGACGCCGCGGCCGACGAAGAGTACGACGCGTTCCTCCGCTTCTCCGGGCTGGCCGAGCGGGATCTGCGCCGGCACCGGCTCGAACAGGCACCGCTGGGCGACGTCGACCTCGGCGACTGGTCGGGCATCCTGCTCGGCGGCGGGCCGTTCAACGTGTCCGACCCGCAGGCGTCCAAGACCCTGGTCCAGCAGCGGGTGGAGGCCGAGCTCGGGGCGCTGATCGGGCGCGTCGTCGACGCCGACTTCCCGTTCCTCGGCGCGTGCTACGGCATCGGGACGCTCGGTGGCCAGCAGGGCGCGCTCGTCGACCGCACGTACAGCGAGCCGGTCGGCGCGGTCGAGATCACGGTCGTCGCACCGGACCCGCTGTTCGACGACGTCCCACCGACGTTCCAGGCCTTCGTCGGCCACAAGGAAGCGATACGCGTGCTGCCACCGCACGCGGTGCTGCTGGCCAGTTCGCCGACCTGCCCGGTGCAGGCGTTCCGGATCGGCCGGCACGTCTACGCGACGCAGTTCCACCCGGAGCTCGACGCCGACGGGCTCTGCACCCGCGTCGACGTCTACAAGTACGCCGGGTACTTCGCGCCGGAGGAAGCCGACGAGATCAAGGCGCTGGCCTACGCGAGCGACGTGCGGTACCCGCCGGAGGTGCTCCGGGCGTTCATCCGAGTAGCGCGGCGTAGTGAACGGTCGTCGGCCGCACACGGATGACCAGGCGGCGCTCGTCGTCGGACTCGTTCGGCGGGTCGACGTCGAGATACTTGTGGGAGAGCCGGGCCGGTAGCTCCTTGCCGGGGTCGGGTTCGAGCGTGGCGGTGCCGCGCACCTCGGCCGACGTGTAGGGGTTGGCCTCGTCGTGGACGGTGACGCTCACCCGGGGGTCGCGGACGATGTTGCGTGCCTTCGCGCGGTGGTCGAGCACGGAGAACAGCAGGTCGTCGCCGTCACGCAATACCCAGAGCACGCTCGACTGGGGTGATCCGTCGGGGTTGACGGTGGCGATCGTGGCGAAGTTGCGGGCGTCGAAGAGGGCGTTCACGTCGGGGTGCACGGAGCTATCGTGGCAGACATTGGTTTGTAGTGGAAGGTTTTGTTGCAGAGGATATGGGCTTGTTATTTTTTTGCGGGCGGGAGCCACCGGGGGACACGAAGCGCCAGCGCGAGGATCGGGACGACGGCCAGCGCGGTCAGGACCGGCAGCGACGCGGTGCCCGAGGCGGCGCCGAACGCCGCGTAGACCACGAGCGCGACGACCTCCTCCCCCACGTTGGCGACCGACGTCACGGTGGCGCGCGGGCCGGTCAGCGTGTCCTGCAGCCGGGCTCCGGCCACCACGATGCCGAAGCCCAGCAGCCCGAACCCGACGCCGAGCGCGACGAAGCCGAGCGGGTGCCGGATCAGGGCGCCGGCGGCGAGGAGCGCGGTCCCCAGCGCCACGACGACCGCGAGGCGGCGCGGTGCGATGTCGCCGAGACGCCCGCCGAGCTCAGCGCCGAGCGTGTAGCCGGCGGTGGGGACGAGGAGCAGGAGCGGCAGGACGGCCGGGGACGCGAGGTCGACGGCGAGCAGGCCGAAGTACTCCTCGACGGCGGTGACGCCGCTGAGGAACACCACGACGAGCACCACGCGCCCGACCCGGCGGTTCGTGACCGCCTCCCGGATCCCGGCGCGGAGCGTGTCGAGGTAACCGGGTTCGGGATCCGTGCCGGGGCCGGGGGTGGCGGGCGAAGCGGGTGGAGCGCCTTTCGGAAGGCGGGACGCCAACGCGGTCGCGAACAGGCAGACGGCGACGGAGGCCCAACCGACGAGCGGGTAGCCGCCGAGCGCCATCAGCGGAGCGGCGAGCGCGGTACCGGCGACCGAGCCGGCCGCCGACAGCGCTTCGGCGCGACCGAGGAAGCGGGCATAACGATCCGCGGTGCCGTAGCGGGTGAGCTCGTCGTAGACGAGCGCCTCCCAGGTGCCCGACGAGGCCGCGCCACCGGCGCCCCACAGCACGAAGCCGAGCGCGAAACCGGGGAACGTCGGCCAGAGGATCCAGGACGCGAACCCCCCGGCACGCATCAGCATCCCGGCGACGAGCAGATGGCGCCGCGGAATCCGGTCGGCCAGCGCGCCGGACGGCACCTCGAGCACGAACCCGGCGAACGACCAGACGCCGAACAGCACGCTGATCTGGCCCGCCGACATTCCGGCGTCCGCGAACAGCAACGCGTAGACCGGGTAGAGCGGGATCAGTTCGTACGTGAAGACCAACGCCTGGACGCGTCGGATCAACCGGTGCGTGGGGCCCTGGTCACCGCGGCTGAATCAATGTCGTCGCATAGGCTGATCGTCGCACGCCGGGCCAGCGAATATCAGTGCGTCCCGGCGAGCCGCCGCAGCATCGGGGGCGTGTCGGCCGACGGGAGCACGGCCTCGATGAACACCATCTTGTCGGGGGCGGCGCCGGCGCTGGCCAGGGCCGCGCGGAGCTCGCTGCGGCTGGTGACCCGGTAGGTGTGCGCGTGCGGGGCCATCGACCGCACCAGCCCGCTCCAGTTCCACGGCGCGACGTCGTGATAGGACGCGGTGGGGCTCTGACGCACCCGCTCGATCGTGTAGCCGGCGTTGTTCACGACCAGCACGACCGGCGCCAGGCCGTTCGCCGCCATCGCGCCGATCTCCTGGGCGGTCATCTGCGCGGCGCCGTCGCCGATCACGAGCACCGGGCGGCGCTGCGGTTCGGCGAGCCCGGCGCCGAGGGTGGCGGGCAGCGTGTACCCGACCGAGCTCCACACCGGCTGCGCGACGAACGCGGTGCCGCGGGGGAACGTGATGCTGGCCGCGCCCCAGAACGACGTGCCGATCTCCGCGAGCAGCGTCGAGTTCCTCGGCAGCCACTCCTCCAGGCTCTCCCACAGCGAGATCTGCGTGAGCGCGTCGGTGACCGGCCCGTACTCCTCCTCCGCGCGGTAGCCCAGCACGGCCGACGCGGGCAGCCCGGCCGCCGGCAGCGTCGCGTACTCGCTGGCCAGGCCGGTGAGCGCGGCGAGGGCGGCGTGCATCGGCACGCCGTCGAACGTCTCCTGGGCCACCCGGGCCGAGGTGCCCCGGATCTCGATCGTGGCCGCCGGGTCGTTGCGTGCGGTGAACGCACCGGAGACGACGTCGGTCATCAGCGTGCCGACGGTGATCAGCACGGCGGCCTGGTCGACGGCGTGGCGGGCGGACTTCACGCCCAGGTCGCCCCAGTAGACCCCGGCGAAGCAGGGGTGGTCCTCGTTCACACATCCCTTGCTCGAGACGAGCGTGACGAACGGCAGCGGGCCGGCCTCGACCAGCGCACGCAGCTCGCGGGTGGCCTGGCGGCGCTCGACCTCGTGACCGGCGACGACCGTGACCTGACCGTCCTTGGTCCGGAGGAGGTTGCGCGCGGCGTTCGCGAACGCGGCGAGCGCGGCGGCGTCCACCTTGGTCCTGGGGAGCGGGGTGGCGAGGCGCTCGGCGTCGGTCGTCGCGTCGGCCACGTCGGCGGGCACGCTCAGGTAGACCGGGCGGGACGTCTCGAGCGCGGTGGCGAGCGCGGCGTCGATCTGTTCGGCCGCGCGCTCGTGGGTGAGCACCTCGGTCGCGGCGGTGACCTCGCGGTAGGCCCGCGCGAAGTGCCCGAGGTCGCCGTCGGCGAGCGTGTGGTGCAGGAGTTTCCCGGCTGCTCCGGTGGCCGGCGATCCGGTGATCTGGACGACGGGCACCTGCTCGGCGTACGCGCCGGCGATCGCGTTGAGGCAGCTCAGCTCGCCCACGCCGTAGGTCGTGACGACCGCGGCGAGCCCCCGGCGGCGCGCGTAGGCGTCGGCCGCGTAGCCCGCGTTGAGCTCGTTCGGGGAGCCCACCCAGCGCTGCTGACCGCCCGCGAGCAGGCCGTCGATGAGCGCCGAGGTGAAATCGCCGGGGACACCGAAGAGGTGCGCCACGCCGTTCTGGCGTAACCGCTCGGCCAGATACCCGGAAACCGTGACCTCACGCATGAACGTGACGCTGCCGTTCGGGGGTCAGAACGGCAAGATGAGGGTGGTTGGTTGAGCAAAATGCTTCCTGATCGACGCTCGAAGGGCTGA
This sequence comes from Cryptosporangium arvum DSM 44712, assembly GCF_000585375.1. Lineage (NCBI taxonomy): Bacteria > Bacillati > Actinomycetota > Actinomycetes > Cryptosporangiales > Cryptosporangiaceae > Cryptosporangium > Cryptosporangium arvum. Next base: position 6,499,356 of record NZ_KK073874.1, read on the forward strand.
CTGTTGAGCGAAACGCGCATTGTCGACCGCACCGACGCGGCCATCCTGCTGGCGTTGGACGCCGCGCCGCTCGCCACCACCACGGCGTTGGCGGACGAGCTGGGGTTCGCGCGCAACACGGTGCAGAGCCGGCAGCGGCGGCTGGAGTCGGACGGGTCGCTGGCGCCGCCGTCGAGCCGGCTGCGACTGGATTCGCTGGGGTACCAGATGCTGGCGTTCGTCTCGATCCAGATCAGTCAGGGAGAGCTGGACCCGACGGTGGAGGCGCTGTCGACGATTCCCGAGGTGCTGGAGTTGCACGCGGTGACCGGGGACGCGGACCTGATCGCGCGGGTGGTGGCGGTGGATCCGGAGGACCTGCACCGGGTGACGCGGCTGATCGTGGGGTCGTACGGGGTGATGCGGACGAGCACGAGCCTGGCGGCGAGGGAGCTGATTCCGCATCGGATGGGCCCGCTGCTCGCTCGGTCGCTGGAGTAGTGGTCGGTCGTTCCGGCTTCTCGCGGCACCGCGATGGCGGGAGCGAGGCATCGCGGTGGCGGGAGCGGGTTCAGCGGTCGCGGTTTCCGGGCGGACGTGGGACGGCCCGGGAACCCATGGTCGGGTTCCCGGGCCGGTGAGGCGGGTGGTCAGTGCTGTCAGTGCTCGCTGTGTTCGCGGCGGAAGCGGCTCAGGCGGCTGGTGAGCCGGCTGCCCAGGCCACCGTGGCCGGCGCCTTCGCGGTCGGCCGGGTCACGGTCGTCCCGCGCCGGGGCGGTGTGGTCGACGGGGGTGGATCCGTTGTTGCCGTCGTCGACGGGGGTGGCGCGGTCGGTCACGGGGGTGACGCCGTCGTTCACGGCCACCCGCTCGTCGCGGGCGGACCGCTCGTCGCGGACGGGCCGCTCGTCGTCAGTGGCGTCGTGGGCGGTGTGTTCGCGGGCGGCGGCGTCGCGGGCCTCGCGGTCGCGCTCGACGCGGGCGATGCGCTCACGGGTGTAGCCGTCGCGGCCGTCGTCGGCGACGGGGGTGTCGGTGCGGGCGGTGACCTCGTCCGTGGCGGGGCCGGCGGCGACCTCGTCACGACGGTCACGGCCACGGAGCAGCCGGGTCCGCGCGGGCGCGGTGCGCTCGGGCGCGGTGCGCTCGGCGTCGCGAGCGTCCGCGCGACCGGCGTCGGCGGGCGCGGCGGTGTGGCCGGTGCGGCGACGGCCGCGGTCGACGTGCACGCGGTCCTCACGCAACGCGTTCTCGTGCGCGGTGTCCACATCGTGGATACGACCGTCCCCGGGGGCACCGTCGGGGTCGAGATCCGGCGCCAGCTTGCGCGCCTGCTGGGCGAGCCGCTCGGCCTCGGCGTGCTCGCTGTCGGCCCGGCGGGTGCGCTCGGCGGCCTCGCGCTCCTCCCGCGCGAGCTCGCGCTCCAGTTCGGCCCGGCGCGCTTTCGCCTGAGCGATCTGCTGCGCGGCGGCCGCACGCTCGGCCTCGGCCCGCGCCGCCCGTGCCTTGGCTTCCTCGAGGTGCTCCTGCGCCTTCAGCCGGCGCTGCTCCGCCTTGGCCCGACGCTGGCGCGGAATCACTACCGCTGCGACGACCAGGGCTAAGAGCACAACCACGATGAGGGCGATGGTGAGCCCGGTCGACATGGCGGCCTCCGTCCATCTCGAAGTGTTTCGGTCGAGACCGGAGTACCCGCCTCCTCCGCCGAGTAAAGATCCCGGGGTCAGGCCTGGCCCGCAGTGGTGGCCCCACGGGGCTCGGACTCACGCACGTAGCGCATGAGCCCCTCCTGCGTCACCGCCGCGACGAGCCGTCCGCGCCGGTCGAAGATGCGCCCCTGGGTGAGCGCGCGCCCGGACCCCGCCGCCGGTGAGGTCTGGTCGTACAGCAGCCAGTCGTCGGCCCGGAACGGCTGCAGGAACCAGAGCGCGTGATCCAGCGACGCGCCCTGGGTCTCCGCGTGCGGATGCGGCACCCGGGCCGAGCCGAGCAGCGACATGTCGCTCAGGTACGTCAGCACGCAGACGTGGAACACCGGGTCCACCGGGAGCGTGTGGCGGTACCGGATCCAGATCTGCTGCTGCGCCGCCGCGCCCGGCACCCGCGCCACCGACGAGGCCGGCACCGACCGCAGGTCCCAGTCGGGCCACTCGCGCGCGTGCCACGCCGCGATCTCGCCCTGCACGCCGGTGGGGTCGGGCAGGTCCTCCGGGAACGGCACGTCCGGCATCGAGTCCTGGTGCTCCGGACCCTCGTCCTGCACGTGGAACGACGCCGACATGAAGAAGATCGCCTTGCCGCCCTGCACCCCGGTGACCCGGCGGGTGGCGAACGAACGCCCGTCCCGGATGCGGTCGACGAGGTAGACGGTCGGGATGTCGGGTTTGCCGGGCCGGATGAAGTAGCCGTGGAGCGAGTGCACGATGTAGCCGTCGGCGACCGTGCGGACCGCGGCCACCAGCGCCTGGGCCGCGACCTGACCACCGAACGTCCGCTGGAGAAACGTGTCAGGGGTGCTCCCCCGGAAGATGTCGTCCTCGATGCGTTCGATCTCCAGGACCTCATGGATGGTCGCCACCCGCACTACGATGCCATTCGAACGAATGTACGAGACAATAGAGCCATGGATCGCCTGCTCGAGGCGCACCAGCGAGCCGCCGCGTTCTACGCCGGCCAGCTCGCCCGCCTCGCGTGCGGCCCGGCCGTGGACTACCTGCGCAGCCGAGGTATCCCCCGGGCGCTGGCCCGCGCGCGGCCCTGGCGGCTGGGCTACGCACCCTGGGGCCGCACCGCCCTGCTCGACCACCTCCGCCGCTTCGGCCACACCGACGACGAACTCGTCGCCGCGGGCCTGGCCGTGCCCTACGGCGGCCGGCTGACCGACGCGTTCCGCAACCGCGTGATGTTCCCGGTCCGCGGGTCGGACGGCCGGGTACGCGGCTTCGTGGGCCGCGACCTGTCCGGCCACCCCCGCGTACCGCGCTACCGCAACAGCGCGACGACGCCGCTCTACACCAAGAGCAACCACCTCTACGCGCTGACCGAGCGGGTGACGGGTGGGGAGGCGCCGGCGGCGGTGCTGGTGGTGGAGGGGCCGGCCGACGCGGTCGCGCTCTCCCGGTTGCCGGTGGGAGCGGAGGGGCGCTGGGCGGCGGTGTCCACCTGCGGGACGGCGCTCACCGGTGGGCAGGTGGAGTTGCTGGCCTCGGCGGTCGCGCCCGGCACGGCGGTGATCGTGTGCTTCGACCCCGATGCCGCCGGTCGGCGGGCCGCTGACCGGGCGTACCAGCTGCTGTACGACTGGGCCGGGCCGGTGGACGCGATCGTGCTGCCGCCGGGCACCGACCCGGCGGCGCTGGTGGCCCGCTCCGGGCCGCAGGGCGCCGATCGTGTGCTGCGGCGGTGTCGCACGTCCCTGCTGGCGGCCCGGGTCGGCTTCGGTCTGGCCGGCCGCCGTCTGGACGAGATCGAAGGGCGCGTCACCGCGCTGCGTGCCGCCGGCGCCCTGCTCCGCCGCTCGACGGAACGGGCTCCTCGCGACGCTCCCCTGATCCCCGCGATCGCCCACTCGCTGAGCGTCCGCCTCGGCATCGACGGCGCGACGACCGCCGACAGCATCTACCCGCCCTGATCGGGGAGGGCGCGCGGATTCCCGCGCGCCCTCCCCGGAGCTAGAGGCCGAAGCGCTCGGCCAGCAGCGTCCGGTGGTGCAGCGGATCACCGAACAGCAGCTGCGACGACTTGGCGCGCTTGAAGTACAGGTGCGCCGGATGCTCCCAGGTGAACCCGATCCCGCCGTGCACCTGGATGTTCTCCGCCGCCACCGCGAAGTACGCCTCGCCGACGTACGCCTTCGCCAGCGACGCCACGGTGGCCAGGGACGCCTCGCCGGACGCGGCCACCGCCGCCGCGTGGTAGGCCGCCGAGCGGGATCCCTCCACCGCGACCAGCATGTCGGCGCACTTGTGCTTGATCGCCTGGAACGAGCCGATCGGGCGCCCGAACTGGAGCCGCTCGCGTGCGTACGTCGTCGCCTGCGTGAGGACGGCGCGCGCTCCCCCGACGCTCTCGTTCACCAGTGCCACGCAGGCCAGGCGCAGCACGTGGTCGAGGATCTCGTCGGCCGTGCCTTCGGTGCCGATCAACCGGGCCGACACTTCGTCGAACACCAGGTCGGCCTGCTTACGGGTCAGATCCATCGTGGACAGCGGATGCGCCGACACCCCGGCGGCGCCCTTCTCGACCGCGAACAGCGACGGCCCGGCGTCCGCGCACGCCACCACGAGAAGCAGGTCGGCGAGTGCGCCGTCGAGCACGAAGTGCCGTGAACCGCTCAGCGTGTACCCGGCCGGCGTGCTCCTGGCCTCCACCGCGCCGTCGAACTGGCCGGTGTCGTTGGCGTAGGCCAGCGTCGCGATCGTCGAGCCGCTCGCGATGCCCGGCAGGAGCTCCTTCTTCGCCTCCTCGTCGTCCGACGCCAGCAGGGCGGACGCGGCGAGCACGGCGGAGGCGAGGAACGGCGACGGTAGCAGCGCCGCCCCCATCTCCTCGAGCACCAGGCACAGCTCGACGAAACCGAAGCCGGAGCCGCCGTACTCCTCCGGGATGTGGAGCCCGGGCAGTCCGAGCTGCTCGCTCAGCTGCTTCCACACCGCCGGGTCGTAGCCCTCGTCGGTCTCCATGAACCGGCGCACCGACGACTCGGGCGAGGTGCGCTCGAGGAACGTCCGCACCGTCGTGCGCAGTTCTTCCTGTTCCGGGGAGAAAATGCTCATCGCGGCACGTCCTTCCAGGCCACGCCCTTGTCGACCCGTACGTCGCCGGGCAGACCGAGCACTCGCTCCCCGAGGATGTTGCGGAGCACCTCGGACGTACCGCCCTCGATGGTGTTGGCGCGCGTCCGCAGGAACACGGTCTGCGTCGACGGGATCCCGTTGCTGCCGTAGGGCAGCGTCGGGCGGCGCATCTCGTAGTCGGGGATCAGCGTGCCGGACGAGCCGAGCAGGTCCAGCTGGAACTCGGCCGCGCGCCGGTTGAACTCGGCCGAGGTCAGCTTCAGCACCGACCCCTCCGGGCCTGGTGTGCCGCGGTTGCCGGCGGCGGCCGCGCGCACCGCGGTGAGGTAGTTGACGTTCGCCTCGATCCAGAGGCGCACCGCCTGGTCGCGGCGCACCGGGTTGCCCTCGCCGCGGGAGGCCGCGACGCGGTAGCCCTCGAGGAGGTCGGCGCCGGGCTCGTCGCGGGTCGCGATCGCGCCGCCGAGCGAGACGCGCTCGTTCATCAGCGTCGTCGTACCGACCCGCCAGCCGTCGCCGACGTCACCGAGCCGGTCGCTGTCGGACACCCGCACGCTGTCGAAGAACACCTCGTTGAACTCGGCGGCGCCGGTCATCTGCCGGAGCGGCCGTACGTCGACTCCCGGCGCTTTCATGTCGACGAGGAACGCGGTGATGCCGCGGTGCTTCGGGACGTCGGGGTCGGTGCGGGCGAGGATCAGACCGCGGCTCGCGAGGTGCGCGAACGAGGTCCACACCTTCTGGCCGTCGAGGATCCAGTCGTCGCCGTCCCGGCGGGCCCTGGTGGCGAGGCCGGCCACGTCGGACCCGGCGGAGGGCTCGCTGAACAACTGGCTCCAGACCTCTTCGCCGGTGTAGAGCGGCCGGAGGTACCGCGCGCGCTGCTCGGGCGTGCCGTGGGCCAGGATCGTCGGGCCGCACATGCCGATGCCGATGGGGTTGTACGAGCCCGGATGCGGTGCCCCGGCCTCGGTCAGGCGCTGTTCGACGAGACCCTGGAGGGCGGGGTCGGCGTGGCGACCACCGTCGGCCGGGTCCACCCAGACCCAGGCGAGACCGGCGTCGAACCGCGCGCCGAAGAACTCGTGCGGGTCGGTGGTGGCGGGTGGATGCTCGCGGAGTAACGCGTCGATCGCGTCGTTGAGCTGCTCGGAGGACAACAGCGTCTCCTTCCCGGTGGCGGGTAGTTATGTACCCGTCCGCCCGAAGTTAACAGACGTTCGCCGTCCACCGACAGCGATGGCCCGCAGCGGACGCTGCGGGCCATCGAAAACGGTGCGCTAGTGCATCATCACCGGGGGTGCACCCTCGGCTTCGTCGTCGAGGAGGTGCGACTCCTCCCGCTTGCGGGGCAGGAAGAACGCCGCTCCGAGCGTCACCACGCAGAGCGCCAGCGCCACCCAGTAGGTGTGCGCGAACGCCTCCGCCGCCTCCTGCAGACCCTTGGCGACGGCCTCCGGGCCGCCGACCTGCTGGACGATCCGCGGGTCCTGCTGCGCGGCGATCGCCGGCAGCGCGAGCTGCGAGTCCTTGAGGCCGTTGGTGAGCAGCACCGACATCAGCGCGACGCCGACGGAGCTGGCGATCTGCTGGGTGATGTTCAGCAGCGTCGAACCGCGCGCCACCTCGCTGTTGGTCAGCGTCCGCAGCGCGCTGGTCATGATCGGCATCATCGTGAGGCCCATGCCGAGACCGAGCACGAACAGCCACGCGATCAGCACCCCGTAGGAGGTGTCGGCCTCGATCCCGGTCAGGCCGTACATGCCGATGACGATCGCGATGATGCCGAACGGCACGATGCGTCCGACCGGCATCTTGTCCGACAGCGCACCGGCGATCGGCATCGTGACCATCGCGCCCAGACCCTGCGGGGCGACGAGCAGACCGGCCATCAGCACGGACTCACCGCGGATCTGCTGGAAGTACGTCGGCACCAGCAGCAGGCCACCGAAGAACGCGACCGCGAACAGGAACATCGTGATGATGCTGACCGTGAGGTTCCGGTTCTTGAACAGGCGCAGGTCGAGCAGCGGGTGCTGGGGCTTGAACGAGTAGATGACGAACCCGATCACCAGCAGGATGCCGACCAGGGCCGGAATCCAGACCTTGTTGGCCGTGATCGTGCCGGCCTCCGGGATCGACGAGACGCCGTAGAGGAACAGCGCGAGACCCGGCGACATCATCAGCATGCCGACGAAGTCGAACGACTCGGACGGCTGCGGCGAGTCGGACGGCAGCACGAGCTGGGAGTAGATCAGCGCGCCGATACCGATCGGGACGTTGATCAGGAAGATCCAGTGCCAGCTCGCGGCGTCGATCAGCCAGCCACCGAGGATCGGCCCACCGATCGGGCCGAGCAGCATCGGCACGCCCAGGATGGCCATCAGCCGACCCATGCGCTTCGGGCCGGCGGCCCTGGTCATGATCGTCATGCCGAGCGGCATCAGCATTCCGCCGCCGAGGCCCTGCAGCACGCGGAAGCCGATCAGCGCCTCGATGTTCCAGGCGGCGGCACAGAGCGCGGAGCCGGCGGTGAACAGCGCGATCGCCGTCATGTAGAGGCGCTTGGTGCCGAACCGGTCGGCGGCCCACCCGGTGAGCGGGATCACGGTGGCCAGAGCCAGCGTGTAGGCGGTCACCGTCCAGGCGACCTGCGCGTACGACAGCGGCTCGTCGACCGAGCCGAACTCGGTCTGGAACGTCGGCAGAGCGACGTTGACGACCGTGATGTCGAGAATCGACATGATGGCGCCGAGGACGACAACCCCGGCCACCTTGAGTATGTCGGGTGTGATCTTGTCGTCGTTGGCCGTGGCTACGTCTGCCATGAGTACTTTCCCTCGTGCCGATCCGTAAGGCAGGGTGGATTAATTTTACGCTCGTTAGATTCTTACTGCATCGATGCACGGAACCAAAACCAAAATAAAGTGACGATCCGTCACAGCATCGACGCCCGGATGAACAACCGGCCCGGCCGAGCGGCGTATTCCCACTATCGGCAGGTTCCTTGCATCAGCCAAACAATCTGGGCCGACGCTACCCCACGCCGCTTCCGACCGCGTTCCCGCCCGTCACCGCCGGGGTCGACGGCCGCTCGCGTGACGTCGCCAGCACCGAACCGATCAGGATCAGGACGAACGCGACGCCGATCAACAGCGTCAGGCGCTCCCCCAGCACGACGACGCCCGCGAGCACGGCGACCGCCGGGTTGACGTAGGTGAACACGGTGGCGCGTACCGGCCCGACCTCGCGGATCAGCGCGAAATACACCAGGAACGCCGCCGTCGTGCAGACGAGGCCGAGCGCGGCGATCGCACCGAGCACCGACGGCTCGGGCCGGGTGTCGGGCCAGGTGACGATCGCGGCCGGCGCGTAGAGCAGCGCCGCGAGGCTGAGCGAGACCGCCGTGAGCGGCAGGCCCGGCACGTCGTCCAGGTAGCGGATGACGATGAGCGGCGCGACCGCGTACCCCACTGCGGTGAGCAGCACCTCGACGGTCGGCCAGGCGTCGCCGCCCCGCAGGGTGGGTGCGACGAGCACCGCCACCCCGCCCAGCCCGACGAGCAGACCGGCCAGCCGCGTGCGGCCCAGCCGCTCGGTGCCCCCGGTGAGCCGGACCGCGATCGCGCCGAGGACCGGGACCGTCGCGATCAGCAGGCCGGCCAGCGAACTCGGCAGCGTGCGTTCGGCGTCGGTGAGGAAGAACCAGGGGCCGACGAGCTCCAGCAGCGTGAACGCGACCACCGGGCGCCACCGCCGCAGCACCGTGCGGACCCCGCCGTTGCGTAGCGCGAACGGGAGCAGCAGCAGGCCGCCCATCGCCACCCGGGCGAACACGACGACCGGGACCGCGACGTCCTCCACCGCGACTTTGATGAGCAGGTAGGGAATGCCCCAGACGATGCTCATGACGACGAACAGCAGCCAACCGCGACGGGACACGGCTCGACGATAGGGGCCGCGAGCGGGCGGCCGATCGGAGGCGGGCCGGCTGTCCGTCGGCTTTCGATGTCTGGCGGTGGTGGGATTCTCCGGGCGGGCAGAGTCGCCAAACAGACAGCCGGTGCGCCTCCGGACACGCGAACGGCGGCCTAAGGTGACCGCGTGGCGGCAGCGGGAACTCGGCTAGGGGTCGACTTCGGGACATCGAACACGGTGGCGGTCCTCGCCCGGTCCGACGGCCGGGTCAACCCGCTGCTGGTGGACGGCCAGCCGCAGCTCCCGTCGGCGGTGTGCGCGACGCCCGCGAAAGAACTGCTCGTCGGACGAGCCGCGCTGCACACCGCCCGGTTGCACCCCGACGGGTTCGAGCCCAACCCCAAGCGCCGGATCGACGACGGGGTCGTGCTGCTCGGCGCGGGCGAGTACGAGGTCGTGGAGCTGTTCGCCGCCGTGCTGCGCCGGGTCGCGGACGAGACCCGGCGGGTCACCGGGGCGGCGGCGCCGGACGAGATCCGCATCACCCACCCCGCGGTGTGGGGCGGCGCCCGGCGCGATCTGCTGCGCCGGTCGGCGGTCGCGGCGGGATGGCCGGCGCAGGCCGTCGGGCTGGTGCCCGAGCCGGTGGCGGCCGCGGCGGCGTTCGCCGAGGTGCACGGGGCGCGGCTGCCGATCGGCGGGAACGCGCTGGTCTACGACCTGGGCGGCGGCACGTTCGACGCCACCGTGCTGCGTCGGACCGCATCCGGGTACGACGTCCGGGCGACCGACGGGCTCGTCGACGCCGGCGGCCTGGACATCGACCACGCGATCCTCACCCACGTCGGCGCGGTGGTGCAGAAACGCAAGCCCGACGCGTGGCGCGCGCTGACCTCCCCCGACACCGCCGCCGAGCGCCGGGCGCGGTGGCTGTTCCAGGACGACGTGCGCGGAGCGAAGGAACTGCTCTCCTCGGCCGCGTCGACGTTGATCCCGGTGCCGCTCATCGACGACGAGATCCCGCTGACGCGCACCGAGCTGGACGCGCTGACGCGCCCGCTGGTGGAGCGGACGATCGTGTCCGTGCAGGGCGTGTTGCGCGAGGCCGGGCTCACCCCCGGCGATCTGTCGGCGATGTTCCTGGTGGGTGGCTCGACGAGGATTCCGCTGGTGGCGACCATGCTGCACCGGACGCTCGGGGTCGCGCCCACGGTGCTGGAACAGCCGGAGCTGATCGTGGCGGAAGGGGCGCTGCGGGTACGCGCGTTCGACGCCGCGCCAGTGGGTGGGGTTCCGCCGGCCTCGGCGCCGCCGTTCCCCGGCCCGCGGTCGGGACCGCCCCAGCAGGTGCCGGCGCAGTACTCCGCACCGCCCGCGTCGGCGCCTCCGTACCGGGCTCCTTCGCCCGGCTTTCCGTCGCACGGGGCTCCCTCTCCGGGTGCGGCTTCCCCGGGAGCGGCCGCTCACGGGGGCGGCTCACACGGGGTCGGCTCGCACGGGGGAGGCCCGCACGGGGGCAGCTCACACGGGGGCAGCTCACACGGGGGCAGCTCACACGGGGGCGGCCCGCACGGGGGAGGCCCGCACGGGGGAGGCCCGCATGGGGGGCATTTGCCGGGCGGGCCGCAGCACGGGGCGGGGGGTCCGCAGTATCCGGGGCCTCGGCCGCCGGCGAACCAGCCCGCGCCCGTGTCGCACTCGGGGCCGCCGTTCCCGCCCCGAGCGGCGAACCACCCGGGTGGCTGGCGCCCCGCGCAGCCCACGATGCCCTACCCCGAGCCCCAGGCCGCGCCGGGAGTGGCGCGCGGCGAGCGCGACTTCCGCTCCGCCGAAGCCGCTCCCGCTCCCTACAGCTCCTCCCCTGCCGCCCCGGTCAGCGCGAGCCCGTTCCACGCCACCCCGGTGAGCGGCCCAGCCGCCGGCGCAGCCCCGATCAGCGGCGGAGGCGCCAGTGCGGCCCCGGTCAGCGGCCCAGCTGCCGGAGCAGCCCCGATCAGCGGCTCAGCGGCCAGCGCGGCCCCCGTGAGCGGCCGAGCCGGCGGCGCCGCGCCGGTGAGTGGCCCAGCCGCCGGTGCGGCGCCGGTGAGCGGCCCGGCCTCCGGAGCAGGTCGCGCCGCCGGTGCGGCCCCCGTCAGCGGCCCGGCGGCAGGCGCAGCTCGGGCCGCCGGTGCGGCCCCCGTGAGCGGCCCAGCCGCCGGCGCGTTCCCCGTGAGCGGCCCAGCGGCCGGCGCGTTCCCCGTGAGCGGCCCAGCCGGAAGCGCGGCCCCCGTGAGCGGCGCCGGCCCGATCAACGGCCCAGCGGGCGCAGCCCCGGTCAGCGGCCCGGCATCTGGAACTGCTCGCGCCGCCGGTGCGGCTCCCGTCAGCGGCCCGGCAGTGGGTGCGGCCCCGGTGAGCAGCGCCGCCGTCGGAGCAGCAGCAGTGAACGCCCGACCCGTCAGCGCGATCCCCGTCAGCGCCGCGCCGGTCAGCGCCGCGCCCCTGAGCGCGGCCCCCGCCAGTGCCCCGCCCCTGAGCGCCGCCCCACACAACGCCGCCCCACACAACGCCGCCCCACACAACGCCGCCCCCGTCAGCGCTGCCCCCGTCAGCGCCGGCCCTGACACCGGCAAACCGACCGTGCAGGTGCGCACCATGCACCAGACCGGTGAGTCCGTGGAGTTCCGCGGCCACGACGGACCGGTTTCGAGTCTGGTGATCAGCCCGGACAGCACCCGCCTGGCCACCGCCGGAGCCGACCGCACGGTCCGCATCTGGGACCTCGCGACCGGTCGCCGCATCGTCACCCTCACCGGCCACACCGCGCGCGTCAACGGGCTGGCGTCCAGTCCGGACGGTTCCCGCCTGGCCAGCGTCGCCGACGACCTGAGCGTCCGCATCTGGAACCCCGCCACCGGCACCGAGCTCGCGAACCTCACCGGCCACACCGACATGGTCCGCGCGGTCGCCTTCCACCGCGACGGTGTCCGCATCGCGACCGGCAGCTTCGACCACACCGTCCGCCTCTGGGACATCCGCTCCGGCGCGACCGTCGGCACCCTCACCGGGCACACCGACGTCGTCCGTGCGGTCGCGTTCCACCCGGACGGCCGTCGCGTCGTGACCGGCAGCTTCGACCAGACGGTCCGGATCTGGGACGTCGAGACGGGCCGTCTGCTCGCGAGCCTGTCCGGCCACGGTCTCGTGCACTCGGTCGCTTTCAGCCCGGACGGACGGATCCTCGCCACGGCGGGTGTGGACGGCGCGGCCCGGCTCTGGGAGGCCGACAGCGGGCGTCCGCTCGGCGAGCGACTGGCCGGTCACTCGGGCGCGGTCACCGCGGTGGCGTTCCGCCCCGACAGCCGGGCGCTGGCCACGGCGGGCATCGACGGCACGGCCCGGCTCTGGAACGTGATGAGCGGCCGGGCGCTCACCGCCCCGATCGGCGGCCACACCGCGGCGCTGACGTCAGTGGCCTTCGCCCCCGATGCCCGCGCCCTGGTCACCGGCAGCCACGACACCACGGCCCGCGTCCACCCGATCTGACGCCACCCGGCCCGACGCCCCGATCGACGCGCCCCGATCGACGCGCCGCGATCCGGCGCCCCGATCCGACGCTCCGATCCGGCGTGCCCCCGATCCGGCACGCCGCGATCCGGCACGCCCCGATCCGCACGCCCCTGATCCGGCGCCCCTGATCCGACGCCCGATCTCACGTCGGGTCAGATCGACGTTCCCACGCGCGCCCATACCCCGGAGCGCGTGCGCCACGTCATGCCCGCGAAACGGGCCGTGACGAACACCGCCAGGCCGGCCCAGACACCGGCCAGACCCCAGCCGAACACCGCCGCCGCCACCGTCACCGGGACGAACCCCAGCAGCGCCGAACCCACCGTCACGTTCCGGATGAACGCGTTGTCCCCGGCGCCGAGCAACACGCCGTCCAGCGCGAACACCACGCCGCCGATCGGCACCATCGCCACCAGGAACGGCCAGAGCACGCCCAGCTGTTCGCGCACGGCATCGTCGTCGGTGAACACGGCGGGCACCACGAACCAGGCGAGCCCGAACACCCCGGCGAACACCACCCCGGCGACCAGGCCGAACCGGCCGACCCGCCAGGCCGTGGCCTTGGCCGCGCCGACGTCACCGCTGCCGAGGGCGGCCCCGACCAGCGACTGGGCCGCGATCGCGAACGAGTCGAGCAGCAGCGCGGCCAGGTTCCAGAGCTGGAGCCCGACCTGGTGCGCCGCGAGCTGGGCGGCACCGGACCGGCCCGCCACCGCCGCCGCGGTGAGGAACGCGATCTGGAAGGCCGCGGCCCGCACGACCAGGTCTCGGCTCACCAGCAGCTGCCGGCGCATCACCGGCCACTGCGGAGTCAGCGGTACCCGCTCGCGCACCAGAGCCCACAGGCACAGCCCGCCGCCGAGCCACTGCGCGACGACGTTCGCCCAGGCCGACCCCTCCAGGCCCAACCCGACCGGGTACACCAGCACCGGTGACGCCGCCGCCGAGACGACGTTCGCGATCACCACGACGACGACCGGCGTGCGGGTGTCCTGGACGCCGCGCAGCCAGCCGTTGCCAGCGAAGACCAGCAGGATTCCGGGGAGACCGAGGACCGCGATGCGCAGCCAGGACTCAGCCGCCTCGGCGACGGCGCCGTCACCGGCGATCAGCCGGGTGGCCCAGGGCGCCAGCACCTGGCCGGCCAGCACGCCGAGCGTGCCGATCAGCAGCGCCAGCCAGGAGGCCTGGACGCCCTCCCCCACGGCGCGGTCGCGCTGCCCGGCGCCGAACCAGCGGGCCGCACGGCCGGTGGTGCCGTAGGCCAGCGTCGTGCCGACGATCGCGAGCAGGCCCATCAGCGTGCCGCCGGCGCCGAGGCCGGCCAGCGCCACCCGGCCGAGGTGCCCGACGACCGCGGTATCGACGAGCAGGAAGATCGGCTCGGCCGCGAGGACGACGAACGCCGACGCGGCCAGCCGCACCACCCGCCCCGCCGGCGGCGCCACCCCATCCGCCCCAGAAACACCCGCCCCCGAAACACCCGGCTCAGAAACACCCGGCTCAGAAACACCCGGCTCAGAAACATCCGGCCCGGAACCACCCGGAACCACACCCTCGGCGGCGCTCCCCTCGCCGTCGCCGGCGCCGCCCCCAGGAAGCGTCACCGGGGTTTGACGGCCTGCACGGTGTAGGTCATCGGCGCACGCCACGGCCGGTCGGCCATCCGGTACTCACCGCCGGTCTTCTCCATCAGGCCGGGGAACGGCTCCCACGGCACCGAGTCGTGCTCGACCAGCTGGGTCAGCGTCAGGCCCTGCTCGAGCAACGCGGTGACGACCTCACCCAGACCGTGGTTCCAGTTGTGCACCGTGTTGTTGATGAACTGGGTGTCGGTCTGCACGTAGGTGCCCTCGTCGTGCCACACCACCGGCTCGGCGCGCTCGAAGTACGGGTACCGGAGCACGAGCCGGCCGTCGCGCCGGTCGTCGTCGAGCGCCCACAGCACCGGGTGGCCCTCGCGCATGAACAGCCGTCCGCCCGGGCGCAGCAACCGCGCGACGACGGCGGCCCAGCGCCGGACGTCGGGCAGCCAGCAGAGCGCGCCGACGCCGGTGAACACGAAGTCGAACCGCTCGGCACCGAGGGCCTCGACCGCCTCGTACACGTCGGACTGCACGTACTCGATCTTCGCGCCGGTCTCCTCGGCGAGGCCGCGCGCCTGCTCGAGGGAGCCGCCGGAGAAGTCGAGGCCGGTCATCCGCGCGCCGAGCCGGGAGAGCGACAGGGTGTCGGTGCCGATGTGGCACTGCAGGTGCAGCCCGTCGAGCCCGGCGACCTCCCCGAGCCGTTCCTGGTCGAACTGCACGACCCGGCTCAGGAACGTGGGATCGACCCGGAACCGGTCGACGTCGTAGTCCTGGGAGGCCGCGTGCGCCGCCGCGCGGTCGTCCCAGCTCGCCCGGTTGAGGCTGCGGTAGTCGTCGATATCGCCGTTCGCTGTCACGACACGAAAATGTCATACCGATCACAGCGAAATCACGCGGGTATCCAGTTTCACCCGAGCGGCGTAGCGGCTCCGCTACCGTCCGTGGATGCGCCGTCGCACGCTCACCTACGCCGACGCCGTCCGCCTGATCGGCGAGCCGGAGAGCCCCGCGGTCACCGCGCTGGGCCACCTGGCCGGTGCGGGCGCGGGAGTGGTCACCGCGGCCAGCGTCGGCACCATCGACTTCTTCGCGTTACGTGACCAGCTGGTGCGCTGGGGCCATACCGCGGTCACCGGGTTGCGCGAGCGGCTCGGCGGCCTGTCCCGCTTCGACCGCACCGAGCGCCTGGTCGCCGCCCACGGCGTCCTCGTGGTGACGTCGTTCTTCGAGGCGCTCGACGACGTCCTCGCCGATCTGGGCCTGGATCTGGACGCGGCCGAGCTGACCGCCGCCGAACAAACCGGGCTCGCCACCGGCACCGGTCACGCAGCGCTGGTCAGCGCCCTGCTCGAGGCCTCGCTGCCGATCCCGTCCCCGGCCCGTCCGGCCGAGGTGCTGGCCGAGCACCTCGCCGACTACTACTCCGCGTTCACCTACTCGGTGCACCAGTTCCTGCGCGGCCTGCGCGCGTTCGACGGGCGGCTGGACGACGTCCGATCGTTGACGCCGGTGAAGCGCGGGGCGCTCGCCCGCTACGACGCGGCGTTCCGGACGCTCGCCGGCGAGGTACCGGAGTTCCGGGTCTGGGCGGCCACCGTGGATGCCCGGGCCACTCGCGAGGTGGTGCGGACGAGCACCGGCGCGCTCCGGTCCGACCTCGCCGAGATCCACACGCTGATGACCGCGCCGAGCCCGGCCGACGCCGTCCGCTCCGGCCTCGAGATCCAGCACCGCAACCGGCTCGACCGGCCGATCCTCGCCTCCGACCGGGTTCCCGACCACGTCGTGCTCCCCCGCCTGCGTGACAGCTACGTCGACCCGGGCGGCCGGGTCGCCGAGACCACCGCGGGCAGCCGACCGGCCACTGAGGAATGGTGGGCGGGCGCAGGGCCGGTGGGCAGCGTCCCGGACTTCGTCCTCGGCCACCTCACCACGCCGGCGGCGCTCACCGCGCCGACCGTCGTCCTCGGCCATCCGGGGTCGGGCAAGTCGGCGCTGACGACGACGCTCGCGGCCCGGCTCACCGACGCCGGGTTCCTCGCGGTCCGCGTCGAGCTGCGTACCGTGCCCGGCGACACCTCGATCCAGACCCAGATCGAGCAGGCCCTGCGGCAGTCGCTCGGCGAAGCGGTCTCCTGGCCGGAGCTCGCGCGCCGCGCGAGGCCGGCCCTGCCGGTCGTCATCCTGGACGGCTTCGACGAGCTCCTCCAGGCCACCGGGCTCAACCGGGCCGACTACCTGGAGGAGGCCCAGGCCTTCCAGGAGCGCGAAGCCGAGCTGGGACGGCTGGTCGCGGTGCTGGTGACCAGCCGCACCGTGGTCGCCGACCGGGCGCGCTTCCCCACCGGCACCGTCGTCGTGCGGATCGCGCCGTTCGACGAGGTACAGGTCGAACGGTGGCTCGAGACCTGGAACGCGGGCAACCGCGCGGGCCTCGCGTCACGAGGACTGCGACCGCTGCCGGTCGACGTCGTGCTCGCGCACGGAGAGCTGGCCGGCCAACCGTTGCTGCTGCTCCTGCTGGCGCTGTACGACGCCGGGGCGAACGCGCTGCAGCGGGCCGGCAGCGGGCTGGGGCGCGTCGAGCTGTACGAGCGGTTGTTCGCCGACTTCATCGAGCGGGAGGTGGACAAACGGCGGTCCGCGGGCGACCGGGGGCCGGACGTCCAGCGGGAGTGGCGACGGCTCGGGGCGGTCGCGCTGGCGATCCTCAACCGCGGTGGCGACGTCATCCTGGAGGCGGAACTCGACCGGGACCTCCCGCGGCTGCTGGCCGACGACGACCTCATGGCCGGGCCGGCCGACCCCGGCCGCACGCTGAGCGCGAGCCAACTGCTCGTCGGCCGGTTCTTCTTCGTGCACGAATCCCGGGCGACGCGGGACACCGGCGCCCCGGAACGCAGCTTCGAGTTCCTGCACGCGACGTTCGGCGACTACCTCGCCGCCCGGCTGATCGTCGACGCGCTCGTCGACCTCACCGACGAGTGGAAGCACCAGCGTGGGCGCCGGTACCGCACCGCGCTGGACGCCGGCTTCCTGTACGCGGCGACGTCGTTCGTGACCGTGACCCGGCGCGCGCCGCTGTGGGACTTCGTCCGGGGTCTGCTCGGTGCGCTGCCGGCGGCGCGGCGGGCGGAGTGCCGTGAGCTCGCGCTCGAGCTGTTACCGGAGGCCGGGTTCCCCCAGCCGACGTGGTCCGGGGCCGAGTACGAGCCCCGGCGCAAACCGTTCGCGGCCCGGCACGCCGCGTTCTCCGCGAACCTCGTGTTTTTCGCGGTGGTACTGGCCGACGGCCCGGTCCGTGCCGACGAGTTGGCCGGCGGTCCGTCGCCGGAGGCGTGGCGGCAGCTCTCCCTGCTCTGGCGCAGCCAGCTCGACCTCTCGGACGGCGGCCGGATCTGGCGCTGGCTGCGGGTCGGGTGGCGCTACGACACCGACCCCACCTGGCTCGAGGTCCGGGTGGAGGACGCGTCCCCCGTCAGCGTCTACGAATCCCTCCCCTGGCCCACCGACGACCCCTCCGTCCAGCGGCACCGACTGGTGCATCCCGGACGTCGTGCTCCCCGCCGACTCGCCCTTCGGCGAGACGCTGAGACGGGCGGCGTTCTACCAGACGTCGATCGACTTCCGCGAGGCCGTCTACGGCTCGATGGCGGCGTGGCCCCAGGCCGACATCGTGCCGGCGACCCCGGCTCACACACCAGTCGTGCTGGACCCGGCGACCCTTCTCCAGCAACTGCTGCTCGTTCCGGCCGAGCAGCACGGCCGCGACATCCGCGGTGAGCTGTTCCACACGGCTCTGCGCCACGCCACCGCGCGGCCCTACCGGCACGCCGTGCTGCGCCAACTGGCTCAGGAACCCGACGCGTTCCGATTCCTCGCCTTGCGCGACTCGGACCGGATCCTCGACATCGACGAACTCGCCGACGACCTGCCCCTGTTCGCCCGGATCGTGGCGTCGACCGCGGGCAACGACGTCGGACCGCACCTGATGCGCAGAGGGCACGACCGGTTGGGGGCCCCGTGGCCGATCGGGGCCGACGAGGTGTTCCGGCGCGCGTTCGCGGGCGAAGGGCTACCGGTGCCCCCGTGGGTGGAGGGGATACTTTCGCACGGGCGTTCGATAAATGAAGTAGAGTGAACGGCATGACCGCGATCGCGTACCAGCCCTCGATCCTGGAGCTCGCCGACACCGATGCCCGGCTCGGCCCGCTCGAGGGGCGGGTCCGGCGGCACGAACTGTCGGCCGGCGCCTGGGTGGATCACCTGCCGGGGTGGGTACGCGGGTCCGACGCGGTGTTCCAAACGCTGCTGTCCGAGGTCGACTGGCGGGCCGAGCGGCGCGAGATGTACGACCGTGAGGTCGAGGTCCCCCGGCTCCTGCGGTGGTACGGCGTCGGGGAACCACTCCCGCACGAGCTCCTGACCGACGCCCGCGATCAGCTCACCGCGCACTACGCCGACGAACTGGGCGAGCCGTTCGTCACCGCGGGGATGTGCCTCTACCGGGACGGGCGCGACAGCGTCGCCTGGCACGGCGACACGCTGGGGCGCTCGGCGCACAGCGACACGATTGTCGCGATCGTGTCGTTCGGGTCGGCGCGGCCTTTGCTCCTGCGCCCGCGCGGTGGTGGGTCGAGCCTGCGCTTCCCGGTCGGGCACGGTGACCTGATCGTCATGGGCGGTTCGTGCCAGCGCACCTGGGAGCATTCCGTTCCCAAAACCACCCGCTCCTCCGGCCCGCGGGTGAGCGTGCAGTTCCGCCCCGTCGACGTCGCTTAATCCGAAAAACATTACCGTCGATTAGTCGCGTTTTCGCTGGTCATGGCGCCTTGATCGCGCCCGGACGGCTTTATACCTTTCCCCGTACCACGCCAGTTCGGCTACGGGGGGAAACACGAATGCGCTCAGTCGGAAGATTGCTCGGAATCGCCGGCACGGTACTGGCGATCACCGCGTCGGGCACGGCCGCCGCGGCCGTGCCGGCCGTCGACAGGTCGTGGGAATGCGACGGGCAGACCCTTTGCCTCTACCGCCAGGCCGACGGCGACGGACGGCGGATCGAAATCGGGTATCTGCCCGGGGACTGCGGCTCGGAGCCGATCTCACCGGTCCGGATCACACGATCGGTCTTCAACAACAACTCGTTCGCGGTCGTACTCGAGACGAACACCAGCTTCAGCCTCCGGGTCGCGGCCAAGCGGCAAATCGACAACCTCCAGCCGGAGCGGAGGTTCACGGGGGCACGGCGGGACAACTGCTGACGTGAGCGCCGGCGGCTCGGGGCGCCCCGAGCCGCCGGCGTTCCGGTTCAGTTCACCTGGCGCCCCTGGTCCTTCCAGTACGGCTCGCGGAGCTTGAACTTCTGCAGCTTGCCGGTCGCCGTCCGCGGTAGTTCGTCGACGAACTCCACGCGTTTCGGCGTCTTGTACCCGGCCAGCCGCGTCCGGCAGAACGCGATCACGTCCTCGGCCGTCACCGGCGAGCCGTCGGTGACGATCAACGCGGTGACCAGCTCGCCCCACTTCTCGTCGGGGATACCGATCACCGCGACCTCGCGCACCGCCTCGAACGAGTTCAGCACGTCCTCGACCTCGATCGACGACACGTTCTCGCCGCCGGTGATGATCACGTCCTTCTTGCGGTCGGTGATCGACAGGTAGCCGTCCTCGAACGCGCCACCGTCGCCGGTGTGGAACCAGTCGTCGGCCTGCGCTTCCGCCGTGGCCGCCGGGTTCTCCCAGTACGCGTCGAGGTTGTGGTTGGTCTGCGAGAGCACCTCGCCGGACTCGGAGACCTCGATGCGCACCCCGAGCGCCGGCGCTCCGGCCCGTCCCAGCAGCCGCGCCTGTTCCGCGGCCGGCAGCGGGTCCCACTCGGCCCGCATCCGGTTGATCGTCAGCAGCGGGGAGGTCTCGGTCAGGCCGTAGATCTGGATGAACTCCCAGCCGAGATCGGACCGGATCCGCTCGATCGTGCGGGTCGGCGGGGGCGCGCCGGCCAGGATCACGCGCACCCGGTCGCGCCCGGGGACCTCGCCCTCCCAGGTCTCCAGCGCGTCGAGCACCGCGTTCAGCACCGCCGGCGCCGCGCACATCACGGTCACCCCGTGGTCACGCACCCGGCGCAGGATCTCCGCGCCGTCCACTTTGCGCAGCACGACCTGGTGCACGCCCAGCCCGGTCATCGCGTACGGCATGCCCCACCCGTTGGCGTGGAACATCGGCAGCGTGTGCAGGTAGACGTCCCGGTCGGTGACGCCGGCGTGCAGCGCGAACACGGTCGCGTTGAGCCAGTTGGCCCGGTGGGTGAGCTGCACGCCCTTCGGCCGGGCGGTGGTGCCGGACGTGTAGTTGAGCGTGCACGTCGCGGCTTCGTCGGCCGACCACGGCCGCGGTTCACCGCCCCCGGTGAACATCGCGTCGTCGCCGAGCACCACGGTGTGTTTCACCGGCACCGAGTCGAGCAGGCCGCGCAGCTCGGGGTCGACGAGCAGGACGTCGGCGCCGCAGTGCGACACGATGTAGCCGATCTCCTCGGCGCCGAGCCGGAAGTTGATCGGCACCAGGATGCGTCCCCAGCCGGAGACCCCGAAGAACGACGTCAGCATGCGGCCGGCGTTGTGCGACACGATCGCGACCCGGCCGCCGACCGGGACGTCCAGCTCGTCGAGCCAGGCCGCCTGGCTCCGGGCCATCCCGGCGAGCGACCGGTACGACACCGGGCCCAGCGACGGCGCCGGTTGGGCCGGTTCGTCGGTCACACCGATCCGGTCGGGATAGACCGTTTCGGCCCGATCCAGAAAGTCCTTCACGTTGAGGGGATAGAACACGCGCCACCTCCGACGTCGAACTCGATCGATCGAAAGGTAATCGCGCACGGCTCCCCACGCACCCGAAGTTGGTTACGCGGTGTGCCCGTGATCGCGACTACATACAACCAAAAATCGACAACGGGCAAAACAGACTTTGCTCGTTCCAGTGAGGCAGTTCACCCCACACGCTCGCTCGTGGTTACCATGCGATCACTGACAGCTAATACATGTTGCGCAAACGTTACCGGGACCCGTTGACGACTACGAAGGGTTCTGGTGAAGTGTGCGCACTAATGTTGGATCCCGTTGTGATCCACACGGCAAGGAGGCGCACTGATGCCCACCCCTTCGCTTGACTCACTGCTCGGCCGCTCCGGGATGAGCCGCCGGTCGCTCCTCCGTGCCACCGGGCTCGGTGCCGGCGCGATCGCCGCCGCCCCGCTGCTCGCGGCCTGCACCGGGGCCGACAGCGGCTCCGACGGCGGCAGCGGAACCGGCACCGTCTCGTTCGGTTCGAACGGATCCGACGAGGTGCCGAAGAAGGCCTACGCCGCCCTGATGGCCTCGGCCAAGAGCGCCGTCGACCTGGACGTGAAGATCAACACCGTCGCTCACAACGACTTCCAGAACAACATCAACAACTACCTCAAGGGCAGCCCGGACGACGCCTTCACGTGGTTCGCCGGCTACCGCATGAAGTCGTACGCGAAGCAGGGTCTGGTCGCCGAGATCGACGACGTCTGGGAGAAGGTCGGCAGCAACTTCTCCGAGGCGTTCAAGACCGCCTCGACCGGTGACGACGGCAAGAAGTACTTCATCCCGCTCTACAACTACCCCTGGGGCTGGTTCTACCGCCCGAGCGTGTGGAAGGAAAAGGGCTACACCGAGCCCAAGACCTGGGACGAGCTCATCGCCCTGGCCAAGAAGATGAAGACGGACGGGCTCAACCCGATCGCGTTCGCCGACAAGGACGGCTGGCCGGCGTTCGGCACGTTCGACTACCTGAACATGCGCGTCAACGGCTACCAGTTCCACGTCGACCTGATGGCGCACAAGGAGAGCTGGGAAGACGCGAAGGTCAAGAAGGTCTTCGACACCTGGAAGGCGATCTTCCCGTACCAGTCCGCCGACTCCCTGGGCCGCACCTGGCAGGAAGCCGCGCAGACCGTCGTCACCAAGAAGTCGGGCATGTACCTGCTCGGCTCGTTCGTCGGCCAGCAGTGGCCCGAGGGCGACACCGACATCGACTTCTTCACGTTCCCGGAGATCGACTCGACGATCGGCGCGGACGCGATCGAGGCCCCGATCGACGGCTTCATGCTCAGCAAGAAGGGCGGCGAGAACAAGAGCGCCCGCAAGCTGATGGAGTACCTGGCCACCGGTAAGGCCGAGGACGTCTACCAGGCCATCGACTCGAACAACGTCGGGGCGGCCAAGGACGCCGACGTGAGCAAGTACAACGCGCTGCAGAAGAAGTCGGCCGAGGTCATCGGGGCGGCGAAGAACATCTCGCAGTTCCTCGACCGCGACGCCGAGCCCGCGTTCGCGAACAACGCCGCGCTCCCGGCCTTCCAGCAGTTCATCAAGGACGGCAACGTCGCGTCGGTGACCAAGAGCCTCGAGGCGCAGGCCAAGCAGATCTACGGCAGCTGAGACAAGCGATGACGACCCCTCAGGCCACAGTGGCCAAGCGCAAGAAATTGCGCCGACTCACCGGCACCGACCGCGTCGTACTCGGGCTCATGGTCGGTATCCCGACGCTGATCGAGCTACTGCTGGTCTGGGGGCCGGCGCTGTTCTCGGTCCTGCTCGGGTTCACCGACGCCCGGACCGACATCGACCAGCCCGGCGGAGTCAGCTTCGCCGGGCTGGACAACTACAAGTTCATCACGCAGGAGTACCCCCCGTTCTGGCCGGCGGTGCAGCACAACATCATCTGGCTGGTGTTCCTGGCGGTGATCGCCACGCCGGTCGGCCTGTTCCTCGCCGTGCTGCTCGACCAGAACCTCAAGGGCTCGCGGATCTACCAGAGCATCTTCTTCGTCCCGGTGATGCTCTCGCTCGCGCTCGTCGGCATCATCTGGCACCTGATCTACAGCCCGGACGCCGGCCTGCTCAACAGCGTGCTCGGCACCGCGGGCACGGCCGACCAGATCGACTGGTTCGGCGACTCGAGCATCAACCTCTGGGCCGCTCTCGTCGCGGCGTCCTGGAAACACGTCGGGTACATCATGGTGCTGTACCTGGCCGGTCTGAAGGGCGTCGACCCGTCGCTGCGCGAGGCTGCGGCGATCGACGGCGCCAACGCCGTGCAGACGTTCTTCCGGGTCGTGTTCCCGGCGATGCGCCCGATCAACATCGTGGTCGTCGTCATCACGGTCATCGAGGCCCTGCGCGCCTTCGACATCGTCTACGTGATCAACCGCGGCACCAACGGCCTGGAGCTGCTGTCCGCACTCGTCGTCCAGAACCTGGTCGGTGAGGGCACCCAGATCGGCGTCGGCGCGGCCATCGCGACCGTGCTGCTGGTCATCTCGCTGGTGCCGATCGTCATCTACCTCTGGCAGACCTTCCGGAACGAGGAGAAGTCATGACGGTCCTCACCGAAACCGGTGGTGAGACCACCGCTCCCCTGAAGCGGGCCAAGACCTCCGAGGGCGGGCCGAAGCTCACCCGGGGCGGCCGGATCTTCAGCTACTCGTTCCTGACCGTCACCGCGTTCCTGTGGCTCGTCCCGCTGGTCTGGACGATCTACACGTCGCTCCGGCCGGAGAAGGACACCCAGAAGTACGGCTACCTGAGCGTCGGCGGGTCGTTCAACTTCGAGAACTACTCCAACGCCTGGAACCAGGGCGGGTTCTCGAAGTACTTCCTGAACTCGGCGATCATCACGGTCCCGGCCGTGATCCTGACGCTGACGTTCGCCGCGATGGTCGCGTTCGCGGTGTCGCGGTTCAAGTGGAAGTTCAACGTCACGCTGCTGATCCTGTTCACGGCGGGCAACCTGCTCCCTCCGCAGATCCTCGCCGCGCCGCTGTTCCAGCTGTACAAGCACTTCGAGCTGCCGTACTCGGTGAGTGACTCCGGGTCGCTGCTGAACACCTACTACGGCGTGATCGCCGCGAACATCGCGTTCCAGGTGGGCTTCTGCACGTTCGTGCTGAGCAACTACATGAAGGCGCTGCCGGGCGAGCTCACCGAGGCCGCGATGGTCGACGGCGCCAGCGTCTGGACGCAGTTCTGGAAGATCATCCTGCCGCTGTGCCGTCCGGCGCTGGCCGCGCTGGGCACGCTCGTGGTCATCTGGATCTACAACGACTTCTTCTGGGCGTTGTTGTTCATCCAGACCGGCGACCGGCTCCCGGTCACCACGGGTATCAACAACCTGTTCGGCCAGTACGCGCAGAACGACAACCTGATCGCCGCCGGTGCCCTGCTGACCGCTATCCCCGTGCTCGCCATCTACGTCGCGCTCCAGCGTCAGTTCGTCGCCGGCCTCACGCTCGGCGGTAGCAAGGGATGACGCTGCGAGCCGTCACCGCCCGCCTGGGCGGCAAGCTGGCCTACGGCGGCGACTACAACCCCGAGCAGTGGCCGGAATCGGTGTGGCTCGAGGACGTCGCGCTGATGAAGGAGGCCAAGGTCAACCTGGTCTCGCTGGGCATCTTCTCGTGGGCGAAGCTGGAGCCGGCCGAGAAGGAGTACGACTTCGGCTGGCTCGACCGGGTGCTTGACCTGCTCCACGACAACGGCATCGCGGTCGACCTCGCGAACGCGTCGGCCAGTCCCCCGCCGTGGTTCGCCCGCCGGTACCCGGACTCGCTGCCGGTCGACGTCGACGGGCAGCGGCGCTGGTACGGCGCGCGGCAGGCGTTCTGCCCGTCGTCGCCGGACTACCGCACGGCCACCGCGCGGCTGACCCGCACGATCGGCGAGCGGTACACCGATCACCCGGCCGTGACGATGTGGCACGTCCACAACGAGTACGGCTGCCACAACTGGCACTGCTACTGCGACACGTCGGCCGAGGCGTTCCGCACCTGGCTGCGCGACCGGTACGAGAACCTCGACAGCCTCAACGAGGCCTGGGGCACCGCGTTCTGGAGCCAGCGCTACTCCGACTGGGCCGAGGTCATCCCGCCCCGCACCCCGGCGTACAACTCGTTCGCGAACCCGACCCAGCAGCTGGACTACTGGCGGTTCTCCTCCGACGAGCTGCTCGACTGTTTCCGGGCCGAGGCGGAGATCCTCCGCGAGCTGTCCGACGCGCCCGTCACGACGAACTTCATGACGTTCTTCAAGCCGCTGGACTACTGGGCCTGGGCCGCCGAGCAGGACCTGATCTCCAACGACCACTACCGGATCGTCGAGGGCCTCGGCCCGGGTGGGGCCACCCACGACCTCGCGATGTCCGGCGACCTGATCCGGTCGCTGGCCGGCGGCGAGCCGTGGCTGCTGATGGAGCACAGCACCAGCGCGGTGAACTGGCAGCCGCGCAACCCGGCGAAGCTCCCCGGCCAGCTGCGCCGCGACAGCCTCACGCACACCGCCCGGGGCGCCGACGGCGCGCTGTTCTTCCAGTGGCGGCAGTCGAAGGCCGGCGCGGAGAAGTTCCACTCGGCGCTGGTGCCGCACGCGGGCACGGACTCCCAGCTGTGGCGCGACGTCGTGCAGCTGGGCACCGACCTCGACCACCTCGCCGAGGTGAACGGCTCGACGGTCCGCGCCCAGGTCGCGATCACCGTCGACTGGGAGAGCTGGTGGGCCGTCGAGCTCGACTCGCACCCCAGCGTCGAGGTCACCGGCCTGGCTGAGCTGCGCCGGTTCCACCGGGCGCTCTGGGAGCGCGGGGTGGCCTGCGACTTCGTGCACCCCGACCACGACCTGTCGGCCTACCGCCTGGTCATCGTGCCGACGCTGTACCTGACCGGCGGCGAAGCCGGGCCGAACCTGACCGAGTTCGTCGAGGCCGGCGGAACCGCGCTGGTCACGTACTTCTCCGGGATCGTGGACCACAACGACCACATCCGGCTCGGCGGGTACCCGGGCGCGTTCCGCGACCTGCTCGGCGTGCGGGTGGAGGAGTTCGACCCGCTGCTGGAGCCCGTCCGGATCGACGGGCTCGACCACGCGACCGGGACGGTCTGGAGCGAGGCGGCGACCGCGACCACGGCCGAGGTGCTCGCCACCTACGGCGACGGCCCGCACGCGGGTCGTCCGGTGCTCACCCGCAACGCGGTCGGCGACGGCCAGGCCTGGTACCTCGGCACGCAGCTGGACGCCGCGAACCACGCCGCGCTGGTGGGGCGGCTGATGGAGGCGTCCGGCGTCGAACCCGTACTGTCCATCGCGGACTGGCCGGAGGGGTTGGACGTGGTCGAACGGGTCGGCGCCGACGCCCGGTACCTGTTCGCGATCAACGGGTCCGACGCCGGGGTCGCGATCCCGGTGCGGGGACGTGACCTTCTCACCGGCCGGGACTGGGTGGAGAGCGATTTCGTCGACGCGGGCGCGGTGGCCGTGATCCGGATCGCCGTTTAGGGCTGGAGGCATGGGCATGCGGGAATCGGCCAGCTGGCTGGCGCCGGGACGGGTCAACCTGATCGGGGAGCACACCGACTACAACGACGGCTTCGTGCTCCCGCTGGCCATCGAGTTCGGCTGCAGAGCGACGGTCTCACCCGGCCCTTCCGGAAGACTCCGGTTCGTCTCCGCGCAGGAGGGCGAGCCGGTCGAGCTCCGCGTCCCGGCGCTCCAGCCGGAGCGGGTCACCGGCTGGGCCGCGTACCCGGCCGGCGTGCTGTGGGCGCTGGGCGTCGAGGAGCTGCCGGGGCTGACCGTCACGGTCGACTCCGACGTGCCGCTCGGCGCCGGGCTGTCCTCGTCGGCCGCGCTGACCTGCTCGGTCGCGGGCGCCGCGAACGAGCTGCTTGAGCTCGGCCTCTCCCCGCGCGAACTGGTGACGGTCGCGCGCAGGGCCGAGAACGGCTTCGTCGGCGCGCCGACCGGCGGCATGGACCAGCTGGCCTCGATGCTCGGCGAGGCCGGGTCGGTGCTGTTCTGCGACATGCGCTCGCTCGACGTGCGTCCGGTGCCGTTCGACCTGGCCGCCGAGGGCCTGGCCCTGCTCGTGGTGGACTCGAGGGCTCCGCACCAACACGCCGACGGCGAGTACGCGGCGCGGCGGCGCTCCTGCGAGCGGGCCGCGCACGTGCTCGGCGTCCAGGCGCTGCGTGACGTGACCGATCTCGACGCCGCCCTGACCCGGCTCGCGAAGGACACCGAGGGCGAGGAACTGGTCAAGCGGGCCCGCCACATCGTCACCGAGAACGAGCGGGTCACCGACGTCGTCGCGCTGCTCGACGCCGGGCGTGTGCGCGAGATCGGCCCGGCCCTCACCGCGTCGCACGCGTCGATGCGTGACGACTTCGAGATCACGGTGCCGGAGGTCGACGTCCTGGTCGAGGCGGTGCTCTCGGCCGGCGCCTACGGCGCCCGGATGACCGGCGGCGGTTTCGGTGGGTGCGTCATCGCGCTCGTCGACAACGACGGGGTCGACGCCGCGACGCGGGCCGCCGTGTCCGCGGCGTCGGCGCGGGGCTTCACCGAGCCGCGCGCGTTCGTGACCTCACCGGCCGCCGGGGCCCACTCCCTGGACGGCCCGGATGCTGGCTAGCCAACGGCAGGCGCGCATCGTCGAGGAGATCCGCCGGGGTGGCGGGGTGCGGGTCAGCGACCTCACCGAGCTGCTCGGCGTCTCCGACATGACGATCCGCCGCGACCTGGAGGTGCTGGCGCGCGCCGGGGTGCTCCACAAGGTGCACGGCGGCGCCGTCCTAGCGAACTCGCGGCGCACCGACGAGCCGGGATTCGCGGTCAAGAGCGCACTGCAGCAGCCGGCGAAGGAGGCGATCGCGGCCCGCGCGGCCGAACTGATCACGCCGGGCACGGCGATCGCGCTCTCGGCCGGCACCACCACCTGGACGCTGGCCCGCCACATCACCGCGATCCCGGAACTGACCGTCGTCACGAACTCGACGACGGTCGCCGACATCCTGGAGGCCCAGGCCCCCAGGGCCGGGTTCACCGTGATCCTCACCGGCGGGGTGCGCACGCCCAGCGCCGCGCTGGTGGGGCCGGTCGCCGACCAGTCGATCGCGTCGCTCCACGTCGACCAGCTGTTCATCGGCATGCACGGCATGGACTCAGATGCCGGGCTGACCACCCCCAACCTGGCCGAGGCCCAGACCAACCGCGCGCTGATCGGCAGTGCCCGGGAAGTCGTCGTGCTGGCGGACTCCACGAAGTGGGGCATCGTCGGGCTCGCCGACTTCGGGCCACTGTCCACCGCGGACGTCCTCATCACCGACAGCGGCCTGCCACCGGCCGCCCACGACATCCTGGCCGAGTCGGTCGGCGAGCTCATCGTCGTCGACGCCCCGGCCGACCACCCTGCCGTCGGAGACCGCACATGAGCAACATCTCGGAGATCCACCTCTCCGACTCCCGCGAGCTGTTCTACTTCGACGACGCTCCGGGCAAGGACCGGTCGGCCGTCGACGAGCGCGGCCTGCCGCACGTCACCAGCACGTCCGAGCGCCGCTGGGACTCGCTGGCCGGCGAATGGGTGGTGATCGCCGGGCACCGCCAGTCGCGCACGTTCCTGCCGCCGACCGACCAGTGCCCGCTCTGCCCCACCCGGGACGCCGAGCACCGCACCGAGATCCCCGCGCCGGACTACGACGTGGTCGTGTTCGAGAACCGGTTCCCGTCGCTGTCGGTGGCCTCGACCGGCAAGTCCGCGGCCGACGGCCTGTTCGACACCGAACCGGGCAACGGGCGCTGCGAGGTCGTGTGCTTCACGTCCGACCACAACGGGGCGTTCTCGCAGTTGCCGCCGGAGCGGGTCCGTACCGTCCTGGACGCCCTGTCGAACCGCACCGTCGCGCTCGGAAAGATCCCCGGCGTCGAGTACGTCTTCTGCTTCGAGAACCGGGGCGAGGAGATCGGGGTGACGCTGTCGCACCCGCACGGGCAGATCTACGCGTACCCGTTCGTGCCGCCGCGCATGGAGCGCACCCGGCAGGCACTGCGTGAGCACCACGACGCCACCGGCGAGTGCCTGCAGTGCGCGCTGCTCGCCGCCGAGCAGGCCGCCGGGGCGCGGATCGTCGAGAAGGGCACGTACTTCACCGCGTACGTGCCGTTCGCGGCGCGGTGGCCGTACGAGGTCATGATCGTGCCCCACCGGCACGTGCCCGACCTGCCCGCGCTCGACGAGGACGAGCTCACCGAACTGGCGTCGCTCTACCCGGCGGTGCTGCGCCGGTTCGACGGGCTGTTCGAGCAGCCGGCGCCGTACATCGCGGGCTGGCAGCAGGCGCCGACCCGCGTCGACCGGGACCGGTGGCACCTGGCGCTGCAGGTGTTCTCGATCCGGCGGGCGCCGGGCAAGCTCAAGTACCTGGCGGGCTCGGAGTCGGGTGCGGCGGTGTGGATCAACGACATCGCCCCCGAGAAGGCCGCCGCGGCGTTGCGCGGAGAGAATTGAGCCCATGCTGACGCCAGACGAGTTGCTGACCACGACCCGCAGTGTCCGGAAGCGACTGGACCTGACCCGCGACGTTCCCCTCGAGCTGATCCGGGAATGTCTGGACATCGCGCTGCAGGCGCCGAGCGGGTCGAACGCGCAGTCCTGGCACTGGGTCGTGGTCACCGACGCGTCCAAGCGGGCCGCGATCGCCTCGTACTACGCGGACTCCTGGGAGCGCTACATCGCGTCCGGGCGCTCGGCCGGCGCGCTCTACGCCGACGACCCGGAGCGGACCGCGGTGCAGCAGCGCATCGGCAGCTCCGGGCAGTACCTGGCCGACCACATGGCCGAGGTGCCGGTGCTGGTGATCCCGTGCATCCGCGCCGGCTCGCTGGGGGCGGGCAACCAGGCCGGCCTGTGGGGTTCGATCCTGCCGGCGACGTGGAGCTTCATGCTGGCGGCCCGGGCCCGGGGGCTCGGCACCGCCTGGACGACGCTGCACCTGCGCCACGAGGCGGCGATCTCGGAGCTGCTCGGTATCCCGGAAGGCATCGCCCAGGCGGCCCTGGTCCCGACCGCCTACTACACCGGCGACACCTTCAAGCCCGCCGCCCGCCAGCCCCTCGACGAGGTCCTCCACGTCGACACCTGGTGATATCGCGGCAGTGATATCGTCGGCGTATGAGCGACGAGCCGACATCGTTTCTCGTGCGTGACGTCCCCCCGGACGACATGCGCCGGTTCCGGGCGGCCACCGCGCGGGTGAAGATCAGCCTTCAAGCGGCGATCCGCCAGCACATCAGCGAGGTCGCCGAGCAGGAGCGTCTCCGGGAGCGCGCGGAGATGATGGAGCGCGCCCGCCAGCGGCGCTCCCAGCGCCCGTCGATCCCCGCCGACGAACTGCACGCGGGTCTCGACGCCGACCGCGCGGCCTGGAACGGCGCATGACGTTCGTCGTCGACGCCTGCGTCGTCATCAACTGGTTGTTCGCACCGCCGGAGTCCGAGGCCTACCGGCGGGCCGAAGCGTTCCTCGACGCCAACGCCGACCTGGCCGGGCCACCGATCCTCCTGCCCGAGGTGCTGGGCCGCATCTCCGGCCTCACCAACGGCGGGCAGATCACCTGGCAGGACGCGGCCGAGGCCACCGACCTGTTCGTCTCGCTCGGCATCACGATCCACCCGCACCCGATCGGTTACGCCTCCGTGCCCCGGCTGCTGGAACTGGGCGCGAACCTCGGGTCGGCCGACGCCACGTACGTGCTGCTCGGCGAGGAGCTGAACGCGCCGGTCGTCACCCAGGACGAGCGGATGATCAGCGCGGCTCCCAAAGTCACCGACCACGAGGTACGCGCGGCCTAGAATCACGGCATGGATCAGGCCTGGAAGCTGGAGCAGCACTTCTGGGAGGAGCTCAGCGAGGGCCGGGCCGCCGGGTTCTACGCCCGGCACATGACCTCCGACGGGTACGTCGTGCTCCCCACCGGTGTCGTCGAGCGGGACGAGCTGATCAGCCGCTGGGAGCAGCACGAGGCGCTGACCTACGAGCTGTCCGAACCGCGTCTGCTGCTGGTCGACGGCAACGTCCTCGTGCACTACCACGCGTCCGCCGACGGGAGCTGGCTGCCGAACTACCGGGCCTGGATCACGTCGCTGTACACCTGGGAGGGCGCGGACTGGGCGCTGGTCTTCCGCCAGCACACCCCGACCGGCGAGTTCGCTTTCTAGTACCCGCCGGCGTCTAGCGCTGGGCGGGTGAGAGTTCCGCGATCAGGTCACCGAGCACGCGGCGGGCGAGGTCGAGTTCGTCGGCCGCGCGGGCCAGGGCCTGGTCGTGTTCGTTCGTCGCGGACAGCCAGCCGAGCGTCGCCAGCTCCTCGAAGCTCGCGCACACGTCGGCCAGCGCGCCGGCGCCGATGTTGGCCGCCGAGCCCTTGAGCTTGTGCGCCTTCTCCGCGGCGGCCGACGCGTCCCCGGTGTGCACGGCGTCGCGGAGCGCGGCGAGCGTCTCCGGTGCGGTGCTGACGAACGCGCCGACCATCTCGGTGAGCAGCTCCTTCTCCCCGTCGGTGGGGGCCGGCCCGGCGATGTCGGCGAACCGCGCCCGGATGCTGCTCTCCTGCTCGGCGGCCGCGGCCACCAGCCCGGGTTCGCGCAGCAGCGCCGGAGCTCCCACCGGCGGCAGGTCGGGCGCGGGCGACGCCGAGCGCGCGAACTCGTCGAGCGCCGCGCGCAGATCGTCGGCGCGCACCGGTTTGGGCAGGTAGTCGTCCATGCCGGCGGCCCGGCACGCGGCCTTGTCCTCCACCAGCACGCTCGCGGTCATCGCGATGATGTGCGGCTGCCGGTCCTCGGGCACCTCGGCCCGGATCCGGCGGGTCGCCTCCAGCCCGTCCATCACCGGCATCTGCACGTCCATCAGGATGACGTCGTACGGCGCGAGCTGCACGGCACGCACCGCTTCCAGGCCGTCGGAGACGGTGTCGACCAGGTGCCCCTGCTTCGAGAGCATCAGCTGGGCCACCTTCTGGTTCACCGGGTTGTCCTCGGCGAGCAGGATCCGCAGCGGAACCGACGCCGGCGCCGGCGGTGCCTCGGTCACGTCGTCCAGGTCGGGCAGCGCCCGGGCCACCACCCGCGCCAGCGTCGAGTGCAGCGTCGAACCCCGCGCGGGTTTGGTCAGCACGGCGTCGAACAACTTCTGCTGATCGGGGCCCGGCCGCCAGGCGACGCTGGTGAGCAGGATCAGCGGCAGGTCCGCGGTGGCCGGAGCGGACCGCAGCCGGCCGGCCAGCCGGGCACCGTCCATCTCCGGCATGTGCATGTCGAGCACCGCGACGTCGTACTGCGCGGACGCTTGCAGCAGCTCGATCGCCTCGGCCGCCGACGCCACGTCGGTGCAGCGCAGCCCCCAGCCGGTCAGCTGCAGACGCAGCACCCGCCGGTTCGTCGCGTTGTCGTCGACGATCAGCGCGTGGGCGTCGGCCAGCGCGCTGTGGTCGGCCGGCTGCAGTTCCCGGTCGACGCAGCCGGTCAGGATCGCGGTGAGCGTGAACGTCGAGCCGATGCCGACCGCGCTGTGCACCGCGATGTCACCGCCCATCGCGTTCGCGAGCCGGCGGCTGATCGCCAGCCCGAGCCCGGTACCGCCGTACACCCGGGTCGTCGAGGAGTCGACCTGCGCGAACGACCGGAACACCCGGTCCATCCGGTCGGCCGGGATGCCCGGCCCGGTGTCGCGTACCTCGGCGGTCAGCTCGACCGGCCCGTCCGGCGCCTCGGTGAGCGGCCGCCCCCGCACCGCCAGCACGACCTCGCCGAGCGCGGTGAACTTCACCGCGTTGCTGAGCAGGTTCACCATGATCTGACGCAGCCGGGTCACGTCCCCGCGCAGCACCGGCGGCGTGACCGAGTCCAGGCTGCCGACCAGTTCCAGGCCCTTGCGCTCGGCGTCCAGCGCCACCAGCGCGAGCGCCGAGTCCATGCACTCACGCAGGTCGAACGCCTCGTCGTCGAGTTCGAGCTCGCCGGATTCGATCTTCGAGAAGTCGAGGATGTCGTTGATGATGCCGAGCAGCGCCTCGCCGGAGTCGCGGACCGTCTTCACGAACTCGCGCTGGTCGTTGTCGAGATCGGTGTCCATCAGCAGCCCGGTCATGCCGATCACCGCGTTCATCGGCGTCCGGATCTCGTGGCTCATCGTCGCCAGGAACGCGGACTTCGCCGCGGCCGCCGCGACCGCCTGGTCACGGGCCTGCGAGATCGCCTCGATCGAGTCGTTGACGGCCTGTCCCATGCGTTCCAGCTCCACCGGCCCGGACACGTCGGCCCGGCGGCTGAGGTCGCCGTCGGTGATCCGGTTCGCGGCCGCGGTGACCTCCTTGATCGGCCGGGTGATCCGGCGCGTCACCCACCACGCCCCCAGTCCGACGACGAGCACCGCCGCGCTCGAGCCCCACAGGATCAGCGCGCGGGTGTTCAGCGCGCTCTGCCTGCTCGCGGCCTGCCGCTCGACCAGCAGCCGCACCTCCTCGGCCCGCATGGCGTCCAGGCCGCTGGAGATCTGGATCATCGCGGCCGAGCCCTGGCCCGACACCGTGAAGCTGCGTGCCGCGTCGAAGCCGGCGTTGCGGCGCAGCGACACGGTCTCGGCCATGATCGCGATCTTCACCTGCACCGGCGGGTCCAGCGCGTCGAGCATGTCCTGCTGGCGCGGGTTGTCGGCGGTGGCCGCCCGCAGTTGCGCGAGGTCCTTGCCGACCTGGCGGGTCGCCTCCAGGTACGGGAACAGGTAGCTCTCCCGCCCCGTGATGACGTAACCGCGCTGCCCGCGCTCGGCGTCCAGGAACCGCTGGCGCACGACGTCGATACGGTGCAGGACGTCGTAGGAGTGATCGACCGGCGCGCGTTCCTGCAGGAGCGTCCCGATCCGGACGTAGGCGCTCAGCCCGATGATCGCCAGCACGAGCATCGCGAGCAGGAAGCCGATCGCGAGCAGCCGCCCGACCGTGAGCCGGGCGGCGAACGGGCGCGAGGCCGGGACCTCCTGGGGCACGGGGCCGGACGGTCCGGACGATTCGTCCGGACCGGTCGCGGATGGCTCCCTCCCCGCGCCGGCCAGCGCTGCCCCCTCGTCCGTCGGTGGGTGCGCGCGTCCGGGCGTCCGGCGAGAAGCACCCGAATCGCACCCGTCGGCTCATCGGCGCGAACCCCGGCGACCTGAAGCATTTTCGCGATTCCGACGCCGGCGCGTAGCGGTACGATGCCGCGGTGTCCGGGGAGAAGCCCTTACCAGCGGCGTTCGAAGTCACCACAACTCACCCGGAGCTGAGAGTCTTTCCGGCCGCCACCAAGGCCGGTGACTGGCCGGCGATCGCCGCCGGGTTCCAGCAGCTCCGAGGTTGGCAGGCCGCGTCGTCGGCGATCTGGCTCATCGCCGACGTGCCCGGCTCCGATCAGTTCTTCCGGCAGGTCGTGGCGCGGGAGCCGTCCCCGATGGCCGCGACGATCCTCGGCTACTGCCTGATCAGCGCCGGTTGGCGGATCCGCACCAGCTACGCGGCCAGCCGGGTGTCCCGCGAGCAGTTCGCCGCCCTGCACGACCACCTGCGTGACGCCGAGCGCACGCTGATGGACGTCACCGCGCGCGATCCCCGGGCGATGCTCGCCTGGAAGGGCCGGCTCACGACGGCGATGGGTCTCTCCCTCGGGGTCGCGGAGGGGCGGCGCCGCTACGACCGGCTCGCCCGGGTCGTTCCCGACAGCTACTCCGCGCAGAGCTCCCATCTGCAGCACACCTGCCCCAAGTGGGGCGGCAGCTGGGAGACCGCGTACGCGTTCGCACGGGAGTGCGTCGCCCAGTCCCCGCCGGGCGGCCTGAACGGTGCGGTGCTCGCCACCGTGTTCCTGGAGCAGTGGGCCGTGGGCGGGGACGACGAGCCCGGCCGCGTCCTCCGGGAAGGTCACCAGGAGGTGTGGGCCGCCGCGCAACGTTCGGTGCTGCACCCCGGTTTCCGGCGCGAGCCCGGCTGGGTCGGGGCGCTGAACGAGTTCGCGGCGTTCTTCAACATCGCCGGCCTCCACTCGTACGCGGCCGTGTTCTTCCGGGCCATGGGTGAGTTCGCGTCCGAGTCCTGGTGGGACCGGCTCCCCGGCGACGGCGTCGAGAACTTCTACGCGTGCCGGGCCGAGTCGTTCTCGATGGCGGGTGGAGCATGATCAAGGAAACCGAGGTCGACGGGGTTCCGACGCTGATCGCGTCGGTCAGTGGCCCGATGAGCGCCGGGCTGGTGTTCCGCGTCGGGTACGCCGACGAGGTGCTGGCACGCGCCGGCATCACGCACCTGATCGAGCACCTGGCGCTCTTCACCACCGGCCAGGCCGACTACCACTACAACGGACGCACCGGCGCCGCGTTCACCGAGTTCCACCTGCGCGGCCGCGAGCACGACGTGGTCTCGTTCCTCACCGGCGTCTGCACGTCGCTGGGTGCGCTGCCGATGGAGCGCCTGGAGATCGAACGGCAGGTGCTGCTCACCGAGGAGTCCGGGCGGTCGCTGACGCCGTCCCACGTCCTCGCGCCCTGGCGGTACGGCGCCCGCGGGTACGGCCTGCCGGGGTACCTGGAGTACGGCGTCCCGGTGATCTCCCCGGACGAGATCCAGCACTGGTTGCGTACCTGGTTCACCAAGGAGAACGCGGCGCTCTGGATCGCCGGTGACGGGGTGCCGTCGGGGTTGCGGCTCCCGCTCCCGAGCGGCGGCCGACGCTGGGCGCCGCCGGCCGTCACCAGCGCGCTGCCGGTCACCCCGGCGTACTTCCAGGGGCCGCTGAACGGCGCCGCGTTCGACGCGGTCGTGCCGATCGGCGCGGCGTCGCAGCTCTACTCCGACGTGCTGCAGCGGGAGCTGTTCCGCGAGCTGCGCCAGGCCAGCGGCCTGTCGTACACCACCGCGACCGGCTACGCCGCGCACGCGCACGGCACCGCCGAGGTGACCGCGGTCGCCGACGCGCTGCCCGAGAAGCAGTCCGCGGTGCTCGGCGGGATGATCGACGCGCTGCTGACGCTCGCGGTCGGGCGGGTCGATCCGGCCGACGTCGACGCGGCGAGGACGAAGCGGCGGGAGGCGCTCACCGACCCGGAGGCCGAGGCCGCGATGCTGAGCGCGCAGGCGAACGCGCTGCTGGCCGGCCAGCCGATCCGGACGCTGGAGGAACGGCTGGCCGAGCTGGACGCGGTCACCGTCGAGCAGGTCGCCGGGGTGGCGGCCGCGGCGATGACGACCGGCCTGCTGCTGGTGCCGCCGGGCCACAGCGCCGACTGGGCCGGGTTCACCGCCGCCCCGACGACCTCGTACACCGTGGTGCCGGGTTACACCTACGCGGTGGTCGACGACGATCAGGACCGGTTCCACATCGGGCCGACCGGCGTCAGCCGGGTGATCGGCGACGAGGCCGCGACCGTGCTGTACGCGGAGTGCGCCGCGATGCTGATCTGGCCGGACGGCGGCCGGCTGCTGATCGGTCACGACGGCATGCGGGTCGCGGTGGAGCCGACGATGATCGCCGGTGACCCCGCGGTGCTCTACCAGGTCGGGACCGGGTTGCCACCGCACCTGGTGGTGCGGATGCCGGCGCGGGACGAGTCGGAGATCCCCCGGCCGACCCCGCCGGAACCCGTCGTGCCCGCGCCGCCGGAGAAATCGGGCCTCTTCCGGAGGAGGAAGAGCTAGGGGCGGGCGCGGGCGGCGGCGTCGGCGACGGGGCCGCGGTGGAGGTGTCCGTGGCCCGGCAGCACCAGGTCGGCGTCCAGGGCTTCGAGCGTGTCCAGCGTCGCCACCGTGCGGTCCAGGTCGTGGTGGAAGATCGGGTGGAGCAGCTGCGGGCCGGTGACCGGTGACGTCGGATGCCCGGTCACCAATGTGTCGCCGGTGACGATCACCCCGTGGTCCGGCAGGAGATAACAGGTGTGGCCCGAGGTGTGGCCGGGCGTCAGCACCGGCACCGGGCGCCCGGGCAGGTCGAGCGGACCGTCCGCCGGGAACGGCTTTGCGTCGGGCAGCGTCACGTGCTTCGTGCCCCCGACCCGCAGCACGTGGAGCCCCCAGGGCAGGAAGCCGGGCCGGAACACGTTACGCAGGACGTCGACCGGCGTGGCCTGCTCCCGGTACTCACCGTGCACGTGACGCACCTCCGGAGACGAGAGGTACACCGGCGTCGTCGACCCGGTCACCAGCTGCGGGAGCGAGCCGATGTGATCGATGTGCCCGTGCGTCACCAGCACGGCCGCGATCTGGGCGGGCCGGTACCCGATCAGGTCCAGTGACTGCCGGACCGCGTCGACGTCCCCCGGATACCCGGCGTCGATCAACGTGACCGCGTCGCCGTCGGCCAGTACGACCCAGTTGACCGCGTCGCCTTCGACAAAATGCACACGATCGGCTACTTCCGTCACGGTAGGGGTGCCCATGGTCCGCGACGGTAGCAAGAGCCGTTACACGGGGATCGCGGCCCAGACCGTCTTGCCGTCGGGCTGCTCCTGGCAGCCCCACTTGTCGGCGATCGCGGCGATGAGCGGGAGTCCGCGGCCGCGGGTGGAGAGCGGGTCGAGCTCGCGCACGACGACCGGCCGGCAGCTCTCGTCGTGCACCGAGACCTTCACGAACGAGCCGCACAGTTTGACCGCGAGGCGGAACGGCGTCCGGGCGTGGTCGACGACGTTCGCGACCAGCTCGTGGACGACGAGCAGGATGTCCTCGGCGGCGGTGCCCCCGATCCGCCACTGGGTGAGCAGGTCACGAACGGTCCGCCGGATCTCGGCCGTCGCGGCCGGCGTCGGCGCGTGCGCCTCGTCGAGCTCGACGGTCGGGTCGCAGTCGGTGCGCATCGGACTGATCACCTCCACAGTCCCAGTATTTGCCAGGACCCGCACGGTGAAACAACCCGGAGCTCAGGAGACCAGGCGCTCGGCCGTGTCCACGTCCGTGATCAGCACGTTCACCCAATCGTTCAGTAGAGCGGCCCGAATCGCGGAGAGCTTGCGCTCGCCGCCGGCGACCGCGACCCGCCGGTCGATCGTCCGTAAGTCGGCGCTGGAGATGCCGACGACCCGCTGATCGAACCGGGACTTCACCGGGCGCCCGTGGTCGTCGAAGAACCGCAGGCAGACGTCGCCGACCGCGCCGAGCGAACGCAGCTCGCCCTGGTCGGCCTCGGCTACCGCGTTGCCCGAACGCAGCAGCAGCGGCGACGGCTCGAGGCTGCCGATGCCGACGAGCGCGACGGTCAGTTCCTTCCACTGCGCCATCACGGCGGCGACCGCGTCGTCCTGGGTCAGCGCCCGGCGGATCGCCGGGGTGCCGACCAGCCCGGGCGACGGCACGAACACCGGCCGGGCTCCGGTCAGCTCGGCCAGCCGGCCGGTGAGGCGGGTGGCCTGCACCTGCGCCTCCGGGCTGCCCACGCCCCCGACGATCTGCACGACCCGGTCGGCGACCGACGTGTGTTTGGGGTGCATGGCGTCGACGGCGGCGAGCAGCGACTCGCTCCAGGACGAGATGCCGATGACATCGCCGCCCTTGAGCGTCGCGTCCAGGTACACCGCGGCGGCCGCGCCGAGCGCCGGGATGACGTCGCCGTTCGAGCCTTCGGTGTCGACGACGACCGCGTCACGCAGCCCGTAACGCTGTTGGAGCTTCTCCTCCAGCTCGGTGTGGACGCCGGGCGGCAGCACGACGACCGTGCGGACGATCCCGCGGGTCGTGGCCTCTTTCAACAGGCGGGAGACGCGCGGCTGCGAAATGTTTAGTTGCGCGGCGATCTCGGGCTGGCGCATGCCCTGCTCGTGGTACATCCGCGCGACCTTCGCCAGCATCCGGAGCTGCTCGGCCGCCGCGGTACGCACGCCGGTGACCGGCATCGGCGTCTCCCTCATATTTATTCAGGCGAAGTGTAGTGGGGCCGCCGGAGCGGCCCCACCGACACCGGGTCAGGACTTGCGCGCGAACACCCCGAACTCGTCGGCGTTCGCCTTGGTGACGATCTCGCAGTCGATCGACTGCTTCTCTTCCTTGCCGGACTTGCCGTCCTTGATCGTGGCGTCGGCCTGCTCGACGGCCTGCTCGGCGGCGAGCGCCGCCGGCTGCAGGGCGGTGGCGAGCATCTCGCCGGCCTTGATCGCCGCGATCGCGT
This sequence comes from Cryptosporangium arvum DSM 44712, assembly GCF_000585375.1. Classification (NCBI taxonomy): domain Bacteria; kingdom Bacillati; phylum Actinomycetota; class Actinomycetes; order Cryptosporangiales; family Cryptosporangiaceae; genus Cryptosporangium; species Cryptosporangium arvum. The sequence continues at coordinate 6,538,223 of NZ_KK073874.1, forward strand.
CGGGGCTGCCGTCGAAGCCGACGACCACGACCTTGTCCAGCAGGCCCGCGCCCTTGAGCGCCGCGACCGCGCCCAGCGCCATCGTGTCGTTGCCGGCGATGACGCCCTGGATGTCCTTGTTCTTCTGGATGATCGTCTCCATCTTGGTGAACGCTTCCTGCTGGTCCCAGTTGGCGCTCACGCTGGCGACCTTCTTCATCGCCGGGTACTGCGAGATGACGTCGGCGTAGCCCTTCGACCGCACACCGGCGTTCGTGTCGGACTCCTTGCCGGTCAGCTCGACGTAGTTGCCCTTGCTCTTCATGCCCTTGACGAACTCCTGCGCCGCCAGCTGGGCACCCTGGGCGTTGTTGGAGACGATCTGGGCGGTGGCGACGCCCGTCTTGTTGATCTCCCGGTCGATCAGGAACACCGGGATGCCGGCGTCCTTCGCCTTGGTGACCGGGCCGATCGAGGCGTCGGCGCCGGCGTTGTCGAGGATGATCGCCTTGGCCTTCCGCGAGATCGCGGCGTCGATCAGCTCGCTCTGCTTGTTCGGGTCGTCGTCGTGCGACGCGACCGAGGTCTCGTAGCCGAGTTCCTTGGCCTTCGCGGCGGCCGCGTCCGCCTCGGCCTTGAAGAACGGGTTGTCGGGCGACGGGGTGATGATGGCGATCAGGCCGCCGGCGTCACCGGACGACGAGCCGCTGCTCGCCGAGTCGCTGTCGTCGCCGCCGCACGCGGCGAGCGAGAACGCGCCGAGGGTGAGGGCGAGGCCGGCCGCGGCCAGGCGGCGCAGTCTGAGAGACATGGGGGGTGGTACCTCCACAGTGAGGACTTCTCGGGGGTCGGGAGTCAGGAAGCTGAGGTTTGAGCCGCGGCGGCCGCCGCGGCCCCGCGCTTCTGGAAGCGCTGCTGGCCCTGGTCGAGCATCACCGCGAGCACGATCACCGCGCCCTTGATGAGGATCTGCCAGAACGTCGAGACGCCCAGGTTGACCAGGCCGTCGGCGAGGAAGCCGATGACGAACGCGCCGACGAGCGTGCCGCGGACGTTGCCTCGGCCACCGGAGAGCGCGGCGCCGCCGATGACGACGGCCGCGATCGCGTTGAGCTCGAACGTCTCACCGGCCTGCGGTGCGGCCGAGGTGAGCTCGGACGCGATGATCAGGCCGGCCAGCGCCGCGCAGGCGCCGGAGATCATGTAGACGCGGGCCTTGACCCGTTTGACCGGCACACCGGAGAGCTCGGCCGCCCGCTCGTTGCCGCCGGTCGCGTAGAGCCACCGGCCGAACGGCGCCTTGCGGATCAGTACCGTGAACACGACCGCGAGGATCGCCAGCAGGTAGATCGAGACCGGGATGCCGAGGATCTTGCCGCCGCCGAGGTAGTTGAACCCGGTGTTGCCGAGCTCCGGGTCACCGCCCAGGTTCGGGTAGGTCTCGCCGTCGGAGATCAGCAGGGCCGCGCCGCGGGCCACGTAGAGCATGCCCAGCGTCGCGATGAACGGCGCCACGTTGAACCGGGTCACCAGGATGCCGTTGACCGCGCCGACGAGCGTGCCGACCGCGATCGCGACCAGGATCGTCACCCAGACCGGCGGGTAGGCGATGACGCCGAACAGCTTCACGCCGCCGAGCAGCTCACCGGCGACCACCCCGGACAGTCCCACGATCGAGCCGACCGACAGGTCGATGCCGCCCTTCAGGATCACCAGCAGCATGCCGAGCGCGAGGATGCCGTTGATCGCGACGTGCTTGGTCATCGTGATCACGTTCGTCACCGTGAGGAACGTGTCCGAGAGCAGCGTGAACACGATGATCAGCACGGCGAGCGCGATGAACGCGCGGGCCTCGAACACCACGTTCAGCACGCGCAGCCGGTTGGCCTGGGCAGCGGCGGAGGCCGCCGCTTCGCGGCGTTCCTCGGTCGGTGGGGTGACGGTGGCGGTCATGACGCCTCTCCGGTCTTCGTCGACGGGACACTGCCGCCGGAGGCGGCCATCAGGTCTTCGCGGGTGAGGGCTCCGCGCGTGAACTCCCCGACGATCCGGCCGCGCGAGAGCACCAGCAGGCGGTCGGGGACGTGCAGCGCCTCCTCGGCCTCGGAGGTGGTGAACAGCACGGCCAGGCCGCGCTGGGCCTGCTCGGCCATGAGCGCGAACACGTCGGCCTTCGCGCCGACGTCGACACCGCGGCTGGGCTCGTCGAGCAGCAGCACCCGGGGATCGGTGAGCAGCGCCTTGCCGATCACGACCTTCTGCTGGTTGCCGCCCGAGAGCGAGCCGATCGGCGACCTCGGGCTGCTCGTCTTCACCGTGACGTCGGTGATGGTGCGGCTGACCGCGGTGTCCTCGTCGCGGCGGTTCAGGAACACGCGCCGGGCGAACGCGAGCAGACCGGCGAGCGAGAGGTTCTCCCCCACGCTCATCGTCTGGACCAGCCCGTCCCGCTGCCGGTCCTCGGGCACCAGCATCAGCCCGCGGGCGATCCGCTCCCGGATGGTCTCCCGGCCCAGGACCTCACCGGCCAACGCCACTTCACCGGACTGGATCGGGATCCGGCCGGCGAGCGCCTCGAGCAGCTCGGTGCGCCCGGCGCCCATCAGCCCGTAGAGACCGACGATCTCCCCGGCCCGCACGCGCAGCGTCAGCCCGTCGACCGCGAGCCGGTCCGAGTTCGACGGGTCCGGCACGACCAGGTCGGTGATCGTGAGCAGCTCGTCGCCGAGGACGGTGTCCCGGTCCGGGAAGAGCGAGTCCTGGTCCCGGCCGACCATCTGACGCACGATCCAGCCCAGGTCGACGTCGTCGGCCTCGGCCGTGGCCACGAGCGACCCGTCACGCAGCACGACGACGTCGTCGGCGATCTCCAGCGCCTCGTCGAGGTGGTGGGAGATGTAGACGACCGCGACCCCGTCGGCGGTGAGTTCGCGGATCATCCGGAACAGCACCTCGACCTCGGGTTCGCTGAGCGCGGAGGTCGGTTCGTCCATGATCAGCACCCGGGCGTCCTGCAGGAGCGCGCGGGCGATCTCGACCAACTGCTGCTGACCCAGGCGGAGGTCCCCGACGAGAGTCCGGGGGTCGATCTCCTCCTCGAGCCGCTTCAGGATGGCCGCCGAGGCGGTCCGCTCCCCCTTGCGGTCGACCGCGAACGCCGGGGTGATCCGCTCCCGGCCGAGGAACAGGTTGTCCTCGATCGAGAGGTTCGCGCAGAGGCTGAGCTCCTGGTGGATGATGACGATCCCGGTGTCGGCCGCGTGCCGGGCGCTGGTGAACACGACCGGTTCGCCGTCGACGGCGACGTGGCCGGTGGTGGGCGTCTCGATGCCGGCCAGGATCTTCATCAGCGTGGACTTGCCGGCGCCGTTCTCGCCGAACAGCGCGGTGACGCGCCCGGCCCGCGCGGCGAAGTCGACGCCGGTGAGGGCGTGGGTGCCGCCGAAGACCTTGGTGATCCGGGACGCGCTGAGCACGCTCCGGTTGCCCTGGTTCGCTTGCTCCGCGGCGGTCACGGCGTCACCTCGAACGTCACCGGGGTGAGGGTCACGACCTCGGGGGTGAGGAAGGTGAACGCGCCGACGACCGAGATCTTCTTGCCCTTGAGTGCGTTCGGCTGGACGCCGGCGAGCACCTTGGTCCGCACCTCGTTGTTCAGTGCGGTGCCGGCGTCGGAGTACTGCACCTGGTTGAGGAAGTCGCCGAACTTGATCGTGCCGGTCGCGTCGCGCAGCGAGGTGCCGGTGATCGCCGGTCCGACCTGGACCCAGACTTGGGTGCCCGGCGGGAGGCCCTCGACGGTGAGCGCGAGCAGACTGCCGTTCAGATCGGCTCCGGTGCCGTCGACGCTGACCGGGAAGCTGTAGGGGCTGCTGCCCACGCGCTTGCCGTACTTCTCGCCGGCGGCGTCCGCGTCGGCCTTGAGTGCCGGGACGAGTTCGGTGAGCGGGGTCGCGTTCCTCTCGATCAGGGGCGCGACCTTCGGGAAGGTCTCGGCGCCGTACTTGGCCGGGTCGAAGGTCTGCTCGGCCGCGGCTCGGGTGGCCGGGGCGTCGGCGTCGCGCCATTCGGTGGCGAGGCCCATCGCCGCGAGCACGACGACGACCACACCCGCCTGGATCGCGCGGACCTTCCGGCTCGGCCGGGTGGCCACGGTCCGGGTGCGGGCCGCCTGCCGGCGCGTCCCCGCCGCGGCTGGCGTCGGCTCGGAGACGGCCTCGGCCGGTGACTCGGTCGACGATGACGACGTCACGAAAGCCTCCTCGAGGCAAGAGAATCAGTAGTGGGTGCGTTCGGGTCGTCGCTCACGGACGACATGTCCGGCGCGGGCGACGCGGCCGGGGTGAGCCGGGCTCGGGCCACCGCGCCGTACCATCCCTCGCGCGCTGTGCGGCGCTCTTCCGGCGCCATCCCCGGGGTGTAGTCGGTGGTCGCGCCCTGCTTCCACCGGCCCGGGCCGACACCGTTCGCGGCCAGACGGGCTACGCCCAGGGCGGAGAGGTCGGCCCCGTCGGCGCGGCGGACCGCGCGGCCGGAGAGGTCGGCCTGGGCCTGCATGACCGTCGCGCTCCGCGAGAGCCCGCCGTCGGTCAGCAGCGTCTCGACCGGGCTACCGGCCGCTTCCACCGCCGCGACGACGTCCTCGACCTGGAACGCGACCGACTCGATCGCGGCCCGCGCCAGCGCCGGACGAGAGGTGCCGAGCGTCAGCCCGCTCACCGTGGCGACCGCGTCGGCGTCCCACCAGGGTGCGCCGAGCCCGCCGAACGCCGGCACCAGCGAAACCCCCTCGGACGAGGGCCCCGCCGACTCCAGCAGTGCGGTCGTGTCCACCTCGAACAGCTCCGCGAGCCAGGTCAGCGTCCGCCCGGACGAGCGGATGTTGCCCTCCAGCGCGAGCGTCGGAGCGGCCCCACCCACCTGCCAGGCCACCGTGAGACACAGCCCGTGGGTGGCCGCGGTGGGTCCGGAGACGACCGCCATCACCGACGACCCCGTGCCGTACGTCGCCTTGACGACGCCCGGCTCCCAGCCCGCGTGGGCGTAGAGCGCGGCGTGGGAGTCACCGAGTACGGCCCGCACCGGAACCCCGTCGGGCAGCGGCGCGAACCCGCGTACGGGCGAGAACGGCCCGTCCGACGGCGTGACGTCACCGAGGACCTCGGCCGGAACCCCGAACAGCTCGAGGAGGCGGGTGTCCCAGACGCCCCGCCGCACGTCGAGCAGCTGCGTCCGCGACGCGTTGCTGATCTCGGTGACGTGAGCGCCGGTCAGATGGAACAACAGCCAGGAGTCGATCGTCCCGAGGCACAGTTCCCCGGCCGTGCTGCGCCGCCGGTCCGGGTCGTACTCGTCGAGCAGCCACTGCGCCTTGAGCGCGGAGAACATCGGGTCCAGCGGCAACCCGCTGATCTCTTCGACCAGCGGCCCCACCCCGGTCGCCCGTAACTCGGCGCAGCGGGCCGCCGTCCGCCGGTCCTGCCAGCCCAGCAGCGGCCCGAGCGGCTGCCCGGTCGCACGGTCCCAGAGCACGAGCGACTCGCGCTGCGTGCTCAGCCCCACCGCGGCGACGCGCCGCACGTCGTCGGCCGAGAAGGAACCGACGGCCGAACGGACGCTGTGCCAGACCTCGGACGCGTCCTGTTCCACCCACCCCGGCCGCGGGTGCGAAGCACCGAGCGGCACGGAGGCGGAGGCGACGACGGTGCCGGAGACGTCGACCAGGAGCGCCTTGGTGGCGCTGGTGCCCTGGTCGACCGCCAGGATCAGCGGGTCAGGACCGGCCATGCCCGAGCAGCTCTCTGGCGGCGGCGGCGATGCCGTCTGCGGTCAGCCCGAAGTGCTCGAGCAGGAAGGACGCGCTGCCGGTGGGCGCGAACACGTTCGGGATGCCGAGGATGCGCATCCGGACCGGGTGCTCGGTCGCGACCAGCGACGCGATACCCGCGCCGAGGCCACCGCTGACCGTGGCTTCCTCGGCGGTGACGATGCCCCGCGTCTCGCGGGCGGCGGCGAGCACGGCCTCGGCGTCGAACGGGTCGACGAACGGCATGTTGACGACGCGGAGCCCGATGCCTTCGGCGCGCAGCAGCTCGGCGGCCTCCAACGCCCGCGACACCAGCGTGCCGATCGCGATCACCGTGACGTCGTCGCCGTCGGTGAGCGTGGTGGAGACGCCGGGACCGAACGGCGCGTCCTCGGCCGTGACCACCGGGACCTTGAAGCGCGGGATCCGGATGTACACCGGACCCGGGTTCTCGACCGCCCAGCGCACGGCCTGGCGGGTCTGCACCGGGTCGGCCGGCACGACGACCGGCAGGTTCGCGACCGCCCGCATCCAGGACAGGTCCTCGATCGAGTGGTGGGTGGGGCCGAGCTCGCCGTAGGCCATGCCCGGGCTCTGCCCGCACAGGATCACGTGCGTCTCGCTGTAGGCGGCGTCGGCCTTGATCTGCTCCAGCGCCCGGCCGGTGAGGAACGGCGCGGCGGCCGAGACGAACGGGATCTTGCCGCCGTTGGCCAGACCGGCGCCGACGCCGACCAGGTCCTGCTCGGCGATGCCGACGTTGATCAGGCGCTCCGGGAACCGGTCGCGGAACCCGACCAGGTTGCTCGAGCCGACCGAGTCGTTGCAGACCGCGACGATCCGCTCGTCGGCTTCGGCGAGCTTGATCAGCTCGTCGGCGAAGTCCTGGCGACAGTCGAACTCCTCGGTGCTCACACCAGCTCCTCGAGGGCGAGGCGGACCTGCTCCGGGGTCGGCACCTTGTGGTGCCACTCGACCCGGTCCTCCATGAACGAGACGCCCTTGCCCTTGATCGTGTTGGCGACGACCGCGACCGGCTTGCCGGTGGTCGACGGCTCGAGGGCCTGCAGGATCGCGACGTGGTCGTGGCCGTCGATGTCGCGCAGCTCCCAGCCGAAGCTGGTCCACTTGTCGCCGAGCGGCTCGAGCGCCTTCGTGTCCTCGGTGCGCGCACCCTGCTGGAGCCGGTTGCGGTCGACGATCGCGGTGAGGTTCGCCAGCTCGTAGTGGCTGGCGGTCATCGCCGCCTCCCAGTTGCTGCCTTCCTGCATCTCTCCGTCACCGAGGACGACGACGGTCCGCCAGGACTTGCCGTCGAGCTGGGCGGCGAGGGCGGCGCCGGTGGCGACCGGGAAGCCGTGGCCGAGCGGGCCGCTGTTCGTCTCCACACCGGGGACCTTCACCCGGTTGGGGTGGCCGTTCAGCGCCGACAAGGGCGCCATGAACGTCGTCAGCTCCGTGCGCGGGAAGAAGCCGCAGTACGCGAGCGTGGAGTACAGCGCGGCGGCGCAGTGACCTTTCGACAGGACGAAACGGTCGCGGTCGGCCCAGTGCGGCCGGGCCGGGTCGAGGTTCAGCACGCCGGCGAAGCAGGTGACCATGATGTCGGTGACGGAGAAGTCGCCGCCGATGTGGCCTAACTTCGCGGTGCTGATCATCTCGACGATGCTGCGCCGGACGGCGAGCGCGATCGTCCGCAGCTCCGCGGCCTTCTCTTCCTCGCTGAGCCCGGTGAGCCTCGAGCGCAGCTCTCGGTATTCCGCGGCCAGCGGCGGATCAGCCACTAACATGGTGAATATCTATTCTGGCTCGAATTTGCATACGCACACACTGGCGCCGAGTTTCGCCTTTCGTCAAGCGTCCGTTCGCAGCTGCATCGATGCAGTACGGCGTGGACTCCACGATTGACAGGTAACGCGCCGGAAACTACGTTGACCGCAACTCCCATTCGGCTATGAATGGATATTCACATGGAGCCGTTATTCGGTGCCGGCATCTGGCACTTCGGGCAGTACGTCGATCGCTACGCCACCGACGGCTACGGTCCCCCGGTCAGCACGCTCGAGGCGATCGACCGGGCCGGCCAGGTGGGCTCGCTCTCGGTCGTCGACCTGACCTTCCCGTTCGCCCCCGCCGACCTGCCGGTCGCGGACGTGGCGGACGCGTTGAAGCGCAACAACCTGCGCGCGATCGCGATCACGCCCGAGATCTACACGCGCACGTTCGTCAAGGGCGCGTTCACCAACCCCGACGCCGCCGTGCGTCGCGAGGCGATCGAGCTGATCTCGGCCGGCGCCGAGGTGGGGCGCGAACTGGGCGTCGACTACATCAAGCTGTGGCCGGGGCAGGACGGGTGGGACTACCCGTTCCAGGCCGACTACGCCGAGATCTGGAAGTACTCGGTGGAGGGTGTGCGCGAACTCGCGACCACGTTCCCCGACTTGAAGTTCGCGATCGAATACAAGCCCCGGGAACCGCGCAACCGCATGGTGTTCTCCGGCGTCGCCCGGACGCTGCTCGCGATCGAGGAGATGGGGCAGCCGAACGTCGGCATCCTGCTCGACTTCGGACACTCGCTCTACGGCGGGGAGTCACCGGCGGACGCGGCCCAGCTCGCGATCTCACGCGGCCGGCTGTTCGCGATCGACGTCAACGACAACTTCCGCGGCTGGGACGACGACATGGTCGTCGGCTCGGTGCACCTCACCGAGACGTTCGAGTTCTTCTACACGCTGCGTCAGCTCGGCTGGGAGGGGATCTGGCAGCTCGACCAGTTCCCGTTCCGCGAGGACCAGGTGCAGGCGGCCCGGGACGGCATCGACGTGATGCGAGCGATCTACCGGGCGATCGACCTGGTCGACCACGAGGCGCTGCGGGCGGCTCAGAAGGCACAGGACGCGCTGGCGGCCCAGCGGCTCATCCGCAGGGCGCTGCTCAGCACGCTGCCGGAGTAGCTCCGGAAGAGGCGTGAACGTTTCCGACGTTCACGCCTCAGACGGCGCTCGCGAGGACGTGCTGGAAGGCTAACTCCGACGCCCCGATCAGCGCCGAGTCGCGACCCAGCGCGGGCGTGATGAGCGGCGTGGCGGCCCGCGACTCGACCTTCGCGCGATGACCGAGCTCGCGCTCGATCGTGGCGCACTCGATCCGCAGGATCTCGGCGAGCGTGTCGCCCACCACCACCGCCTCCGGGTTGAAGACGTTGATGAGGATCGCCAGCGTGCGCCCCAGCGACGTCGCCACCCGGGCCACCGCCTCGGCGGCACGCGGCGAACCACGCTCCGCGTCGGCCAGCACCGCGGCCACGGCGGCCGGCCCGAGGTCGTTCACCCCGGCGTAGCGCAGCAGCGCGTGCTCGCCGATGATCGTCTCGACGCACCCGTTGCTGCCGCAGTGGCAGCTGGGGCCGTCGGGGTCGAGCATGATGTGCCCGATCTCGCCGGCGTACCCGTGCGAGCCCTGCAGCAGCGTGCCGTCGACGATCACGCCGCCACCGACACCCACCGACCCGGTGACGTAGACGACGTCACGCATCTGCCGGGCCGCCCCGCGCTGGTGCTCGGCGAGCGCGCCGAGGTTCGCGTTGTTGCCGATCCGGATGTCGAGGCCGGGGAGCCGCTCGGCCAGCGCGTGGCCGAGCGGGACGTCCCGCCACCGGATGTTCGGCGCGTGCACGACCAGCCCCTCGGTGGCGTGCACCGTGCCGGGCACGCTCACCCCGACGCCCACCAGCGTGGCGCTGGCCGGCATCTCGGCGGCCAGCGCGAGGGCGTCGGCCGCGATCCGGCCGACGACCTCGCCGGGAGCGGGCTCCGCGATCGCGGTCTCCCGGCGCACGTGCACCCGGCCGCCGAGTCCGACCGCCGCGGAGACGATCCGCTCGACGTCGAGCTCGACGGCCAGTACGTACGGCCCGTCCGGACGGGGCGCCACCACGTGCGACGGCCGTCCGGCCTTCTCACCGCCACCCGGGACGTGCTCGTCCACCATCCCCCGCCGCACCAGGTCACCGACCAGGTCACCGATCGTGCTGCGGTTGAGCCCGAGCGAAGTGGTGAGCTCCGCCCGGGTCAACTCGCCGTGCCGGTGGATCTGGCTCAGCACCTGACCGAGGTTGTGTCGCCGGATCTCCTCCGGTCGCACCACCGTGGAACGGGGCACGGCTGGGATCAGTCTTCTGCGGGGTTGCGTCGCGACAGCGCGTCCGCGCCGGCCGCGACCAGCAGCACCAGCCCGGTGACCAGGAACACGTAGGCCGAGCTGATGTTCTTGATCAGGTTCAGACCGTTCGGGATCATCGCGATCACGATCGCACCGATGACCGCGTCCCGAACCTTGCCCCGGCCGCCGAACAGCGACGTACCACCGATGACCGCGGCACCCACCGCGTAGAGGACGTCGGTGTTCTTACCGAAGTCCGACGGCACACCACCCAGGTAGGACGCCCCGATGATGCCGGCGAGGCCGGCCATGCCGGAGCAGATGATGAACGCCGACATCCGGATCCGGGTCACGTCGATACCGGCCCGGCGCGCGGCCTGACGGCTGCCGCCGACCGCGTAGAGGAAGCGGCCGTACTGCGTCCGGGTCAGGACGTAGGTCCAGAACACGAACACGATCGCGACGATCAGCACGGCCCACGGGACGCCCTGGATCTTCGCGAACACGGTGCGCGACCGGTCCTGGTTGAGCACGAACACCGCGATACCGGTGACGACCGCGATCGCGCCCGCCCGGACGAACACCAGGTCGAGCGGCTCGGCCGACAGGTCGGACCGGCGCCGGCTGATCGAGCGGTACGCGGTCGTGCCCAGGTAGGCGAGCATCGCGAGCGCCCAGACCACCCAGGCGAACACGACCGGCATGTAGCCGTTCTCGATCTTGTCGACGAGGTCGAAGTTCCGGGTGGGGATGGCCGCACCGGTGCCGATGAACTTCAGCAGCACACCCTGCCAGGCCAGGAACAACGCCAGCGTGACGATGAACGACGGGATGCCGACGCGGGCGACCAGGAAGCCGATCAGGGTACCGATCGAGGTGCCCACGGCGACCGAGAGGAACATCGCGAGCAGCTGCGTCGTCCCGAGGTGGGCCACCGCGACCACGATGCCCAGCGCGATGATCACGGCCGGGATCCACAGCTTGGACAGCGCGGCGAGCGCGACGGTCGCGACCATGATCAGCATCAGCGCGACGAACACGCCGGTGCCGAGCGACGCCTGCAGGTCGCCGTCGTTGTTCAGCGCCAGCGCCAGGCTGGCGGCGCAGACACCACCGGCGGTACCGGCCGACAGGTCGATCTCGCCGATCAGCAGGACGAACACCATGCCCATGCCGAGCACGGAGATCTGCGCGGCCTGCTGGAGCAGGTTCGCGAAGTTGCCCTTGCTCAGGAAGACGTCGCTGGTGTTGGCGAAGATGATGACCAGCACCAGCGCGCCGAGGATGGCCGGTAGCGCGCCGCCCTCACCGCCGCGAACCTTCCCGACGTAGCCCTTGAAGGCGTCGACCACGTTGCGCGGTCCGGCGTCCGAGGCGAATGCGGCGGCGTCGGCCTCCGGCGTGGAGTCGAGCACGCTCGCGTCGGACGCGACGCTGTAACCCTTGTTGTCAGTAGTCATCAGATGCTCACAGGTTCGCGTCCGCGGTGGCGCGGGACAGGCCGAGGTCGCCGGACCGACCGGTGGTGATCAGCTCGACCACCTGACTGACCGTGGCGTCGGCGGCCTTCACCTCGGCCGCGATGCGGCCCAGGTAGAGCGCGTCGATCCGGTCGGAGACCTCGATGACGTCGTTCATGTTGTGCGAGATCAGCACCACGCCGAGCCCGCGGTCGGCCAGCCGGCGGACCAGGTCGAGCACCTGCCGGGTCTGGGCGACACCGAGCGCGGCGGTCGGCTCGTCCAGGATGACGACCCTGGAGTTCCAGAGCACGGCCTTGGCGATCGCGACCGTCTGGCGCTGACCGCCGGAGAGGCTGCTCACCGGCTGCCGCACCGACTTCACGGTGCGGACCGAGAGGCTCGCCAGAACCTTGCGTGCCTGCGCCTCCATCGCGCCCTCGTCGAGCTGCCGGAGCCGGTTCTTGGACTCGCGTCCGAGGAACATGTTCTGGACGATGTCGAGGTTGTCGGCGAGCGCGAGGTCCTGGTACACGATCTCGATGCCGAGCGCGGCGGCGTCGCGGGGGCTGCCCAGCGACACCTGGTTGCCCTCGAAGTAGAACTCGCCGGAGTCGACGTGGTGGATGCCGGCGATGCACTTGATGAGCGTCGACTTGCCGGCGCCGTTGTCGCCGACGAGCGCGGTGACCTCACCGGGGTAGACCGCGAGGTCGATGTCGTGCAGGACCTGGACCGGTCCGAAGCTCTTGTTGATCTTGCGTAGTTCGAGGATGGGGGTGTCCGCCATCGCTGCGGCTCCTTCAGGAGAAAGCGCCGGCGGGCAGAGCCCGCCGGCGCGAAAAACGAGTCAGGCGACGCCGGCCTCGGTGCACATCGCGGCGTACTTGCCGGTGCACAGCTCGGCCTTGGTCACGAAGCCGTCAGCGACGACGTCCTTGACCGTCTCCTTGGTGATCGCCTTCGGCGTGAGCAGCAGCGACGGGACCTGACGCTTGCCCTGCGTGTCCTCGACGGTGCCGGTGGTCTCGCCCTTCTCGCCCTTGAGCAGCGAGACGGTGAGCTTGACCAGGCCTTCGGCCTCGTCCTTGATCGGCTTGTAGACCGTCATGTACTGGTCGCCCGCGAGGATGTTCTGCAGACCACCGGCGGTCGCGTCCTGGCCGGTGACCGGGACCTTCAGGCCGTTCTTCTTCAGCACGGTGATCGCCGAGTTGCCGAGACCGTCGTTGGCCGCGAGAACGCCGTCAACCTTGCCGCCGGCGGCGGTGAGCAGCTGCTCGAAGATCGTGACGGCCTTCGCGTTGTCCCAGTCCGGGACGCTCTGGTCGCCGACCTTCTTCCAACCGGACTGCTTCGTGAGCACCGAGTCGTAGCCCTGCTTGAACAGCGTGGCGTTGTTGTCGGTGGGCGACCCGTTGAGGTCGATGTAGGTCGGGTTCGTCTTGCCCGACTTGGTCAGAGCGTCGACCAGGCCCTGGCCCTGCAGCTCGCCGACCTTCACGTTGTCGAACGACACGTAGTAGTCGGCGGTGCCACCGAGGGTCAGACGGTCGTAGTCGATCGTCTTCACGCCGGCGGCCTTGGCCTTGGCCTGCACCTGGGCGCCGGTGGCCGAGTCGAGGTTCACGATCGCGAGGACGGAGACGCCCTCCTGGATCATGCCGTCCGCGATCGACACGAACTTGCTCTTGTCACCGAGCGCGTTCTGGATGTCGGCGTCGACGCCGGCCTCCTGGAACGCCTTGGTGAGCAGCGGCTTGTCGAAGCTCTCCCAGCGGGCGGACGACTGGGTGTCCGGAAGGATCACCCCGACCTTGCCCTTGACCGACGACGAGTTCCCGGTGTCCGCCTTGTTGTCGGACGACGAGGAGTCATCGCCACCGCATGCCGCCAGGACGAGCGCCATCGCGGCGCTGACAGCGACCATTCCGAGCGCACGCATGCGCATAGGTGTCCCGCCTTCCCCATTGAAGGGGCCGATGTCGGGTGAGGACATCAGCAATTGTTGTGGCCGGGAACTTATCGACTGCAAAGGCTCCACGGGAAGGCTCGTTACGGACCCGTTACGGCGCTGACGGTGTAACCGTCACCGTATTGCGAGTGATTATGCACATTATGTCCGTATGAGCTGCTCTTCGTCCAGTAGCCGATCCGCCAGCGCATCGATCGCACGATCGAGGCGGGCGCGGTCGACGGGGTCGGCCGTGTCCCAGTCCCCGAGCTGGCCGACGAGCCACCGCCGCCACGCCGCGGCGACTTGGCCGAACGCCTCGGCGCCGCGCTCGGTCAGCGCCAGCCCGGCGCCGTCCGCACGCAGGTGACCGTCCTCCACCGCCTGCAGGAACACCGGGGCGAGCACGTCGGCCGGGACGCGGTGCGCGGCCGCGATCTCCTCCAGGGTCGGCGGGCTCCCCCGGCGCGCGCGTAGCTGCACCTGGCCGACCACCCAGGCCTCGCCGGGGTCGAGCGCCGTTCCCGACCCGGCCAGCACCTCCGGGGCGGCGGTGGCCGCACCCCGCCGGATCAGCTGGGCGACCGTGCGCTCGAGTTGCCGGTCGGCGTCGGCGGTGTCGGGGGTGCCGAAGCCCTCGCCGACGTCGGTGGCGCCGGCCCGGGCGGTGTCACGCAGCGGCACCTGCTTGAGCAGCAGCGAGACCAGGAAGCCGACCACCGCGATCGGCACCACCCAGGTGAAGACGTGGCCGATCGCCGACGCGTAGGCGCCGATGAACGGCGCGGCCTCGACGAACGGGAGGCGGTGCAGCGCGGCCGGGTCGGCCACGGTCTCCGGGGCGACGTCCGGCGACACCCGGAACGCGGTCGTCAGCTCCTGGGACAGCTGGTTCGAGTAGAGTGTCCCGAATACGGCGGTTCCGACCGTGCTGCCGACCGTGCGGAAGAACGTGACCCCGGCCGTCGCGGTGCCGAGGTCACCGTAGGCGACCGTGTTCTGCACCGCGATCGTCAGCACCTGCATGGCCAGGCCCAGCCCCGAGCCGAGCACGAACATGTACAGCGACTCCAGCGCGACGCCGGTGCCGGGGTCCATCGTCGACATCAGGAACAGCCCGAGCGTCATCACCGCGGTACCGACGACCGGGAACACCTTGTACCGTCCGGTACGGCTGATCACCGATCCGCTGACCATTGACATGACCAGCAGCCCGGCCATCAGCGGCAGCGTCCGGAAGCCCGAGCCGGTGGCCGAGACGCCGTCGACGTACTGCAGGTACGAGGGCAGGAACGTCATCGCGCCGAGCATCGCGAACCCGACGATGAAGCTGAGGACGCCGCACACGGTGAAGACCGGGTTGGCGAAGAGCCGCAGCGGCAGCATCGGCTCGACGGCCCGCTTCTCGGCGAAGACGAACAGCGCGAAGAACGCGGCCGCGCAGCCGAACATGCCAAGGATCATCGGTGAGGTCCAGGCGTACTCGTCGCCGCCCCACTCCAGCGCGAGGATCAGCGAGACCACACCGAGCGTCACCAGCACGATGCCGAGGTAGTCGATGAGCGGCTTGGTCGTCCGGGTCACCGAGGGGATCGTGCGCGCGGCCATCCCGACCATGACGACCGCGACCGGCAGGTTGACGTAGAAGCACCAGCGCCACGACAGGTGGTCGGTGAAGAGGCCGCCGAGCGTGGGGCCGAGGACGGTGGTCAGCCCGAAGACCGCACCCAGCGCGCCCTGGTACCGGCCCCGCTCGCGCAGCGGGATGACGTCGGCGATGAGGGCCTGCGCGGTGACCATCAGGCCGCCGCCGCCGATCCCCTGGATCGCCCGCCCGACGATCAGCAGCGTCATCGAGTGCGCGACGCCGGCCACCGCCGAGCCGAGCACGAAACACACGGCCGAGGCCTGGAAGATCAGCTTGCGCCCGAACAGGTCGCCGAACTTGCCCACCAGCACCGCGGACACGGCCTCGGTGAGCAGGTAGGCGGTCACGACCCAGGCCATGTGCCCGGCGCCGCCGAGGTCGGCGACGATCGTCGGCAACGCCGAGCTGACGATCGTCTGGTCCAGGGCGGCCAGCAGCATCCCCAGCAGGATCGTGGTGAAGACCAGGTTCATCTGGTTGCGGGAGAGCGCGACGCTCTGAGGCATAGGTCCCATATAGCACCTTTTGGAGACGTTGCCCACGTCACAAGATATAAAGTTGCACCAAGCAACTGAAGAGATAAAGTTGCATGTATCAAAGAGCTATCGCTGAACGAGGGCTGGTAATGACGACTGCTACCGCTGGAGCGCCACCGACTGCGGAGCCGATGTCGCACCGTCAGATCCTGGAGGCCCTCACCGGTCTCCTGCTGGGCATGTTCGTGGCGATCCTGTCGTCCACGATCGTCACCAACGCACTGCCGACGATCCTCACCGACCTCCACGGCGGCGAGTCGGCCTACACCTGGGTGGTCACCAGCACGCTGCTGGCCACCACCGCCACCACCCCGATCTGGGGCAAGCTCGCCGACCTGACGAGCAAGAAGATGCTGGTCCAGATCGCGCTGGTCATCTACGTCGCGGGTTCGGCGGTCGCCGGGCTGTCGCAGAACATCGGCGAGCTGATCGCCGCCCGGACGATCCAGGGCGTCGGCGTCGGCGGCCTGACCGCGCTCGCCCAGGTGATCATGGCCGCGATGATCTCGCCGCGGGAGCGCGGCCGGTACTCCGGCTACCTCGGCGCGGTCTTCGCCGTCGCGACCGTGTCCGGCCCGCTGATCGGCGGCGTCATCGTCGACACCGACTGGCTCGGCTGGCGCTGGTGCTTCTACGTGGGGGTCCCGATCGCCGCGCTGGCGCTGTTCGTGCTGCAGAAGACGCTGCACCTGCCGGTGATCAAGCGCCGGGTGCGGATCGACTACCTGGGCGCCACCCTGGTCACCGCCGCGGTCTCGCTGCTGCTGATCTGGGTCTCGCTGGCCGGCTCGCAGTTCGACTGGGTGTCCTGGCAGTCCGCGGTGATGGTGCCGGGCGCGCTCGTCCTCGGTGCGCTGTTCGTCTGGGCGGAGTCGCGGGCGGCGGAGCCGATCATCCCGCTGGGGCTGTTCCGCAACCGCACCGTGCTGCTCGCCACCGTCGCCAGCCTGTTCGTCGGCGTCGGGCTGTTCGGCGCGAGCGTCTTCCTCAGCCAGTACTTCCAGATCGCGCGGGGCGAGTCCCCGACCGCGTCCGGCCTGCTCACGCTGCCGATGATCGGCGGTCTGTTCCTGTCCTCGACCATCTCCGGGCGGATCATCACCGCGACGGGCCGCTGGAAGCGGTTCCTGGTGGCCGGCGCCTTCCTGATCACGGTCGGGTTCGCGCTGCTGGGCACCGCCCGCGCCGACACCCCGTACTGGCACCTGGCGATCTTCATGGCCGTGATCGGTACCGGGCTCGGCATGACGATGCAGAACCTGGTGCTGGCCGTGCAGAACACCGTCAAGACCAGCGAGCTGGGCACGTCGAGCTCGACGGTCGCGTTCTTCCGCAGCCTCGGTGGTGCGGTGGGCGTCTCCGCGCTCGGCGCGGTGCTCGGCCACCGGGTCACCGACTACCTGGAGTCGGGCCTGCGCGCGATCGGCGTGGACGCGGCCGCCTCGGGTGACGGCAGCCTGCCCGACCTGTCGACGCTCCCGGCGCCGATCCGGTCGGTCGTGATGGACTCCTACGGCCACGCGGCCGGCGACGTCTTCCTGGTGGCGGCCCCGTTCGCGCTGCTGGCCTTCCTCGCCGTGCTGTTCATCCGCGAGGTGGCGTTGCGCAGCTCGATCGGCGACACCCCGGCCGCGAGCCCGGCACCCGCTCCGGCCGAGGCTCCGGTTCCGGCGCTCGTCGGTGCCGAGCCGGCCTCCGAGCCGGCCTCCCACCTGGCGACCGGGGACCCCGAGGAGCGGCCCGCTCCGGTGTCCACGCTCCCCCGGCGCGGCGTCCGGCACCCGGGACGCCACGAGGCCGGGCGGCACGAGGCCACCCGGCGCGGCGCGCGACGCAAGGCGGAGCACGAGCTCCAGTAATCTGGGTACGACCGTGACCAGACTGGGTAACCTCGGTCAATGGCGCGCTCGTACGACCTGGTCCTGTTCGGCGCCACCGGCTTCACCGGTGGCCTGACCGCGGAGTACCTGGGCACCCACGCGCCCGCCGGACTCCGCTGGGCCCTGGCCGGCCGCGACCTCGGGAAATTGGCCGAGGTCCGCGGCCGGCTCGGCCGTTCGGAGACCGAACTGCCACTGCTGCACGCCGACGCGGGGGACGCCGCGTCGCTGCGCCGGCTCGCCGAGTCGACCGGGGTGGTGGCCAGCACCGTCGGTCCGTACGTGAAGTACGGCGACCCGCTGGTGGCCGCCTGCGCCGCCGCCGGCACCGACTACACCGACCTGACCGGCGAGCCGCGTTTCGTCGACGAGACCTACCTGCGCCACCACGCGACCGCGGCCCGGACCGGCGCCCGGCTCGTGCACGCCTGCGGGTTCGACTCGATCCCGGCCGACCTCGGCGCCTGGTTCACCGTCCAGCAGCTGCCGGGCGGGCAGCCACTGCGCGTGGAGAGCTTCTACCGGGTCTCCGGACGGGCGTCGGCGGGCACCGTGCACTCGCTGGTGGGCGCGGTGGCCGACGCCGGCGCCGCCCGGCGCGCGGCCCGCGAGCGCCGGAGCCGCGAGTCGTCGCCGCCGGCCGCGCCGCTCCGGCTGCTCCCCCGGACCCACCCGGTCGGCCTCTGGACCGTGCCGATGCCGACGCTCGACCCCCGGATCGTCGAGCGGTCGGCGACGGCTCTGGGGTACGGGCCGGGCTTCACCTACGGGCAGTACCTGGCGTTGCCGTCGCCGGTGCACGTGGCCGGTGCGCTCGCCGGCACGGCCGCGATCACCGCGGCGGCGTCCTGGGCGCCGACCCGCGAGCGTCTGCTCGGCCGGTTCGCGTCCGGCACCGGGCCGACCGCGGAGCAGCGGCTCGCCGGGTGGATGTCGGTGCGGTTCAGCGGGGTCGCCGCCGACGGCACCCGGGTGCTGACCGAGGTCCACAGCGACCTGGACCCCGGTTACGCGTCGACCGCGATCATGCTCGCCGAGTCGACGCTCTGCCTGGCCCTCGACGAGCTCCCGCCCACCGCGGGGCAGGTGACCACCGCCGCGGCGATGGGCGAGCGGCTGGTCGCACGCCTGGACGCGGCCGGGATCACGTTCCGCGTCCGGAAGCGGTGGCCCCGGTCGGAGTAGCCGACGCGGTCCCGGCGGCCGCCAGACGTACCAGGAAACACGCGCCGGTCGGGCGGTTGGGCCGGTAGCCGAGCCCGATCCGGCCGGCCTCGGCGAGCGTCCGGACGATGTAGAGCCCGAGCCCGGTGCCGCGCTTGGTCGTCGCGACGCCGGTCTCGGCCCGGCTGAAGCGCTCGAACAGGTACGGGACGAAGTCGGCCGGGACGCCCTCGCCGTGGTCGCAGACCGCGAGTTCGACCGTGCCGCCGAGGTCGCGCGCGGTGAGGTCGAACGGCGGCGACCCGTACTTCACCGCGTTGCCGAGCAGATTGGTGACGATCTGCTGCAGGTGGCCGGGGTCGGCACGCACCCGGACACCGTCCGGCACCGAGATCGTGACGTCGAGCGCCTGGTCGGGCGGCAGCGTGACCACCGCGTCGCGCAGCGCCTCGCGCAAGGCGATCGGCACGACCTTGGGGGTGAGCACGCCGGCGTCGAGCTGGGCCACCGTGAGGATGTCCTCGACCAGCCCGTTCAGCCGCAACCCGGCCGCCTCGATACCCCGCAGGTACTGCTGTTTGCGCTGATCGGGCAGCTGCTCCCAGTCGTCGGCCAGGGTCTCGGTGTAGCCCAGGATGCCGGTGATCGGCTGGCGGACGTCGTGCGAGAGCATCGCGACGAAATCGGCCATCCGGTCCCGGGCGTCGGTCAGGTTGCCGTTGATCCGCTCGAGTTCGTCCGCGTGTTCGGCGAGCTGGGCCCGCGCCGCCGCCTCCTCGTCCTCCAGTCGCTTGCGGTCGGTGACGTCGACGACCTGCACGGTGAACCGCACCGGCGTGTTCTCCAGGTCGCGGTGGAGCGTGACGGTGGTGGCGCCGTGCACGACCCGCCCGTCCGCGTGCCGGTAGCGCTGCTCCCGGGTGAAGCCCGGCGTGGCCCCCGCGAGCGTCTCCCCCATCGCCGCCTCGGTGCCCGGCACGTCGTCCGGGTGCACGAGCTCGGCGAACGGGAAACCGGCGAGGGTGTCCGGCGGGCGTCCGAGCATCGCGCCGAACGCCCGGTTGGCCTGCTTGACCCCGCCGGCCAGATCGATCAGCGCCATCCCGGCGAGCGAGTGGTCGAACACGGTCCGGAACCGCTGCTCGCTCAGCCGGAGCGCGCGGCGGCTCCGTGAGCCGCGGGCCGAGATGAGCACCGCGATCAGCCCGACGGCGGCCGCCGAGACCAGCCCGACCCGTCCGCCGGTCGTGGCTCCGGCGAGCGGGCCGTAGAGCGAGTCGTCCGGCACGGTCGCGACCAGTCGCCAGCCGGTGCCCGACACCGGATAGCTGCTGAACGTCCAGCGTCGGCCCCCGGACTCGTAGGTGTCGAAGACGCGGCCGGCCGGGTGCTCGGTCAAGGCCGCGGCCATCGCCGGCTCCGCCGTGCCCAACGCCTTGTTCTTGCCGTTGACCGACCGGTTCGCCGCCACCACGCGGCCCGCACCGTCGGCCAGGTAGACCCGGTTGCCGGGAATCGTCAGCGCTTTGGTGAGGTAGGCCGAGAGCGGGCTGCGGGCGACCTCGACCGCGCCGGAGAAGACCCGTCGGCCGTACGGGGTGTCGTACGGCATCGCGAACGCGGTCACCGCGAGCTGCCCGCTGGCGGACGGCACGACCGCCGACACCGCCGGGACGCCGGTGCGCAACGCCGACTTGAGGTGCGTGTACTGCGGGAGGAGCAGGTTCGTACCGATCAGCGACGGATTCGGCGGCGCGACGTGCAAGGCCCGGCCCCGCGCGTCGATGAGCACCGCGGCGGGGTAGCCGAACGTCGTGACCGAACGCCGGAAATCCGCGTCGTCCACGGTCTTCGCGGCCAGGAACGTCGTCGCCTGCTTGCGCTCCCGGGCCAGCAGGTCCTGTACGTAGCTGGCCACGAACTGGCTGCCGAGCGACACCCGGACGTCGAAGCGCTGTTCCAGGTCGTCCCGGCTGGAGCGCTGCGCCCAGGACAACGTCGCCGCCACGACCGCGCAGAGCAGCAGCCACACTCCGACGGGCAGCACGACGTCCCGCGTCCGGGCCATCGACCCGGATTTCGCCACGCGCTTCACCGAAGTGAGTTAACCAGCTTAATTACGACAAAAACACCACCGCGATCGGCGAATCAGCGCTTGGCGTACCGCTCGAGCGTGCTGAGCACGTCGGCCGCCGCGGTACTCAGCGCGGCGAGCTCGGCGTCGGTGAACTCCCGCGGTTCCAGGCCGATCACGCAGTGGGTGCCGATCACCTGGCCGTCCGGCGTGCTGAGCGGCACCCCCGCGTAACTGCGGACACCCTGGTGCACGACGAGCGGGTTGTCGTGCTCCTCCGGGTCGCGGGACATGTCGGGGACGACCTGCGGACGGCCGGAGCGCACCGCACGCACGCAGAACGACCATTCGATCGGCACGTTCACGGCGTCGCCGTACCCGTCGAGGCCGTAACTGCCCCGGACGACCGCGGCCGAGTCGAGCATCAGGTTCGTCATCGCGATCGGCTGGCGCAGCCGCTCGGCCGTGCTCGCGGCGATCGCGTCCAGTTCGGCGACCAGGTCCGGGTCGGTGAGGTCGTAGCGGGCGAGCGCGCTCAGGCGGTCGAAGGACGAGAGCGCGTTCAGGTCGGCGTCGGTGATCCGCTTCACGGTGCACTGCTCCGCATCAGGGCGTAGGCGCTCGCCAGCCGGTCGTAGCTGGCGAGCCGGATCGCCAGCGCCTCACCGCAGAGCGCGGTGACCGGAGCCGCCGACCGCATGACGTCGAGCAGCCGCTCGATCGCCCCCGGTTCGGTCTCGGTACCGCTCAGCCGCGCGGCGGAGAGCAGTTCGGCCCAGATGCGGGACGCCTGCGGACCGTAGATCCGCTCCACCGCGCGCCGCGCCTCGGCCAAATCGGGTCGAGTCACCCCGGCCACCGCGTGGGAAGTCACAGCTTCTCCCATCGGCCGGGAAGTTCGGGAGCTGAGCGGTGCACACTGATCTCCGTGGCGATCTTCTCTCCCGGGTTCCAGGGCCGGCGGCGGTCGGCGACCGGCCTCCTCCCGCCCGGTCAGTACGAAACGAACGGCTTCCCGGTGCTCTCGGCCGGGCCGACCCCCCGGGTTCCGCTGGACACCTGGGAATTCACGCTGACGACCGAGGACGGTACGAGCCGCTCCTGGTCGTGGGCCGATTTCCAGGCGTTGCCGAAAGCGAACCCCACCGTCGACATCCACTGCGTCACCAAGTGGTCGAAGTTCGGCACGACCTGGGAGGGCGTGTCGCTCGACACGCTGCTCGACGGCGTGGACACCGCGGCCGCGCACGTGCTCGTGCACTCCTACGGCGGGTACACGACGAACCTGCCGCTGGCCGATCTGCGTGGCGGCAAGGCGTGGCTGGCCTTCGGCTACGACGGCAAGCCGCTGACCCCCGAGCACGGCGGCCCGGTGCGCCTGCTCGTCCCGCACCTGTACTTCTGGAAGTCGGCCAAGTGGGTGAGGCGGCTGGAGCTGCTGGTCACCGACAAGAAGGGCTTCTGGGAGCGCGCGGGCTACCACAACTACGGCGATCCGTGGCGGGAGCAGCGCTACGACGGGGACTGAGCGTCCGGAATCGAGGATCGCGGCCGGCACCAGCGGCACGGCGCGTTCCACGCGGTCGGCTTCCCGGCGCGTCCGTCCGTCGACGCGGGGCCGCGCCGGACCGGCCCGGTGGGCCACACTCCACGAATGCGACAAACCGGTTGTTCCGGAAGCAGGCGCGTCAGCCGGCGAACCGCGCTGGCGTTCGGGGCGAGCCTGCTCGCCGGGTGCCGCACCGCACCGGGCGGAGCCGGCGGCGTGGTCACCGGAGGAACCGTCGAAGCCGCCACCGAGGCGCTCCTGCGCGACGCCGGGACCTGCCGCCCGTCGCCCCAGCTGGCGCAGGGTCCGTACTGGTTCGACGTCGACCGGCTGCGTGGCGACCTCCGGGAGAACCGCCGCGGCACCACCCTGCGGCTCGCGCTCCGCGTCGTCGACGGCGCCGGCTGCGGACGGGCCCCGGTCCGGGACGCCACGGTGGAGGTCTGGCACTGCGACGCGTCCGGGCGCTACTCCGGCTTCGAGGGGCCGGAGCGCACCGCGCCGGCGAACCCGCCGCCCGGCTGGCCGAACACCCGGGGCGCCGAACGGCCGGCGGCCGACCCGACCGGCGACCCGATGGGCTACGACACCCGCACGTCCGACGGCTCCTACAGCTCCGGCGACGCCGAAACCCAGCCCTCCGACGACGCCACCTACCTGCGCGGGGCCCAGGTGACCGGCGCGGACGGCATCGTGCGGTTCACCACGATCTACCCCGGCTGGTACACCGGGCGGGCGCCACACGTCCACGCCAAGGTGTACCTCCGGCGCGGCACCGCGCTCAGCACGCAGCTGTTCTTCGACGACGCGACGAGCGCCGAGGTGTACCGCACGCCCCCGTACCGCCCCGGTGCGCCGCGCACCCGGACGGACCCGTTCTTCCGCGACTCCCTGCTGCTGTCCGTCCGCCCGCTCGGCGACGCCTACCTCGCCGCGACGAACCTCGGCGTCGATCTCCTCGACGTCCCGCCGGGCGCCCCAGGTACCCTAGGGGGGTAGAGTAGGTGCATGGCACACGCGTACATCGCCGACAAGGACGCCTACCTCAAACGGTTGCGGCGGATCGAGGGGCAGATCCGCGGGCTGCAGCGGATGGTCGAGCAGGAGGAGTACTGCATCGACATCCTCACCCAGGTCTCCGCCGCGACGAAGGCGCTCCAGTCGGTGGCGCTCGGCCTGCTCGACGAGCACCTCGCCCACTGCGTGGTCGACGCCGCACGCAACGGCGGCCCGGAGGCGGACGCGAAGGTCCGCGAGGCATCCGACGCGATCGCGCGTCTCGTTCGATCCTAGGAGAGTTCGATGTCCGTTTCGGCGACCTACCCGGTGACCGGAATGACCTGCCAGCACTGCGTGAACGCGGTGTCGTCCGAGGTCGGTGAGGTTCCCGGCGTGACCGCGGTCGACGTCGATCTGGCCGCCGGTTCGGTGACCGTGACCAGCGAGGCCCCGGTCGACGTCGCGCAGCTCCGCGCCGCGGTCGACGAGGCCGGGTACGTACTCGTGAGCTGACGCGGAGGCGCTCCCCCGGGCGATCAGGGCTGGCGCGGACACGTCTCGTCGGGGTCGACCTTCGCCATCAGCGTGCCGACCAGATCACCCAACCGCGCCAGCTCCTCCGGCGTCAGCGGGTCGACGACGAGCGAGCGCACCGTGGCCACGTGACCGGGCGCGGTCCCCACGACCTTCTCCCAGCCGTCCGTGGTGAGCACCGCGTTCGTCGCGCGACCGTCCTCCGCGCACGGTTCGCGCCGCACCCAGCCGCGGAGTTCCAGGCGCTTCACCACGTGCGACAACCGCGACAGCGAGCCGTTCGCCAGTTCGGCGAGCTGGCTCATCCGCAGCGTCCGGTTCGGAGCTTCGGAGAGCCGCGACAGCACCATGTACTCGAAGTGGCTCACCCCGGCATCACGCTGGAGCTGCGTGTCGAGCGCCGCGGGGAGCTTGATCAGCAGGCCGGCCAGACGCAGCCAGGTGCGCTGCTGGTCGGCGTCGAGCCAACGGGCATCGGATTCCACACCCCCAGTGTACGTCATAAGTTGACGCTTCAACTTTCGCGCCGTACGGTAGTTCAAGGTTCAACTATTTGAGGGGCGATCCCATGCACCCGTTCGACACGCACCTGGAGAAGACCGCGGCCGCGGCCCCGCACGCGCTCTGGACGCCCGACGACGGCCCGCTGCCCTCGCTCTACCTGAGCCACGGCGCTCCCCCGCTGTTCGAGGACGCGACCTGGATGGACCAGTTGTTCGCCTGGGCGCGGTCCCTGCCGAAGCCGAAAGCGATCCTGATCGTCTCGGCGCACTGGGAGATGGCTCCGCTCTCGGTGAGCAGCACCGAGGCGAACACCACGCCGGTCTACGACTTCGGCGGTTTCGACCCCCGCTACTACCGGATGCGCTACGACACTCCGGACTCGACCGACCTCGCGTCGCAGCTGCTCGCGGTGCTGCCGGACACCGAGACGGTCTACGAGCACCGCGAGCGCGGCCTCGACCACGGCGCCTGGGTGCCGCTCAAGGTCATGTACCCCGACGCCGACGTCCCGGTGCTGCAGATGAGCATCCCGACGCACGACCCGGCCCGGCTGCTCGCGCTCGGCACGCGTCTGCGGCCGCTGCGCGAGCAGGGCGTCCTGGTGATCGGGTCCGGCTTCATGACGCACGGCCTGCAGTTCCTGCGCGACTACTCGCTCGACGCGAAGGCGCCGGGCTGGTCGGCCGAGTTCGACGCGTGGGCCGCCGACGCGCTGGCCCGCGGCGACGTCGACGAGCTGGCGGCGTTCCGCGACCGGGCGCCCGGCATGCCCTACGCGCACCCGACCGTGGAGCACTTCACGCCGCTGTTCGTCGCACTCGGCGCGGCCGCGAACCCGGAGGCGCCGGTGACGACGACCGTCGACGGCTTCTTCCTCGGGCTGGCGAAGCGGTCGTTCCAAGCAGCCTGAGCGGCGTTCGCGCATCAGTGGTGGCCCTGATCCGCGAACGCCCTTTCGTCAGATGTGTCATCGGACGAACAGTCTGCACGTCGCGTCACCGATCGTCCCTGCCTGCGAAAACCTGGACTCTGTGCGTACGGCCAGAGAGACCCCGCGGCCGCCACCCCACTCGAGGAGTACGCACCATGACCGCCCGGACTCTCCGCCTGATGTTCGCCGCCGCTGCCGCCGCCGGCGTGTTCGCCCTCACCGGCTGCGGCACGATCACGATCTCGACCGACGACGCCACGCCGTCCGCGACGCCCTCGGGTGCCGCGCAGCAGCCGTCGAGCGCCGCCACCGCGTCCGGCGACGACGGTCAGGCCGCCTCCGACGGGCTCGGCACCGACGTCACCACGCTCAACCCGTGCACGCTGCTGACGCCCGCCGAGGTCAACCAGTTCACCGGGAGAGAGATCACCCAGATCGACAGAGACAACGCCACCGCCGGCACCACCCGGTACTGCCAGTGGCAGCTGGAGCAGGGCGTGCTCGTGCTGAGCCTGTCGCCGACCTCGGCCGACGACTTCGCGGTGCGCGACCCCGCCGCGCAGGACTTCGACGGCGTGGGCGACGAGGCCTTCACCAGCTCCGGCCACCTCTACGTCCGTAGCGGTGACCTCTCGATCGACGTCTACTCGACGAGCAAGGGCGGCGACGGCGGCAGCGCCGAGAACATCGCGGTCGAGAAGACCGTCGCCCAGCGCGTGATCGACCAGCTCTGACCGTTCGCCGGTGCCGGGCCGCCCCTTCCGGGGCGGCCTTTCTCAGTTCAGCAGGCCCCGGAGCAGCGCGGTGATCACGCGCTCGAAGAGTTCCTCGGCGCCCGGCCCGGTCCCCGGTCCGCCGCCGAACAGCGCCGCGAGGTGCGGATAGCGCTCCGGCGTGACGACCGCGGCCAGGTACTTCGCGGTCGCGGCCCGGCCGTCGGCCGTCGCGGCCGACCGCGTCGACAGCTCGTCGCGTGCGAACAGGCTGACGACGCCGCTCAGCATCGCCACCGCCTCGAGCTTCGCCTGCGCCGGCCGGTCGAGCACGCTCAGCGCGGCCAGCCCCTGCTCCAGATAGGCCACTCCGTTCGGCCCGATCCCGGTGGCGCCGGGGTGGATCTCGACCATCCACGGGTGACGCAGGTAGAGCGCGCGCAGGTCGTGGCCGATCGCGAGCGCGTCGGCGAGCCAATCGCCGCTCACCGGTTTCGGGTACGCCAGCTCGCCGGTGACCGCGTCGACCATCAGGTCGATCAACTCGTCCCGGGTGGTCACGTACCGGTAGAGCGACGCCGTCCCGGCGCCGAGCGCGCCGGCGACCTTGCGCATCGACACCGCGGCCAGCCCGGAGGCGTCGGCCAGGGCGATCGCCGCGGCGGCGATCCGCTCGCGGCTGTGCTCCGGCGCCGGTCCGTGCCCGGTGCGTTCGGGCCGGAGCCAGATCGGGTCGTTCATCGCACCTCCTTTGCGAACAGCGTACCCAGTCAGGTACAGTCGCTACTGCGAACACCGATCGCAGTAGAGGAGGCTCGCATGATCGACGCCCGCGACCTGGTGAAGACCTATGGGGACGTCCGTGCGCTGGACGGGCTCGACCTGACCGTTCCGGCGGGGAGCGTGTGTGCGCTGCTCGGTCCCAACGGCGCCGGCAAGACCACCGCGGTACGCGTCCTGACGACGCTGGCCACCCCCGACTCCGGGCACGCCACCGTCGGCGGGTTCGACGTCGTCGGCCGGCCGCACCGCGTGCGCGAACTGATCGGGCTGGCCGGGCAGCACGCGGCCGTCGACGACGACCTGACCGGGCGGGAGAACCTGGTCATCCTCGGCCTGATGCTGCATCTGGGCCGCCGCGGCGCCAAGCAGCGGGCCGACGAACTACTCGAACGGTTCGAGCTCACCGGCGCCGGCCACCGGCTGGTCAAGACGTACTCGGGCGGGATGCGCCGCCGCCTCGACCTGATCGCGGCGTTCCTGGTCGAACCCGCGCTGCTGGTGCTGGACGAGCCGACGACCGGCCTCGACCCCCGCAGCCGCCAGGAGATCTGGACGACGGTGGCCGACCGCGCCGCCGCCGGCACCACCGTGCTGCTCACCACGCAGTACCTGGAGGAGGCCGACCGGCTGGCCGACCAGGTCGTCATCGTCGACGCCGGGAAGGTCGTCGCCGAAGGCACGCCGGACGCGTTGAAGGACGCCCTCGGCGCGCGCGTCGACGTGGTGGTGGAGCACGCCGCCGACGCCGCGGCCGCCGCCACCACGCTCGAACGCTGGGCCACCGGGCCGCCGCTGATCGACGGCACCCAGGTCAGCGCGTCGGTGCCGGCCGGGGTCGTCACGCTGCCCGAGGTCGTGCGCGCCCTGGACGCCGACGCCCTGGCGGTGGCCGACGTGCGGCTGCGCCGTCCCACTCTCGACGAAGTGTTCCTCGACCGGACGGAGGCGGCGGCATGACGACTGCAGTGGTCGACGGGATGGCCGCGGCCGAGCGGGTGCTCACCCGGCTGCGTCACGATCCCTCCGGCATCGTGCTCACGCTGGCCGGGCCGCTGGTGCTGGTCGTGGCCTTCGGGTACATCATCGGGAGCGCGATCGACGTGCCCGGCGGCGGCTACCGGGCCTACCTGGTGCCCGGCCTGTTCGTCCTGATCGCGGTGAACATCGTTCCCCCGCTGGTGACGATGGTGCGCGACAACCAGCTCGGCGTCGTCGACCGGTACCGTTCGCTGCCGATCGCACGCAGCGCGGTGCCGTTCGGGCAGGCGGTGGCGACCGGCGCATACGGGCTGGTGAACTTCGTCCTGATGGGACTGCTCGGGCTGCTGGTCGGGTGGCGGATCGAGCGCGGGGCCGGCCGGGCGCTGGCCGCGCTGGGGTTGCTGCTGCTGGTGCAGTTCGCGATGACCTGGGTCGGGCTCTACCTCGGGCTGGTCGTGCGCAGCCAGGAGGCGGCCGGGCAGCTGTCGCTCGTCGTGCTGCCGGTCTCGATGGTGTCGAACGTGATGGTGCCGACCGGCGGGATGCCCGGCTGGCTGCGGGCGGTCGCGGAGTGGAACCCGGTGAGCGCGCTCGGGCAGGCCGTGCGTGAGCTGTGCGGGAACCCGCTCCCCACCGAGTCCTCGGCCTGGCCGCTGCAGCACCCGGTCGCGGCGTCACTGCTGTACGCGGCCGTGATCCTCGCGATCTTCGTACCCGCGACCACCGTGCGGTTCGCCCGGCCGCGTTAGCTCCACAGCGCGACGTGGACGGGTGGGCGGCGGGGGGTGGCCGGGGCGGAGCCGGGCGGGGCGAGCATCGCGGCGGTGGCGCCGGGCGTCGTCACGAACTCCTGCAGCGCACGGGCCGCCGTGCTCGCCCGGCTCCGCCCGAGCACGGTCGCGTACCAGAGCCCCTGCACCGGCGTGCCGGGCAGCGGTAACCGCACGAGCGTGCCGAGCCGCAGGTCGGCCCGCACGACGTGCCCGAGCGCGAGCATCACCCCGTCGCCGGCCCGGGTGGCGTCGATGGCCTCGGTCTCGGTGGGGAAGCGGACGAGGTCGGGCCAGCTGGGCAGACCCGCCAGCCACCGCCCTTCCTCCGACAGTTCTTCGAGACCGGCCGGGCCGGTCAGCCAGACCTGGCGGAGCGGCTCCGCGCGGGGTGAATCCGCGACCAGAATGCGCTGGTAGCGCAGGAACGGCACCGCGTCGAGCGAGTCGCCGGCCGCCGGGCGCGGCCCCAGCACGACGTCGGCGACGCGACGCACCAGCGCGTCGGCGAGGTCGGCGCCCTCGAGCACCACGAGGTCCACTTCGCAGTCCGGCAGGCGCCGGGTGAACGCGTCGAGCAACGCGCCCGCCGCGTGTTCGCCGAAGTCCGCGGTCGCGGCCACCCGCAGCGACCGGGTGGCGGTGACGGTCTCGGCCACCTCGCGCCGGGCCTGGTCGGCGAGCCCGACGATCTCCTCGGCGTGCACGGCCAGCCGCCGCCCCCCGGGCGTGAACGCGATCCCCCCGCCGGCCCGCACGAACAGTGGATCGCCGAGTTCGGCCCGCAGCGCCGCGACCGCCGCCGAAACGGCCGGTTCGCTCACCCCGAGTTCCGCCGCGGCCGCGCGCAGCGAGCCCAACCGGACGACCAACGCAAACGTTCGCAACTGGCTCAGGGTCATCGCCGACACCTCTTAACCGTTCGCTTATGACGACCTTGACACTTGTAAACGCTGGTAACAAGGTCGGGTTCGGATATCCCCATCCCTCGATGTGGAGGCACCTAGGTGCAAGTTCCCGCTCCCTTTGACTACGCCCGCGCGGAGAGCGTCGAGGACGCGCTGGCCCTGTTACACACGCACGGCCCGGAGTCGCGGGTGATCGCGGGCGGGCACAGCCTGCTGCCGATGATGAAGCTGCGGCTCGCCCGACCCGAGTGGCTCATCGACATCAACGATCTCTTCGAGCTGGACTACCTGGTCGAGGACGGAGGGACGGTCCGCGTCGGCGCGCTCACCCGGCACGCCACCCTGCTCAACTCCGACCTGATCGCGCGGCTGTTCCCGATCGTCACCGACGCCGAGAAGGTGATCGCCGACCCGGTCGTGCGCAACCGGGGCACGATCGGCGGCTCGCTGTGCCAGGCCGACCCGGCCGAGGACCTGTCCACGGTCTGCGAGGTCCTGCGGGCCGAGGTCGTCATCCGCGGCCTGGACGGCGAACGGGTCGTCACGATGGAGGAACTGCACCGCGGCCCGTACGAGACCGCGGTCGCGCAGGACGAGCTGCTCACCGAGGTGCGCTTCGCCGTCCGGCCCCGCACCGGCAGCGCCTACGAGAAGGTCGAGCGGCGGGTCGGCGACTGGGCGGTGGCCGCCGCCGGCGCGTCGGTGACGCTCGACGAGACGGGGGCGATCGCGGACGTGGCGATCGGGCTGACCTCCGTCGGGCTGGACGGGCGCACCGCGACGCGCTCCGAGGACGCGCTCCGGGGCGAGCAACCGACCGAAGCCGCGTTCGCGGCCGCGGCCGCCCTCGCCGCCGAGGACTGCGACCCGGTCGCCGACCAGCGCGGACCGATCGACTACAAGCGGCACCTCGCCGCCGAACTGACCAAACGCGTGCTCCGGCGCGCCGTGGAACGGGTGCGCTGATGCAGATCACGATGACGGTCAACGGCACCGAGGTCACCGCCGAGGCCGAGCCCCGCACCCTGCTGGTGCACTTCGTCCGGGACACGCTGAAGCTGACCGGCACCCACTGGGGCTGCGACACCAGCAACTGCGGCACGTGCGTGCTGCTGATGGACGGCGAACCGGTGAAGTCGTGCACGGTGCTGGCCGCGATGGCCGCCGGGCGGGAGATCCGGACGGTCGAGGGCCTGGCCCAGAACGGTGAGCTCGACGTCGTCCAGCAGGGATTCATGGCCGAGCACGGGCTGCAGTGCGGGTTCTGCACGCCGGGCATGATGATGACCGCCCGCGCTCTGCTCGACCGCAACCCCGAGCCGGACGAGACCGAGATCCGCACGGCGATCTCCGGCCAGATCTGCCGCTGCACCGGTTACGCCACGATCGTCCGATCCGTCCAATGGGCGGCCAAGAACGGGGCAACCGCATGACGGTCACCGAAACCAACCCCGCCGCGACCGACGAGAACCGCCCGATCGGCTTCGGGCGCCTCCAGCGCAAGGAGGACCCGCGCTTCATCCGGGGCAAGGGCCGCTACCTGGACGACATCGTGCTGCCCGGCATGCTCCACGGCGCGATCCTGCGCTCGCCGGTGGCCCACGCGAAGATCGTCTCGATCGACACCACCGAGGCGCTGGCCCACCCCAAGGTCCTCGCGGTCATCACCGGCACCGACCTCGAAGGCCTCAACCTGGCCTGGGCCCCCACGCTGTCCTCCGACGTCCAGGCCGTGCTCGCCACCGACAAGGTGCGCTTCCAGGGCCAGGAGGTCGCGTTCGTCATCGCCGAGGACCGGTACGCCGCGCGCGACGCGCTCGAGCTGATCGACGTCGACTACGACGTTCTGGAACCGGTCATCGACGTCCGGAAGGCCCTGGACGCGGACACGCCGATCATCCGCGACGACATCGCCGACAAGGCCGACAACCACATCTTCGACTGGGAAGCCGGCGACGCCGCCGAGACCGACGCGGTGTTCGAGACCGCCGAGGTCGTCATCAGCGAAGAGGTCATCTACCCGCGGGTGCACCCGGCGCCGATGGAGACCTGCGGCGCGATCGCCGACTACGACCCGATCGACGGCAAGCTGACGCTCTACGAGACCACCCAGGCACCGCACGCCCACCGGACGCTGTTCGCGCTGGTCGCCGGGTTACCGGAGCACAAGATCCGGGTGATCAGCCCCGACATCGGCGGCGGCTTCGGCAACAAGGTCGGCATCTACCCCGGCTACATCCTGGCCGTCGTCGGCTCGATCGTCACCGGCAAGCCGGTGAAGTGGGTCGAGGACCGCTCGGAGAACCTGATGTCGACGTCGTTCGCGCGCGACTACATCATGAAGGCCGACGTGGCGGCCACGCGCGACGGGAAGATCCTGGCCGTGCGCACGCACGTCATCGCCGACCACGGCGCGTTCAACGCCAGCGCCAACCCGACCAAGTACCCGGCCGGGTTCTTCCACATCTTCACCGGCAGCTACGACCTGCAGGCCGCGTACTGCAAGGTCACCGGCGTCTACACGAACAAGGCGCCGGGTGGCGTCGCGTACGCGTGCTCGTTCCGGGTCACCGAGGCCGTGTACCTGATCGAGCGGATGGTCGACATCGTCGCGGCCAAGCTCGAGCTCGACCCGGCACAGATCCGGCTGAAGAACTTCATCCGGCCGGAACAGTTCCCGTACGCGAACAAGACCGGGTGGGAGTACGACTCGGGCGAGTACGAGAAGACGTTCCGCCTGGCGCTCGGCAAGGCCGGCTACGACGAGCTGCGCGCCGAGCAGGCCTCGAAGCGCGAACGCGGCGAGCTGATGGGCATCGGGATCAGCTTCTTCACCGAGACCGTCGGCGCGGGGCCGCGTCGCCACATGGACATCCTCGGCCTGGGCATGGCCGACGGCGCCGAGGTGCGCGTGCACCCGACCGGCAAGGCCGTCGTCCGGCTGAGCGTGCAGACCCAGGGCCAGGGCCACGAGACGACGTTCGCGCAGATCGTCGCCGAGGAGATCGGCATCCCGCCCGAGGACATCGAGGTCGTCCACGGCGACACCGACAACACGCCGTTCGGCCTCGGCACCTACGGCAGCCGGTCGACGCCGGTCAGCGGCGGCGCGGTCGCGCTGGCCACCCGCAAGGTGCGCGAGAAGGCCAAGCACATCGCCGCGGCGATGCTCGAGGTGCGTCCCGAGGACCTCGAATGGGAGAAGGGCCGCTGGTTCGTCGCCGGTGACCCCACCCAGGGCAAGACGATGGCCGAGATCGCGATGGGTGCGCACGGCACCGTCGAACTCCCCGAGGGCATCGACGGCAACCTGGACGCCGAGGTCACGTACAACCCGCCGAACCTCACGTTCCCGTACGGCGCGTACATCTGCGTCGTCGACGTCGACCCGGGCACCGGGTACGTGAAGGTGCGCCGGTTCATCGCGGTCGACGACTGCGGTACGCGCATCAACCCGATGATCATCGAGGGCCAGGTGCACGGCGGGCTGACCGACGGCGTCGGCATGGCGTTGATGGAGTTCATCGGGTTCGACGAGTCCGGCAACTGCCTCGGCGGGTCGTTCATGGACTACCTGATCCCCACCGCGATGGAGGTGCCCGACTGGGAGACCGACTTCACGGTCACCCCGTCGCCGCACCACCCGATCGGTGCGAAGGGCATCGGGGAGTCCGCGACCGTCGGTTCGCCGCCGGCCGTGGTGAACGCGGTCGTCGACGCACTGGCCCCGTTCGGCGTCACGCACCTGGACATGCCGTGCACCCCGGACCGGGTGTGGGCGGCGATGCAGGGCCGGGCGACCCCGCCGATCTGATGAGCATCCTGTCTCGCGCCGAAGAGCTCACCCGGGCTCGGAAGCCGTACGTGAAAGCCACCGTCGTGCGCGCGGGCAAGCCGGCCAGCGCGCACGCCGGTGACACGGCGCTGGTGCTCGCCGACGGAGCCATCGAGGGCTTCGTCGGCGGTACCTGCGCGGAGTCGTCGGTGCGGGTGCACGCACTGGCCGCGCTGGAGGCCGGCGACCCGCTGCTGCTGCGGATCTCCGCCGGTGCCCCGTCGACACTCGTCGAGGAGGGCGCGGTCACGGTCGCGAACCCGTGCCTGTCCGGCGGCAGCCTGGAGATCTTCCTGGAACCCCGAAAGCCGGCCCCGCGGCTCGCGGTGATCGGCGACACCCCGATCGGGGTGTCGCTGGCCGCGCTGGGAGCACCGCTCGGGTTCGAGGTGTCGGCGTCGATCGACGGTGCCTCGGCCGTCGTCGTGGCCTCCCACGGGCGCGACGAGGAACCGGCGCTGGAGGCCGCGCTCCGGGCCGGTGTGCCGTACGTCGGGCTCGTCGCCTCGCGCAAGCGCGGCGCGGCCGTCCTCGCGTCGCTCGAGGTCGGCGAGGCCGAGCGCGCACGGGTGCACTCCCCGGCCGGGCTGGACCTCGGCGGGCGCTCCGCGCCCGAAATAGCCCTGTCGATCCTCGCCGAGATCGTCGCTCTCCGTTCTCAGGCCGACGCCGAGCCGCGAACCACCGCGGGCGACGCTCCGGTGCCCGGTACCACCGCCGCTCCCGGCGGCTTCGTGACCGTTCCGGCGGGCACGGTGCCGATCGCGGTGATCGACGCTCCGGCCACCGCGATCGATCCCATCTGCGGGATGACCGTGGCGATCGTTCCGGGAGCGATCCAGGCCGACGGCGAGTACTTCTGCGCCGAGGGCTGCAAGCGCCGGTTCCTCGCGGGTCGCGGGTGACCCCCGGGGCCGCGCGGGCCGGCGCGTCCCAGGAGGTGGCAAACGTCTTCCCGGACGTGGACGCGCTGGCCGGCGCCCTCGACACCGCGGGTTATGTCGTCGACCCCGGCCTGGCGACCGCGCTCTTCCTCGCCGTCCGGCTCCCCCAGCCGGTCCTGCTCGAGGGCGAGCCGGGCGTCGGCAAGACCGAGGCCGCGAAGGCCCTGGCCCGGGCCCTGGACACCCCGCTGATCCGGCTGCAGTGCTACGAGGGCATCGACGCCTCCGAAGCGCTGTACGAGTGGAACTACCCGCGCCAGATGCTCGCGATCCGGATGGCCGAGGCCCGCGACGAACGACTCGCGGAAGCCGACCTGTTCACCCGCGACTACCTGCTGCGGCGACCGCTGCTCGCCGCGCTGGAACACCGGGGGCCCCGCCCGGCGGTGCTGCTCGTGGACGAACTGGACCGGGCCGACGACGACTTCGAGGCGTTCACGTTCGAACTCCTCGCGGAGTCCTCGGTGACGATCCCGGAGCTCGGCACGATCACCGCGGACCGGCCGCCGATCGTCGTCCTCACCTCGAACCGCACCCGGGACCTGCACGACGCGCTCAAGCGCCGCTGCCTCTACCACTGGATCGACTACCCGTCGCCCGAGCGCGCGGCCGAGATCGTCCGGCGGCGCGTGCCCGACAGCGCGCTACCGCTGACCCTGGAGGCCACCGCCGCGGTCGCCCGGATGCGCGGGCTCGACCTGGAGAAGCCTCCGGGCATCGCGGAGACGATCGACTGGGTGGCCGCCCTGACGCTGCTGAACGTCCCCCACCTGGACGCCGTGGCGTCCGGCACGCTCGGCAGCGTGCTGAAGAGCCGCGACGACCTCGACGTGGTTCGCGGCCAGGGGTTGGCCTGGCTGACGGGTTCCGGCCGTGCCTGATCCCGGGCGCGGTGCCGGGCCTGATCCCGGGCGCGGTGCCGGGCCTGATCCCGGGGTTCGGGCGGGGATCAGGGCCGGGGACCGGACCCGGGCCCGGGCCGAGGCCGGGGGCGGGCGCGGGGTGGTCGTCCGGCCGGGGGTGGTGGCGGTGCGGTTCGTCGAGGCGCTGCACTCCGGCGGGGTGCCCGCGGGCACCGACCGCGCGGCGCGGTTCGCGGCGGCGTTGCGGCTGGTGCCGCCGGTGACCCGGGATCGGCTGTACTGGACCGCCCGAACGACGCTCGTCGCCGACGCCGAGCAGCTGCCCGCGTTCGACGCGGTGTTCGACCGGATCTTCGGCGACGACGCCCCGCCCGTCGACCTGGCCGATTCCCGGGGTGACCCCACCGCGCCACCGCTGCCCGACGTCCCGAACGAGACCAGGCCGGCGGCGGCCGACAACCGCCCCGAGGAGCGAGGTGTCTCCGGGGCCGGCGCGTCGTCGTCGTCCGGAGGTGGCGACGGCTCGCCCCGGGCGGTGCCCGCGCTGGCCTCGGCGACCGAGCGGCTCCAGCACACCGCGTTCGCCGAGCTGTCGGAGTCCGAGGTGGACGCCGTCCGGCACCTGGTCCGGCGCCTCGTCCTCGCCACCCCGCAGCGACGTACGCGCCGCTCCCGGGCGTCGACCAGGAACGGCGAGCGGATCGACGTCCGCCGCACCGTCCGGAACGCGCGGAAGACCGGCGGGGATCCGGTCGCACTCGTGCACCGGCGCCGCCGGCGCCGGCCGCGGCCACTGGTGCTGCTGTGCGACGTGTCCGGGTCGATGGAGCCGTACACCCGGGTCTTCCTCGCGCTGCTGCACGGCTCGGTGACCGGTGCCCGCGCCGAGGCGTTCGTGTTCTCCACCCGGCTGACGCGCCTGACCCGCCCGCTCGCCCGCCGGGACCCCGACCTGGCGCTGCGCCGCGCCGCCGAGGCCGCCCCGGACTGGGCCGGCGGGACGCGGCTCGCGTCGTCGCTGCGCACGTTCCTCGACTCCTACGGCCGGCGCGGGGCCGCCCGGGGCGCGGTCGTCGTGATCCTGTCCGACGGCTGGGCGCAGGACGAACCGTCCGACGTGGCCGCCCAGATGGCGCGGTTGCGGCGGCTCGCGCACCGGATCGTCTGGGTCAACCCGCGGAAGGCGGCCACCGGTTTCGCGCCCAAGGTCGGCGGGATGGCCGCCGCACTACCCTTCTGCGACGCGTTCGTCAGTGGGCATAGCCTGGCCGCACTGGACGAGGTCGCCGCGGCGGTTTCGCACCCATCGAAAGGATTGTTGTGATGCAACTCGACAGCGCGTTCGACGTGAGAGCACCGATCGACCAGGTGTGGTCGACGCTGATGGACTTCGAGCGCGTCGCGGCGTGCCTGCCCGGTGCGCAGGTGCTCAACACCCTGTCCGAGGATGCGTACCAGGTCGGCATGAAGGTGAAGCTCGGGCCGGTCACCATGCAGTACAAGGGACAGTTAGAGGTCGTGGAGCGGGTACCGGAGGAGCACCGGGCGGTGCTGCGCGGCAAGGCCAAGGAGGCCCGCGGCCAGGGCACCGCCGAGGCGACGGCACGGCTGGCGCTGACGTCGGACGGGGAGACGACACGCGGCACGGTGTCGGCGGACGTGAATCTGTCCGGCCGGGCGGCGGCGATGGGGCAAGGGGTCATCAACACGGTGACCGAGCAGATGATGACGCAGTTCGCGACGAACCTTCAGGCGATGCTGGAGGCGGGTAACGCTCCGGCGGGGGGCGACTCGGCGTCCGACGGGGTGACTTCGGCCGGTGCCGACGCTGGTGTCGCTGCGGGCGGTCAGGGTGCTGTGGATGGCGCGGCGGCCGGGGCCGATTCCGCACGGGCCGATTCCGCACGGGCCGATTCCGCACGGGCCGATTCCGCACGGGCCGATTCCGCCGGGGCCGGGGCGGTTCCGGCGAAGAAGGCGGCTCCGCGGAAGCGGGCCGCGGCGAAAGCGACCGGCGACGTGGCGGCCGCCAATGGGGCGGCGGTGACCGCTGCGACCGCTGCGGCCGGTGCCGCACCAGCAGTGGTCCCCCCGGTTTCCTCGACTCCTGCGGCTTCCCCGGCTTCCTCGGACTCGGCTTCCTCGGACTCGGCTTCCTCAGGCTCGGCTTCCTCGGCGAGCGGGGGTTCCGCGGGGACGACCGCGCGGGCGGTGGCCGCCGACGGTGGACCGCTGCCGAGCGCCCCCGGCACCCGCCCGGTGCCGGCCTTCGTCCCGGCCGACGACAACGCGCTCGACGCCGTCGCTCTCGCGAAGGCCATCGCGGAATCCCAGCTCCGCGAGCCCAAGAAGGCCCTGGGCCTGCTCGCGATCGTCGCCCTGCTGGCCTACCTCTTCGGCAAGCGCCGGGGCCGCAAGGCCGCCGCCTGACCCCCGAAATTGTCGTACCCCTGTTCTAAAGTGGTGACAGTGGCCGCCGGTCGGTAGC
Source organism: Cryptosporangium arvum DSM 44712 (assembly GCF_000585375.1). Taxonomy (NCBI): domain Bacteria; kingdom Bacillati; phylum Actinomycetota; class Actinomycetes; order Cryptosporangiales; family Cryptosporangiaceae; genus Cryptosporangium; species Cryptosporangium arvum. The sequence continues at coordinate 6,575,687 of NZ_KK073874.1, forward strand.
CACTGTCACCACGACGGAGGGACGGCTCATGACCCCCCAGATCACCGTCAACGAGCAAGCCAACCCCACCCGCCTGCTCGCCCGCCGATCCGGCGAACCCTGGACCGACGACGAGTACTCCAGCGTGGTCGCCGCCCTCGCCGCCGACATCAGCGTCGAGCAGCTCGCGGAAGAACTGCAGCGCACGCCCGGCGCCGTCCGAGGCGCGCTCCGGCTCCTCACGCCAC